>JANQIT010000029.1 GCA_028282025.1 Hwanghaeella sp. | reverse complement strand
TTCATCGCCGGAGGCGGCGCTGACCGAGAGCGTCGGTGCATCCGCATCGGCGGTGACCGCAATAGCGACGGAGCCGGTCACTGTAGCTGTATCGCCGGACTCGGCATCGGTCGTCGTGACTTCCACAGCGAGCGTAAAATCCGCATCGCTGTTGGCGGGCGGGGTGACGGTCAGACCGCTCAGTTCCGCAACGGTCAGCGTGACAGAACCGTCGTCGTTGACAGTGCCCGCCGAAAGCGTTGCTCCAGCTGGGATGTTCGACACGGTGACAGAGGCCGTGTCGTTGCTCTCGATATCGCCAACGGAGATCGACAGCGGAATGGCCATGTCTTCGGTACCGCTTGCGGCATCGGTCGTCAGGGTGGCCGCCGCCGCTGTTCCGGTGACGGTGACCGGCAGAGTGGTCTGTGTCGTTGCCGTATCGCCGCCGGTATCGGTCGCTGTTGCCGCGACGGTCAGAGTGAAGTCCGCAACGGAATCTGTAGCCGGGGTGATGGTTAGACCGGAGAGTTCATTCGCTACCAGTGTAACGGAGCCGTCCTGATTGACCGTACCGGCGCTCAGGGTTGCTCCCTGCGGAATGCCGGAGACGGTGACGGTCAGGGTCTCGGACCCGTCGGTGTCGGTGAGGCCGGAGGCGATATCCAGGGAGATCGCCGTATCTTCGTCGCCGGAAGCGGCGCTGACCGAGAGCGTCGGTGCATCCGCATCGGCGGTAACCGCAACCGCAACGGAACCCGTGACTGTCGCCGTATCGCCGGACTCTGCGTCTGTTGTTGTGACTTCCACGGCGAGCGTGAAGTCCGCGTCGCTGTTTGCGGGCGGGGTGACGGTCAGGCCGGTAAGTTCCGCAACGGTCAGCGTGACGGAACCATCGTCATTAACGGTGCCTGCACTCAGGACCGCCCCAGCCGGGATGCCGGAGACAGTGACGGACGCGGTGTCGTTGCTCTCCACGTCTCCGACGGAGATGGAGAGCGGAATGGCCATATCTTCGGTGCCGCTGGCGGCATCGGTCGTCAGGGTGGCTGCGGCCGCCGTGCCGGTCACGGTGACGGGAAGCGTCGTCTGCGTTGTCGCCGTATCACCGCCCGTATCGATCGCCGTCGCCGTGACGGTTAGCGAGAAATCGGTAACGGAAACCGGGACCGGCCTAATGGTGAGGCCGCTTAACTCATCGGCGGTGAGGGTGACGGAGCCGTCCTGATTGACTGTGCCTGCGGACAGAGCCGCCCCTTGCGGAATGCCGGAGACGGTAACGGTGAGAGTCTCGGAGCCGTCGGTGTCTGTGAGGCCGGAGGCGATATCCAGGGAAATCGCGGTGCCTTCATCGCCCGAGGCGGCGCTGACCGAGAGTGTCGGTGCATCCGCATCGGCGGTGACGGCCACGGCGACCGAGCCTGTAACCGTAGCGGTATCGCCGGACACCGTATCGGTCGTGGTGACTTCCACGGCAAGCGTGAAGTCCGCATCGCTGTTGGCGGGTGGGGTGATGGTCAGGCCGGTGAGTTCCGCGACGGTCAAGGTAACGCTGCCGTCGTCATTGATTGTCCCGGCGGAAAGCGTTGCTCCAGCCGGAATGTTCGAAACAGTTACGCTGGCTGTGTCATTGCTCTCCACATCGGCGACGGAGATGGAGAGCGGAATGGCCGTGTCTTCCGTGCCGCCGGCGGCGTCCGTCGTCAGCGTGGCCTCCTGGGCTACGCTTGGCGCCGTTTCTTCTGCCGCCCCGCCGCCGTCTCCACCAGGGCCGTCAGGCGTTTCCCCGGTGCTGGAGACGACTTCCGGGCCGCCTGGCTCCGGGTCGCCGAGACTGGTTTCGCCGAGCGTGGCTCTTGCTTGAAGGCCGGATTCGCCGATTTCTCCGACTTCCAATTCGGCGAAATCGCCGTCCGTTACATCGGCGTCCCCGATTGCGGATTCGCCGGCCGCCGTTTCAATGTCGTTGAGCTGGTCGGCAATATCGTCAAGCGCGGCTTCGTCGAAGTCGTCTTCATCCGTCGCCGCGGTATCGTCGCCGGGATCCGGGACTTCCTGTCGCACCGGGTGATATCCGATGGCGTCGCCGTAGTAATTCTGAATTTCCTGCAGGCTGAGGATGCGCGGATCGCTTGGCCGTTGATCGAAGGAGGAAATCAGGGTGGTCTCGCCAATAGCGGTCAGCAAAACGTATCCGCCTGCATTTTGGACGTAAACGGCGCCTTCCAACACCGTCACATTGGTGGACCCGTCCGCCGCGTCGACACTGAATCCGAATTTCGTGCCGCGGATGCCGATGGTGGCGACCGGCGTGTTGACGGCGACGGCTTCCGGATCGGCTTTGCCGATGGCGCCGCTGGTAAACATAAAGGCGCCCTGAACGACGTTGAACACCTGGCTGGAGGCGCTTGGCGCTTCGGGATTGTAGACCAGTTGGTCGAGGATGATCCGGCCGTTCGCGGCCATGGAGAGCGTACTGTTGTCGGCGAAGATGATGCCGACCGCCGCGCCGTCACCACTGATCAGGGTGTCGCCTTGATAGACGGGAGCGCCTTCTTCCAGGACAGCTTGCGTCCCGTCGGCGCGAACAACCGTTACAACGCCCTTGATCGTGTCGATGCTGCCAATCGGTTCTTCCAGGGTGGAGACGTCGCCGGATTGGGCAACCTGGCCCGGGGCGAGGGGGCCTGCCAGTTTGGCGGCGACATCCGGCGTGATGCGCGAACCGGCGAGCGTATAGAGATCCGGCGGCGCTTCCTGATTGAAATAGCCGGTGATCAGGATCGTAATCCCATCCGGCGTCTGGAGCTGAAGGTCCCCTCCATGGCGGCTATAGTCGGCCTGTAGCAACGCATCGCCGACGGGGACAACGAGCGGCCCGGAGCCCGCTTCGAAGACATGATCGGGCGTTACATCGAGCGCCGTTTTTTCCGAACCGTTGGGGGTGTTGTCTGAAGTCGCCATAATTTTCTCAACAGCTTAAAATTAAAAAGTGTCATTCAACTCGGATTGAACTCGGTGGCCGCCTGCGTCTCAACTTGGTCCGTTCCGACAGGGGACGTATCGAGCTTTGCCGGGCAGACGTTCGGGCAAGACGCCTAATGTGCTTACCATGAGCGGCCTTCAATCCTTCCGGGGTCGACAATGGGGTGTAAATGCACGGCGCATCTCCCCAAAGCTGCCGTTCGATTCAACTGGCTGGTGCGCCGGAACCATTAATGAATCCAATATAAAACGCTTCCTGAATTTAACTAAAAAAATATGAACAATGTGTTGCTACGGCGCCGCTGCCGAAAAATCTGTGACGATGCGCACGCTATCCTTTGAAAAATCGGCTGAACGAGCAGAAGAATCAAGAAAAACGCCTCGTATTTATTCAGAATTAGATATTAATTCTGTTAAAATTTAAGATAAATAACCAACACCCTTTTCCAGGACCGATATCTTCTATGCCTTGAAATGCCGTGCGCCGAACCCTGAAAAGAGCTCGGCGCACAACTCAGATGAAACCAAAAGCGGCGTTATTGCGATTACTCGGCTGCTTGTGCCGTCGTCTGCGACGCCTCCAGCGCGTTCGACAAATCGGCCAGAATATCGTCGATATGTTCGATGCCTATAGACAGGCGAACATAGCTGTCGGTCACCCCCGTGGCCTGTTGTTCTTCCGGGGTGAGTTGAGAATGCGTCGTCGTGGCCGGGTGAATGGCCAACGACCTTGCATCCCCGATATTGGCAACGTGATAGAGCAGTTGGAGGGCGTCGATGAAACGCGCGCCGGCCTCCCGGCCGCCCTTAATATGGAAGCCGACCAGGCCGCCGAGGCCGCCGCTCATGTAGGTATCGGCGCGCCGCTTTTCTTCGCCGGTCGCCCGGCTTGGGTGAATGACGCTTTCCACCGCGGGATGTTCGGCGAGAAAGGCCGTAACCGCGTCCGCATTCCGGCTATGCTCGCGAATGCGCAGCGGCAGCGTCTCCAAACCCTGAATGAACTGGAAGGCGTTGAAGGGGGACATCGAGCAACCCAGGTCGCGCAGCAGGGTGACCCTGGCTTTGATGATATAGGCGATGGGGCCCAGCGGTTTGACCGCTTCCGTCCAGACCGCGCCGTGGTAGCTGGGGTCCGGCTCGTTCAAGTAGGGCTGACGCGCCTTATGATCTTCCCACGGAAAGTTCCCGCCATCGACGATCAGGCCGCCGATTGAGGTTCCGTGACCGCCGATATATTTGGTCGTCGAATAGACCACGACGGCCGCACCGTGATCGAAGGGGCGGCACAGGATCGGCGCGGCCGTGTTATCGACAATCAGCGGGATGCCCAGTTCCCGCCCGATGGAGGCTACCTCGCCAATCGGGAAGACGCGGAGCTTCGGGTTCGGCAGGGTTTCCGCGTAATAAGCCCGGGTCTTTTCATCGGTGGCGCGGCGGAAATTTTCGGGGTCTTCCGGGTCGACGAAGCGAACCTCTATCCCTTGTTCGCGGAGTGTGTTCGCAAAGAGGTTCCAGGTCCCGCCATACAGGTCCGTCGAACTGACGATATTGTCGCCGCTATGCGCCAGGTTTTGAATCGACAATGCGCTTGCGGCCTGACCCGAGGAAATGGCGAGCGCGGCCACGCCCCCTTCCAACGCGGCGACCCGCTGTTCCAGCACATCGACGGTCGGGTTCATGATGCGGGAATAGATGTTCCCGAGTTCCTGCAGCGAGAACAGTTTCTGCGCGTGTTCGGCGCTGTCGAACTGGTAGGATGTCGTTTGGTAGATCGGGACGGCGACCGCATTGGTGGCCGGGTCGCTGCGATAACCGCCATGCAGCGCAATGGTTTGTGGATTTTTGCTCGTGTTCGCCATGGATTTAACCCCTCAGACAGGCATTTGCCGTTTCAATCGTTTCACTGATCGAGGGAACGTTTCCGTTTCGCTTTAGCTGTTGTTGACGCGGAGCAAGCGGTCCCTCAAATCGCCGCGGGCCGGGCGCATGTCGCGAATACCGGCCAATGCGCCGAATGAGAGAATGCTGCGGAAACGAAAAAGCCGGCCAGACGGCCGGCGGACGATGGTTTTCCATGCCCGTTTAGCCGTACTTATAACGCGCCCGCAAGCAAGGTCTCAAATCAGCGCAAGGAAGAGGGTAGTGGAAACGTAACGCCGGTCAAGCGTAAAACCGCGATTGGCTTGCCGGCTGTGCGTAGCACCCCTCACGATTGACTAGCGATGCGCCATTCTTAAACTCCGCGCCGCCGACGCCGGTTTCGGTGCGGCCCGTTCTCTGCCCATTGAGGATTTCAAGTCATGGAGTTTTCGCTGTCCGAAGAGCAGGTCGCGTTTCAGGATATGGCGCGGAATTTCGCGCAGAACGAGATGACGCCCCACGCCGCCGAGTGGGATGAGAAGTCCGTCTTTCCCGAGGAGACGCTCCGCCGGGCGGCCGCCCTGGGGTTTGGGGGCATTTACTGCGGCGAAGAACATGGCGGATCGGCGCTGAGTCGCCTCGACGCGGCCATCATATTCGAGGAACTGGCCGCCGCCTGTCCGTCCACCGCAGCCTATATCTCGATCCACAATATGGCCGCCTGGATGATCGACCGGTTCGGCGGTGCGGAGCAGCGGGCGCGCTTCCTGCCGGGCCTGATGACCATGGCGCAGTTTGCGTCCTACTGCCTGACCGAGCCGAATTCCGGCTCCGACGCCGCCAGCCTGAGAACCCGTGCTGTTCGGGACGGCGGCGACTATGTCGTGAACGGCAGCAAGGCCTTTATCTCCGGCGGCGGGCGCAGCGATGTCTATGTCACCATGGTTAGAACGGGGGAAGACGGGCCCGCCGGCATCACCTGTCTGGCGATTCCGAAGGAGACGCCGGGCCTTTCCTTCGGTGCGCAGGAACGCAAACTGGGCTGGCATTCCCAGCCGACCGCCATGGTTCTATTCGAAGATGCGCGGGTGCCCACAAGCTGTCGGATCGGCGAAGAGGGGGACGGGTTCAAGATCGCCATGCAGGGCCTCGATGGAGGGCGGGTCAATATCGGGGCCTGTTCGCTGGGCGGCGCACGTGCATCTCTGGAGGCCACCAAGATCTACATGACCGAGCGTAAGCAGTTCGGTAAAGCCCTTTCCGCTTTCCAGGCGCTGCAGTTCCGGGTTGCGGATATGGCGACGGAGTTGGAAGCGGCGCGGCTTATGCTGCACAAGGCCGCCGCGATGGTGGATCGAAAGACGCCTGGGGCGACGGCGCAAGCCGCAATGGCTAAGCGGTTCTCTACCGACGTCTGTTTCGAAATCTGCAATCAGGCGCTTCAACTGCATGGCGGATACGGTTATCTGCGCGACTACCCGATTGAACGCTATCTGCGGGACCTGCGGGTTCATCAGATACTGGAAGGAACCAATGAAGTCATGCGGCTGATCATTGCGAGAGATCAGTTTAAGAATTAATCGTAAGATACTCACTTAAAAGCAATATAGGATGTTGAATGTCTGAAAATTCTGAGATCCTTGTCGACCGGCGCGGCCCGGTTGGCCTGCTGACCCTTAACCGTCCGAAGGCTCTGAACGCCCTGACGCTGAATATGATTCAGGACCTGGAGAAGGCGCTGCGCGCATTTGCTGTGGAGCCGGGTATTGCCGCCGTCGTACTTCTTGGAGCGGGCGACAAATCCTTTTGCGCCGGCGGCGACGTGATCGCCCTGACCAAGGAGGAAGCGGGAAAGAACGGCCTGCGTGAGGATTTCTTCCGCGAGGAATACGTACTCAATCATCTGATCCATACATATCCCAAACCCTACATACCCCTGGTGAACGGGATTTCGATGGGCGGCGGTGTCGGGGTTTCCGTGCACGGATCCCACACGGTTGCTACGGAACGGGTAATGTTCGCGATGCCCGAGACCGCCATCGGATTGTTTCCCGATGTCGGCGGCAGTTATTTTCTGCCGCGCTTGCCGGGAGAAGTGGGCACCTATCTGGCGCTGACCAATTCGCGCATCAAAGGCGGCGATGTCGTTCAGGCGGGCGTGTACGACGCCTTTGTCGATAGTGGGTCGCTGGACGCGCTGATCGACGCTTTGGCATCGGCAGACTGGGAGGGCGATTCCCATACCGTGGCGGAGGCGGTGATTGCGCGCTTCGCCCGGCAGCCTGAGGCTTCCGCCCTGGAGCCGCATCGGGAGGTCATCGACCGCTGTTTCGCCCATGACAGCCTGGCGGAAATCCTCTCTGCGCTGGATGCCGAAGGCGG
>JANQIT010000010.1 GCA_028282025.1 Hwanghaeella sp. | reverse complement strand
GGATATCGGCGACCTTGTTATGCAGACCGCTGGCGATATCCATGCCCAGGCCGATGGCTTCCTTCAGCGAGGCAATCCAGGACGCCGGAATCACGCCGCCGCGGTTGGCGACGCCGACAACGACGGTTTTCACGCCGGCGGCCGCCGCTTCCTGAATGGTCATGTCCGGCAATCCAAGGTCCGCATTGCAGCCGGGTAGCCGGAATTGGCCCACGCACCAGTCCGGACGCCAGATACGAACGCCGTTCGCCACCTTTGCCGCCAGTTGATCGGGGGCGTCGCCCAGAAACATCAGATAGGGATGCGCAATCGCCATGAGCTTACTCCGGCTGAATTTGTTGGGACCTAAAGCCCGGCTGACCCGCCGGGCGCGCCAAGATAGCGGCGGGGCCACACCACGAACAAGCGAAATGCGCCATTCCCGCGTTCCATAGCGACTCTTGAAATGCGACACGAACTGACGCAACACTTTCGATATGACCTGTCGTCATAGGATTGCGGGCCCCTTGCTTGCCGCCGTGATGCTGCTTTCGGCGTCGACCCTGCAGATTTGGGGGCCGGCGAATGCTGCGCTGCTGTTGAACGGAAACGCCTCCGTCGACCCGTCCGGCGAAACGGCGGGCGACGCTCCCCTCCCCAAGGCGCTTCAACAACTTGAACAGCAGAAGCGCCTGGACCGAGACGTCGCGGAACGAGCCCTGCAATCTGTCCCGGACTACGTTCAGGCGCGCAAACTGCGGACGCCCCCCGCCCCGCTGGCGGACAATCTTGAAATTTGCCTGCGAACACTCGCGCCGCTCTGTCTTCTTCGCGAGGCGTTGGCCCACGCCTATGCGGTTGAGGACGAAAGCCGGCGCGATTGGGCGCTGACCGACGTGGCCGGCGCCCTCGCCGCCCTTGGCGAGCCGAACCTCGCCATGGGTGCGGTAGCGCTGATCGACGATCCGCGGCGGGCCTTGCGCTCCCTCGTCGCGGCCGGCCTGACTGTGTCGCCGGCCTCGCCCAAGAAGGCCCTTGTAAGCGGATTGCTCCCTGAGAATACCGAGGCCCGGGCGGGGCTCCGTTCCGCCGAGTCCGGGGACTGGGAAGCCGCCTTCGAACAGGTCTCGGCAATCGAACAGCCGCGTTTCAGATCGGTGGCTTGGTCGCGGGTCGCCAGGGTCGCCGCGAAACAGGACCAGCGGGAGCGCGCGCAGCAAGCTCTGGCCCTTGCGGAAGCAGACATCCCGGCCATTCAGGTTCTCTACGGCAGGGGCTTCGCCCAGTATGAAGCGGCCCTGACCCGCCATGCGATTCTGACCCTGGCCGGAAACGACGCCACCGCAAAGGCGCAGCGGGCCGCGGTCTCGGCAGCGGACGCCATCGACCTGCCGCACCTGCGCGCCGATATGTTCATGCGGCTGTCTTCGATCCTCGACCCCCGTCTGTCGGCCCAGGCTTTGCGTCTGGCCGATGCCGCGCTGCTGAAGACCAAGTCCAAGCTGCGGCGCATCTTTGTGCTGACGGGCCCGACGCGTTCGCCCGACAGCGTTCGGCGGGCGGCCGCAATCGCCGATACCATCAAGGATCCGCTGGACAGATCCCGCGCCTTCGTACGGCTGGCCGCTCTGCGGGACAGTCCATGAAGATCCGGCGCGCGACCAGGGACGATCTGCCGGCAATCGTCGACCTGCTTTCCGACGATGTTCTGGGCCGAACCCGTGAAGACCCGGGGCCGCCGTTGAACGAAGCCTATATCCGGGCCTTCGACGCCATCCATGACGACCCGAACAACGATCTGCTGGTCGGCGAAGTGGATGGGGCCGTGATGGCGGCGATGCAGTTTACGGTGATCCCATCGATCAGTTTTACCGGCGGGACGCGGGCCCAGATCGAATCCGTGCGGGTGGCGCGAACGGTGCGCGGGCAAGGATACGGCAGACGCCTGTTCGAATGGGGCATCGAGGAGGCAAGACGGCGCGGATGTCATCTGTTGCAATTGACGACGAACGCCCAGAGAGCCGACGCGAAAAGGTTCTATGAGGAGCTCGGCTTTTCGCCGTCTCACATCGGCATGAAAATGACGCTGTAGATCCGCCCCTAAAGCATCGTCCGGAAGGCGGGCAATTGGATGCGCACCGTCGTGCCTTCTCCAGGCTCCGACTCGATTGTCAGATGTCCCTCATGCAGATCGATAAGGGATTTGGCGATGGGCAAGCCAAGACCGGTGCCGCTGGCGCGATAGGCTTCATTGGCGCCGAGTTGACCGAACGGCGTCAGAACATAGCTCAGCTTTTCCGGGGGAATACCGTCGCCCTGATCGGCAATCGCGATCTCCACGCCTTGGTCCGGATCGGGTTTGTTGACGGTGACCGTCACCTCGCCCCCCATCGGGCTGAATTTCACCGCATTGCTGAGGATGTTCAGAACGGCCTGCGTCAAGGCGCGTTCGTCGGAAAACACCCGGACATCCTCCTCCAGGCCCCGCACACGGATTTCAACCTGCCGCGGCGTGGCAAGGCCGCTGGCCAGACCGGACGAACGGTGCACGACATCGGACAGGCTGGTCGGCTCCTCAATCAGGTCATAGCGGCCCGCCTCTATCTTGGAGAGATCCAGGATCTCGTTCACGATATGGAGCAGATGGTGCGCGCCCTGTTGGATATAGCCCGCGTACTCATCCAGCTTTTCCTGTGTGATGTCCGCCGGCGGCGTTGCTCCCAAGGATTGGGAAAATCCGATAATCGCGTTCAGCGGCGTCCGCAGTTCGTGGCTCATTTTCGCCAGAAAATCCGACTTCAACTGACTGGCCAGTTCCGCGTCCCGGCGGGCGGCCAACATGGCCTGTTCGGCTTCCCGCCGCTCGGAGATATCGATGACCGACACAAGATAGACCTGCTCGCCCCGCCAGGACGGGGTGGATACCCTGAATTCCGCCCAGACCCGCCGCCCGTCCCTGCACAGCATCTTGCATTCGTAGGTATCCGGCGCCGCCCGTCCTTCCTTGCGCCGCATGCGGTAACCGCGCAGACGCTCCTGTTCTTCTTCGGGAAACATCCCCCAGACATCTTCCATGCCGGTCAAATGATCCGGCGACCGATATCCAAGGAATTTCGCCAACGCCGCGTTTGCATAAAGCAGGTTGTGGCCATCGTGCAGGAACAGCCCCTGCAGCGAACTGTCCATCAGATCCTGATACTGAAGGGATGTCTGCGAAAGTTCCCGCTCCCGATGCTCGATCTTGCGTTCCAGACCTTCCCGGGCCGACGCCCAGTCTTCACGCCGGCGGCGCTCCGCGCTGACATCAAGGCAGGTTAGAAGAAATGTCTTCCCCTCTTCGCGCTGTTCCTGAAGCACCACCACTTGTTTGAACCATCGCGGATCGCCGTCCCCGGCGTGGAACCGGAACTCGCCGTCGGTCCTTTCACGCGGCGTAAGGGCTTGCATCGCAGCAAGATAGGCGTCGCGGTCATCCGGATGAATCGTCAGATCGGCAAACCGCGGCAGATCCAGGGGAAGATCGTGCGCCGCCACACCCACAACCTCCAGAAAATCCCGGTTAGCCCAGTCGAGGCGGACCGCATCCCCCGATTGCGTTACAGTATAGAGTAGTGTTCCAGGCCAGCTTTCTCCGGAAAAAGAGAGTGGCTCCGTGTCGGGAGAACGTGCAGACCCGGCCTCGCTCGTTCGATCAACCACCAAACGCGCCCTTCCTTACCGTCTTCGTAAAACGGACCTGGATTTTGGCGGATTGGATGGGCTTTCAACAAGCAGTATCCTTGTATTCACCCGTTCGTGAGACCGGTTTCCGCCTGCAAAAGTCCACGAACCCGCAATTTTGGGTGTTTTCGTGCGGAACGGCGGCCCTGCGGGAGCGCTGGAGACGTCCTTACAGGCCCATGCCCGGCGCAGAGCAGGGGCCATTAGGACAAAAGCTACTTAAACGGTTCTTTCCGCATACTCTCCGAAGCGCCTTAAACCAGCAGCTTTCGCAGCCGTGCGGACAGAATATCTATCAGCGAAACGACGATTACGACGACGAGGATTATCGCGCCCGCCTTGTCGTACTGGAAGCTTCGAAACGCTTCGTAGAAGGTGAAGCCGATACCGCCCGCCCCAACGATGCCCAACACGGTCGCCGACCGCACAAGAGTTTCGAAACGGTAGAGGGAGAAGCTGGACCACAGGGGCAAGACCTGCGGAATAACGCCATAGATGATTTCCTGCGCCCGGGTCGCGCCGGTCGAGCGGATGCCCTCCACGGGCCGGTGGTCGATTGCCTCCACCGCTTCGGAGAACAGTTTCGAGATGATGCCCAGGTTATGAATGAACAACGCCATGACCCCGGCGAAGGGACCGAGCCCCACGGCCGCAACAAACAGAATGGCGAAGACAAGCTCGTTGATCGCCCGGCAGGCGTCCATCAGCCGGCGCATCGGCTGAACCACCCAAACCGGGGCGATATTGCTGGAACATAATAGCGCGCAGGGAATGCCGAAGACGATGGACAGGAAGGTTCCCCAAAGCGCGATCTGAACCGTCTCCAGCATCTTCAACAGATATTCGTCGATATCGATGAAATCGGGCCGCAGAAAGTCGGCGATGAAAATCGCCATATTGCCCGCGTCGGTGATCAGATAGGACCAGTTGTTCACCTCCGCCGGATAATAGGACACTCCCAGCAGGGCGGCGATAAAGGCGACCAGACCCAATTTGATCAGAAAGCCCTTGGTATCGGGCTTAAGCTGTTCCTCGATAACAGGCGTCAGAGCCAAGGTGCCGTCGGGTCCGCGAAGATCTCCGGCCAGGTGCGTGGTCGACATGGTGATAATCCGATCTTTCAAAAAAAGAGCGGGGGCTGAAAAACCAGCCCCCGCCGGGATACATACTTTAGTAGCCGGACTTGCCGACGATGTTGGCGAATTCCTGCAAACGGGCCAGTTCGGCTTCCGCCGCCGCAATCGCCGCTTCCTTGTCTTCCGCGCTCAATTTGTCGTTGTTCTGGGCTTTGATCTTGGCCTTGAAGGCTTCGATCTGACGAACGTCGAGAAGCTGGGCGTTGGAGGAAGCCAGGAACGGACCCCAACCGTCGGAGACGCCCGCCAGCACTTCACGCTCGCGCTTGATTTTCTCGATGTCGCCGAAGCGGCCATACTGCATGAAGAAGTAGTAGATCTTCTCCTTCGCGATGGCCGGCAGCTCCTTCCGCCAGACGATCGGATCGGACGGGATGATGGGCGAACGCCAGATTTCCTTGATGTTGGCGGCCGCGTCCGGATGCGTCTTCGCCAAACGGGCGTAGACGGATTCGGTGTTGTTCGTCGCAACATCGACTTTCTTGGTGGCGACGGCCAGGGCGTTGCCTTCGTGGTTGGCGTTGGTCACGCGCTTGAAGCAATCTTCCGGCTCCTGATTGTTCAGGGCCCAGACATAATAGCCCGGGATCGCGAAGCCGGAGGTCGAATTCGGATCGCCGTTCCCGAAGGTCAGCGACTGGTCGCATTTCAGGACGTCTTCCAGGCTGTTCAGCGGGCTGTCCTTGTGCGTGATCAGCAGCGAATGGTAACCGCGGGAGCCGTCGTCTTTGATGGTCTGGGCGAACACCTCGCCGCCGGCGCGGTCAACCGCCTGGATGGCGGACTTGTTGCCGAACCAGGCCACATCGACCTTACCGAACCGCATGCCTTCGATGACACCGGCATAGTCGCTCGCGAAGAACGGCTTCACCTCTACACCGAGGTTCTCGGACATGGCGCTCAGGAACGGGCCGAAGCTGGACTCCAGGGCGGAGGTGCTTTCCGTCGAAATAATCCCAAAATTGAGCTGTTTGGGCATATCTTCTGCCAGGGCGGATCCCCCGACGACACCGGTCGCCAGCAAGGTGGCCGCGGCCAGTAACTTCTTGAACATCGTCAACACTCCCAAGTTATGACTAGTGTGTGGATAAAATTGGAAAACCGATGCAGTTCCCGATACAGGAACCGCTATGCAACGGCGGCCGGCTTCAGTTCGACATCCGCCTGGAAGGCGGGTTCGTCGTCATCCGCCGCCTTCGCATCCTTCACCAAATCAAGACCTTCAACGCCGTATAGCGCGGCAATCTGGTGAGGCGCGATTTCGTTCGTCGGCCCGTCATAGGCGACTTCCCCGTCTTTCAGGGCGACGATTCTTTCACAGTGTTTGAACGCGTGATCTATCTGGTGCAGCGACACCACGACCGTCACGCCATCTTCCTTGTTGATCGTGCTGAGTGACTCCATCACGCGCTCCGCCGAAGCCGGATCCAAGGAAGCGATGGGCTCGTCCGCCAGGATAAGCTCCGCCCCCTGAGTCAGGGCGCGCGCGATAGCGCCGCGCTGCTGCTGACCGCCCGACAGGGTGGAGGCGCGCTGCTTCGCCCGCTCGGCCATGCCCACCCTTTCCAGCGCCTTCAGGGCGATGATCTTATCTTCGCGCGGGAACAGTCCCAGCAAACCGCGCCATTTCGGTATCTGGCCGAGCCGCCCCACCAGAACATTGGTCAAGAGCGACAGGCGCGTGACCAAGTTGAACTGTTGAAAGATGACCCCGATATGGGCGCGTAGCTGACGTTGCGCGGGTGTCGTTTTCCCATTTTTCTGGGTTACAGAACCGAACAATGAGATGGCGCCGGCGCCGGCATTCGCCGTCTCAAGACCGCAAATCGTACGCAGCAGCGTGGATTTACCGGACCCGGACGCGCCGATCAGCGCCACCATTTCACCTTCCGCGATCGTCAGATTTATGTCTTTGAGAACGAGCGGTCCGCGCCCGAAATTTTTATTGATAGAGGAAACGTCAATGACGTTGCGCATGGTGACCCCATAATTAAAACCAAACATGTGCATTCCATACGGGGTAAGATCGCGCTTCACCGTCGATACGCCTTCGCGACTACCTTTTCGGCATCGGCAAAAGCGCCGCGGATGTGGGAAACACCGTTCGATACGCCCCTACCCGGCCTCCACCAGGAATGCAGAGTCGGCTACGGAAACCCGTTCCGCCCCACTCTTCGGCACTGCGATACAGGGACGCGGTGACTGACCTGTTACGAAAAGATGAAGGAATTGTGTCTGCGTCGACGTCTCGCCGACTTGTCCGCAAACGCACAATCCAGCCGGGGCCGGTCTATGGTTGGCGGTCTTTCCTCAAACGGGCCCAGTAATCCAGGCGTTTGCGGATTTCCCGCTCGAATCCCCGTTCTACCGGCTGATAGAGTTCCTGGCGGGCCATGGTTTCGGGGAAATAGTTCTGCCCTGAAAATGCGTCGGGCTGGTCGTGGTCATACGCGTAGCCGTCGCCGTAGCCGATTTCCTTCATCAGCCGTGTCGGCGCGTTGAGGATATGCTTGGGCGGCGGCAGGGAACCGGTGTCCTTCGCGGTTCTGAGGCTCTGCTTGTAAGCGGCGTAGGCCGCATTCGACTTCGGCGCGGTAGCCAGATAGATCACGACCTGGGCCAGCGCCAGCTCTCCTTCGGGAGAACCCAGGCGTTCGAACGTATCCCACCCCGCCAACGCCTGAACCGCGGCGTTGGGGTCGGCGAGCCCGACATCCTCATAGGCGAAGCGAACCAGCCTGCGGGCGATATAGAGAGGATCCTCCCCACCCGCGAGCATCCGGGCAAACCAGTACAAAGACGCGTCGCAATCGGACCCGCGCAGCGATTTGTGCAGGGCGCTGATCAGATTGTAGTGGCTTTCCTGCGCCTTATCGTAGACGGGCAGACGGCGCTGTACGACCGTGGTCAGCTCTTCCGGCGACATCGGTTTCGACAGGCCGGTATTGTACAGCGCCTCGACCATGTTCAGCAGATAGCGTCCGTCGCCGTCGGCCATCGCGACCAGGGCCGCGCGGGCGTCCGCGTCCAGCGGCAACGGCCTCTCTTCCTCCCGCTCCGCACGGTCGATCAGGCGGCCCAGGGCCTCCGTATCCAGGCGGTTCAGGACGAAGACCTGACAGCGGGACAACAGAGCAGGGTTCAGTTCGAAACTGGGATTCTCGGTAGTCGCCCCGATCAGAATGACGGTGCCGTCCTCCACATAAGGCAGGAAACCGTCCTGTTGAGCCCGGTTGAAGCGGTGAATCTCGTCGACGAACAGCAAGGTCCCCTTGCCGCCCACCCGTCGTTCCTTGGCCCGCTCGAATACCTGGCGTAAATCGGCCACACCGGAAAACACGGCGGAGAGCGGTTCGAATTCCAGATCGGTTTCATCGGCCAGCAGGCGGGCGATGGTCGTCTTGCCGCAGCCCGGACCGCCCCACAGGATCAGCGACGTCAGGCGGCCCTGATCCACCATTCGAAAAAGTGGCCCCGCGTCCCCCAGCAGATGGTCCTGGCCGACAACCTCAGCCAGGTTTTTCGGCCGCAGCCGGTCGGCCAGAGGCCGCGGAGCCTGATCGCCGAACAGGCCCGGCCCGGAATCAGCCGCCTTGCGGCCCGCCATCTAGCGGACCTCCAGCACCAGGCGCTCTCCACGCCGGTTCAGAACGACAAGCCATTCCGGCGGGCCGTCCTCGACAATGGAGACTAATTTGGACACCAGATCGATATCCTGCCCGTTCACCTCGGTAACGATGTCCAATGGCCGAATGCCGACCCTTTGCGCCACGGAACCGCGCTGTACCCCTTCCACGATCACGCCAGTCAGATCGGTCGGGATGCCAAGCTCGTCCGCCACACGCGGAGAGAGGTTCACCACGCGGATACCGGAGATTGGAAAATTCCCGACCAGATCCGTGCGGTCGCGGGGCGGCACTTCCGGCGGCGGCAGCAGCGCAAAGGTCAGGGGCTTCATACCGCCGTCGCGCAATACCGCGATATCGACATCACCGCCAAGCTCCCGTGTCGCGAAGTAGAAGCGCAGCCCCTGTCCGTCATCCACGGGCCGTCCCTCCACTTCCAGGACGATGTCGCCGCGCTCCAGCCCTGCGTCCGCGGCGGGACCGGAGGGATGGACACTTTCTACAATGACGCCGCCGGGACGCGGCAGGCCAAGAGCGCCCGCTACTTCCGCATCCACGTCGCGGCCGGAAAAGCCCAGCCAAGGCCGCACCAGTTCCTGTCCCGCCACGGCGCTGTTGACCACGCGCCGCACCATGTTCGCCGGCACCGCGAACCCGATTCCCTGGGAGCCGCCGGATTTCGAGAAGATTGCCGTATTGATCCCGACCAGCCGTCCGGCCACATCGACCAGCGCGCCGCCGGAATTGCCCGGGTTGATCGCCGCATCGGTTTGAATAAAGGAACGGAAATCGGTGATCCCCACCGACGTCCGCGCCAGCCCGGACACAATCCCGCTGGTCACCGTCTGCCCGACGCCGAACGGGTTTCCAATCGCCAGAACCAGGTCGCCGACTTCCAGATCGTCGGAATCGCCAAACGCAACGGTCGGCAAGGCGCCCTTGGGCTCGACCACCTTGAGAACGGCGATATCCGTGCGTTCGTCGCTCAGCAACAGATTCGCCTGAAACTCCCGCTTGTCAGTCAGCACAACACGGATTTCGTCCGCGCCCCGGATGACATGGTGGTTCGTGACGATGACGCCGTCGGGCCGCAGAATCACCCCGGACCCCAGGGAGTTCTCCACCCGCTCCCGGTCGGGTCCGTAGCGGAAAGGGAAGCTGTCGCCGAAGAATCGCTTGAAGAACGGGTCGTCGAACAGCCGGTTCCCCTGCCGGCGGACGACCTTGCTGGTATAGATGTTCACAACTGCGGGAGAGGTCGCCTTCACCACCGGGGCGAAAGTCAGAGTAATCTCCGCCCGGTTCGACGGCGTCTGTTCCGCCGCCACCGGAGCGGCATCCAACCCGATGGAAAATAGAAGCGCCGCAAGGGCGAAAGATAGCTGTCTCATAAAACGTATCCTATGGCGGGACAGTCCGCTCGAAAACAACCGATCATCCACTACGCCGAGCCGGTTCCGGAAAAGTGAACGCCCCGCACGGCAGAGCGTGCGGGGCGTTCCATGTCACTGCCAGGGTGACGATAATTCGTGGCGACGGCTTACTCTTCGGCGTCGTCTTCGTCGACGGTGTGAACCGGACCGGAATCCTGCCCCTTGGCGTCCTCATCCCGTTCGACAAGTTCGATGATCGCCATCGGCGCGCTGTCCCCATACCGGAATCCTGCTTTGAGAACGCGGGTATAGCCACCCGGGCGGTCCTGATAGCGCTCTGCCAAAGTGTCGAACAGTTTCGCGACCATTGCGTCGTCTCGAAGCTGCGCGAAGGCCTGACGGCGGCGGTGCAGGCCGCCCTTCTTGCCCAGGGTGATCAGACGGTCGGCAACCCGGCGCAGTTCTTTCGCCTTGGGCAGGGTGGTCTTGATCTGTTCGTGCTTGATCAGCGCGTTCGCCATGTTCGCGAACATCGCCTTCCGGTGGGACGCGGTACGATTCAGTTTACGGCCGGCATTTCCGTGGCGCATGGTCTATCTCCTGTCTTCTTTCGCGTTTGCCGCCGGTCGCCTGTTATTCTTGTCAGTGGCTACAGCCGACGGTGGAGAGTTGTGGAGCGGCCCTTACGGCCGGTCCGGTTAGTACGGCTCTTCGAGCCGTTTCGCTAGATCCTCGATGTTCTCCGGCGGCCAGGCGGGAATTTCCATGCCCAGAGCCAAGCCCATCTGGGTCAGCACTTCCTTGATCTCGTTCAGCGACTTGCGGCCGAAGTTCGGTGTCCGAAGCATTTCGGATTCGGTCTTCTGAACCAGATCGCCGATATAGACGATATTGTCGTTCTTCAGGCAGTTCGCGGACCGGACGCTGAGTTCCAGCTCGTCCACCTTGCGCAGCAGATTCCGGTTGAACGGCAGCTCGGACGCCTTCTCTTCCTCGACGCGCTGTTGCGGTTCGTCGAAGTTGATGAAGATCTGCAACTGGTCCTGAACGATGCGGGCCGCCAACGCGATTGCATCTTCCGGGCTGACAGCGCCGTTCGTTTCAATCGTCATGCTGAGTTTGTCATAGTCGGTAACCTGACCGACACGGGTGTTTTCCACCTTGTACGACACTTTGCGGACCGGACTGAAGATCGAGTCGACCGGGATCAATCCGATCGGCGCATCTTCCGGGCGGTTCTGGGCGGCCGGGACGTAGCCCTTGCCGCTGGCGACCGTGAACTCGATGTTCAAGGACGCGCCCTTGTCCAAGGTGCACAGCACCAGATCCGGGTTCATCACCTCGATATCGTGACCGACTTCGATCATGCCCGCGGTCACCTCCGCCGGCCCTTGCACCGACAGGCGCATCCGTTTCGGCCCGTCGCCGTGCATGCGCAGCGCCAGGGCTTTGACGTTGAGGACGATGTCGGTCACGTCTTCCCGGACACCCGGGATAGAGGAGAATTCGTGCAGCACGCCGTCGATCTGCAGGGAGGTCACCGCCGCGCCCTGAAGCGAGGACAGCAGAATACGGCGCAGGGCGTTGCCCAGCGTCATGCCGAACCCGCGTTCCAGCGGTTCGGCGACCAGCGTCGCGGTGCGGTTGGGATCGACACCCGGAGACACTTCCAACTTCTTAGGCTTAATCAGCGACTGCCAGTTCCGTTGGACGCTCGCGAGAGAGGATTCACTGCTCATTCTGTTTTCGCCGGGTTAGTTCCGGCGTCCCTTGCTTTAGTACTGTCGGTTCGATCCACCCCTGCGGCAGGGCAGCCCGGGCTGTCGGATCGAACGCTGGTTCCGCCCGGCGCAGGGCGGATGTCGACCGGCAGCTTAGACCCGGCGGCGTTTGCGCGGGCGGCAGCCGTTGTGCGGGATCGGGGTCACGTCCTTGATCGCCGTGATCGTGAAACCGACCGACTGCAGCGCACGCAGCGCAGATTCACGTCCCGAACCCGGCCCCTTAACGTTCACTTCCAGGGTCTTCATGCCGTGATCCGCGGCCTTCTTGCCCGCGTCTTCAGCCGCAATCTGCGCCGCATACGGCGTCGATTTACGGCTTCCCTTGAAGCCCTGCATGCCTGCACTGGACCAGGAGATCGCATTACCCTGCACATCGGTAATGGTGATCATGGTATTGTTGAACGACGCGTTCACATGGGCGATCCCAGAGGTGATGTTCTTTTTCTCGCGACGCTTACGAACAGGAGCGCGTGCCATAGTCAATTCCACCTATCAGCGTGGGCCGCCATTGCTTCGGCCCGGATTTCTTACAAACAGTCGACCAGTCAACTCTTACTTTTTCTTACCGGCGATGGCTTTCGCGGGACCTTTGCGGGTACGCGCGTTGGTGTGCGTACGCTGACCGCGGACCGGCAGGCCCTTACGGTGACGCAGGCCGCGGAAACAGCCCAGATCCATCAGGCGCTTGATGTTCATCGCCACTTCGCGCCGCAGATCCCCTTCGACCAGATGGTCGCGGTCGATCATTTCACGGATCCGCGCAACCTCATCGTCGCTCAGGGCGTTAACCCGGGTCGACTCGTCGATGCCGCATGCCTTCAGAATTTCCTGCGATTTGTAACGACCGATCCCGTGGATATAGGTCAACGCGATCACTGCGCGCTTGCTGCTCGGGAGGTTCACACCCGCGATACGTGCCATTGCTTCCGTCCTTCACCAAAATCCGCGCCAGTTTCCGGCGCCAGCTCTAAAACACAGATACAGGCCGCGCATCCCCTTCCCCTAGGACGGGACGCCGCGACATGTCGAACTGGATAGTATCCCTTGCGGGAATTCTTCAATAACCGCGGTTTTGCAACGCAAATCCAAGGCGGTCCTGCTAAAGCGCGCGGAGTATACGGAAACCCGCCCCTCTGTCAACGCAGGACCTTACGAAGAATCTCCAAAATTCGACCGTTAATTCCTTACCCCAGCAGCGATTTGATCCCCGCCGTTACATCTTCGATGGCCTGCATGCCGTCGATCTGCCGCAACACACCTTTATCCGCGTAATAGGGCAGCACCGGCGCGGTCTGCTCATGATACACGCCAAGGCGTTTTTTCAGCGTTTCGGCGTTATCGTCCGCGCGGCGTTCGCTCTCGGGCGTTTGCGCAACGCGCGTTTCGATACGCTTGAACAGTTCCTCGTCATCGACCGTCAGTTCGATCACGTGATCGATCTTCAGACCCTTGCGCTCCAGCAGGGCGTCAAGCCCTTCGGCCTGCGGCACGGTCCGCGGAAATCCGTCCAGAATCACGCCATTGGCACAATCCGGCTGGTCCATCCGTTCGTCGATGATGCCGATCATCGTGGCGTCGTCCACCAACTTGCCCGCGTCCATGATCGCCTTGGCCTGTTTGCCAAGCTCCGTCCCCGCGGCGACGGCAGCCCGCAGCATGTCGCCGGTAGAAAGCTGAACCAGGTTGTATTCCGTCTCGATAAGCTTCGCCTGGGTGCCCTTCCCGGCACCCGGCGGACCGAACATGAGAATAATCATCGACGCCTGCCCCTTAACTTCGATTTCTTCACCAGACCTTCATACTGATGCGCCAGCAAATGGCTTTGAATCTGCGCCACCGTATCCATGGTGACGGTCACGCAAATCAGAAGACTGGTACCCCCAAAATAGAACGGCACGGCATACTGGGAGATCAGAATCTCCGGCAGCACACAAACCGCCGCCAAGTAGATCGCGCCGACAGCGGTCAATCGCGTCAGGACGTAGTCAAGATACTCCGCAGTGTTCTTACCCGGCCGGATACCCGGCACGAAGCCGCCGTATTTCTTCAGATTGTCGGCCGTGTCCTCGGGGTTGAACACCACCGCCGTATAGAAGAAGGCGAAAAACACGATCATGCTGACATAAAGCGCCAGATAGAGCGGCTGACCATGACCGAGCAGCGCGGAGATATCCTGCAACCAACCCGGCCCGGACCCGCCGCTGAAGTTGGCGATGGTCAACGGCATCAGCAGCAGCGAACTGGCGAAGATCGGCGGAATGACGCCCGGCGTGTTGATTTTCAATGGTAGATGCGAGCTTTCGCCGCCGAACATTTTATTGCCGACCTGGCGCTTCGGATACTGCACCACGATCCGGCGCTGCGCGCGTTCGATAAACACGATGAAGGCGATAACGCCGACCGCCATGACCA
>JANQIT010000350.1 GCA_028282025.1 Hwanghaeella sp. | reverse complement strand
TGCAGATTGCCGCCGAACGCATAGACCAGTCGCGCAACCTGCAGGCCGCCGAGGTTACCGTGGCGCGAGCCAAGGTCGATACGGCGCGCGCCGGCCACGGATTGGCGCAACAGGAGTTGGCCCGGCTGGAGCGGCTGCGCAGTTCCGCCGCCTTTTCCCAGGCCCGCTACGACGACCAGGTGAAACAGGTCGCGACCAAGCTGAGCGAATTGGCCGAAGCCGAAGCCGCGGTCGCCAGCGCGGTCGCGGATCTTCGTTTGGCGGAAATCGATCTGGACCGCTCGACGGTACGGGCCCCTTATGACGGGGTTGTCGTGGAACGGCATACCGAACGGGGCGCGTATCTGAGTACGGGCGATTCGATTGTCACCATGATCAACGATCAAGATCTTGAGGTGGCCGCGGATGTGCCCTCCAACCGTATCTCGGGCTTGGCGACGGGGCGCGAAGTGAAAATGACCCTGGGCGATGGGCGCGCCTTCGACGGGTTCGTGCGGGCCGTGGTGCCCGAGGAGAACGCCTTGACCCGGACCCGGGCTGTGCGGTTTTCCCTCGCGTTGGATCAAATTGCGTCGCAGGAGGGCGCGCCGTTCGCCGCGAACCAGACCGTAACCGTCTTGGTGCCGGTCGGTGAGGCCAGCGACGTGGTAACCGTCCACAAGGATGCGGTTATGCCGCGCGGACGATCCAATAATGTCTTCGTGGCCGTCGACGGCAAGGCGGAAATGCGGTCGGTTCAACTTGGCGATTCCGTCGGCAACCGGTTTGTTGTGCTGCGGGGTTTGCAAGCGGGCGAACAGACAGTCGTACGCGGCAATGAACGGCTGCGCCCGGGCCAGGCTATCGGTATCGCCGGCCAGCCGCCCACGGCCGGCGCCGATGCCCAGGCGAAAAGCGAAAACGGCAAGGCGTCCTGACCGCAATGGATATCATTCGCATCGCAATCGAACGGCCTGTCGCGGTGATGGCGGCGGTGATCATGGCGGTCATGTTCGGCGTTGTCGCGGCGCAGACCATTCCGATTCAGCTTGCCCCGGATGTTCGTCAGCCGGTGATCAATGTCAACACGAACTGGCCGGGCGCCGCGCCCGCGGAAGTCGAACGGGAAATCCTGAACGAGCAGCAGGATGTGCTTCAGGGATTGGAGAGCCTCAAACGGATGACGGGGCGCGCCCGGAACGGCGGGGCCTCGATCACTTTGGAATTCGCGGTCGGCACCGACATGAGCCGCGCCCTGCTGCTGACGGCCAATCAGTTGGACCGGGTGTCGAGCTATCCGGAGGAGGCTGACGAGCCCACGCTCAGCACGTCCAGCAGCGAGGATAACCCCATCGCCTGGTTCCGGATCGTGCCGAAACCGGGCAACGATACGCCGATCCATCTGTTCGGCGACTGGATCTGGTTCAATGTGAAGGAACGGCTGGAGCGCGTACCCGGGGTCGCAGACATCAATGTCTATGGCGGCGTCGCCCCGGAAATGCACATCACGGTCGATCCGCAATATCTGGCTCAGTATAACCTTACGGTTTCGGATGTGTCGGATGTTCTGCGGCGGGCGAACGCGTCCATTTCCGGCGGCGATGTCGATGAAGGCAAGCGCCGCTATGTGGTCCGCACCGAAAACGATTTCACCGAGCCCGAGGATGTCGCCAAGGTCGTTCTGCGAAGTTGGAGCGACCCGGAAACCGGCCGGGTCAGCCGGGTTACCGTTGGCGATATCGCGGATGTCTCATACGGTTGGGAGCCGCAGACGTCCTCTATCCGTGCGAACGGCGAATACGCCATCGCACTGAACGCAACGCGCGAAACCGGCGCGAATGTCATTGAGACGATGGAGGGCATCCGGGCGGCTGTCGCCGAAATGAACGAATTCGCCCTGCCGGGACAGCGGCTGGATATGTATCAGGTCTATGACGAGACGGTGTATATCGACTCGGCCATCAACCTGGTGACACAGAATATCTGGGTCGGCGGGTTGTTGGCGGCCGGCATTCTGATGGTCTTCCTGCGGTCGGTCCGGGCGACCCTGGTGATCGCCCTGGCCATACCGGTGTCGGTGATCGCTTCCTTCGTCGCCATGGCGGCGCTGGGCCGGTCGCTTAACGTCGTCAGTCTGGCGGGCATCGCCTTCGCCGTCGGGATGGTCGTGGATGCGGCGATTGTGGTCCTGGAGAACATATACAGGCTGAGACAATCCGGAATGCCGACTGCCAAGGCGGCTTATGAGGGCGCACGGCAGGTATGGGGGGCGATTTTCGTCTCCTCGCTGACGACGGTGATGGTGTTCATCCCGATTCTGGTGATGGAGCAGGAGATCGGGCAGCTTTTCCGCGATATTGCGGTCGCCATCTCGGTGTCGGTCGTCCTGTCGCTGGTGGTGTCGATTACGGTTATCCCCGCGCTCTCCAACCGTCTGCTGGGCGGTCAGATGACGGGCGAGGGTAAGAAGATCGCCGACCTTCCGGTCTTCAACGTGATCGCCTGTATCTATACCAGGACGCTTGGCGTGGTGCTGGGATTGTTCGGACGGGCCTTTGCGGGTCTTTTCGTTGCTCTGACCAAGGCGGTTCTGGCCAGCCGGGCGCTGGCGCTGGTGCTGGTCGCGGGCATCACGGTCGGCGCGGGCTCGCTGACTTATGCGTTGCTGCCGGCCCTGGATTATCTGCCGGACGGGAACCGCAATCTGATGTTCGGCTTCGTGTTTCCGCCGCCGGGATACAATCTGGACGCCACCAAACGGATCGGGCTGCAGGTGGAGGACCGGGTCAGGCCGCTGTTCAAATCCGTTTCGGGCGAGGACTCCGCGGAGGGCGGCCCCCCGAAGATCGAGAATTTCTTCTTCGTCACCTGGCGGAATGCGAACTTCGTCGGCGCAAGTGCGGTCGACCCGATGCGGGCGTCGGAACTGCTGCCCGTGCTGCAGGAGGCTTTGTTAGGGGAGCCCGGGACCTTCGGTTTTTTCCGCCAATCCTCCCTATTCGGAAGAGGGGTTGGTGGATCGCGGTCGATTGATGTGGATATCTCCGGCGGTGATTTGGAAGATCTGATCGATGTGGCGCAGCGCACCTTCGGGCGCGTGAATGCGGTCTTTCCGCGTCGCGAGGGCAACCAGGTCCGACCGCAGCCCGCCCTGACCCTTGGCGCGCCGGAAGTGCGGATCGAGCCCGACCCCGTGTCCTTGGCCGACAACGGGTTAACCGCGCGGGAACTGGGCCTGACCATCGATGCGTTCAACGACGGGCTTCGGGTTGACGAGATCATGATGGACGGGCGGTTGCGCGACCTTGTGCTGAAGGGCCCCGATCTGAATGTCGAGGAGACCCAGGGCATCGAGAATTTGCCGGTTGTGACCCGATCCGGAACCATTGTGCCGGTATCGTCCCTGGCGACCGTGAACATCACCGCCGGACCGACCGAAATTCGCCATGTGGAGAACAACAGGACCATTACCCTGCAAGTCAGCCCGCGGGACGATATCGCCTTGGGGGCGGCGCTGGAGCGGTTGCGTGCCGAGGTGATCGAGCCGCTTATCGACGAGGGATTGCCGCCGGGCGTATCCGTCAGTCTTTCGGGAACGGCAGATAAACTGTCGGAAGCGGTGGAGGTGATGCGGATCGATCTGATTTTGGCGTTGGCCATCGTCTTCCTGGTGATGGCCGTCCTGTTCGAGAGTTTTGTCTATCCGCTGGTCATCGTCTTCTCGGTACCCTTGGCCACCGCGGGCGGCGTGATCGGCCTCAATGTGCTGAACCTCTATACGTTCCAGCCGCTGGACACCCTGACCATGCTGGGCTTCGTGATCCTGATCGGCATCGTCGTGAACAATGCGATTCTGATCGTGCATCAGACGCTGTATCATCTGCGGGAGGAAGGGATCGCAGCCCAAGAGGCCATCCTGGAAGCGACGCGGAACCGAATCAGGCCGATTTTCATGTCCACGCTGACCAGCGTGTTCGGTATGTTGCCGCTGGTTACCTTTCCGGGCGCGGGGTCTGAAATCTATAAGGGGCTTGGTTCGGTGGTGGTCGGCGGTCTTTCGCTGTCAGCCGTTGTGACGCTGGCGGTGGTGCCGCCGCTGCTGTCCCTGATTGCCGGATTGATGGACCGGGAACGGGCCGAGTCGCCGGCTGAGTCGGTAAAATTACCCGTGAAATCCCCCGCCGAGTAAACGGTTTCAGCCTAATTTCAAAGGCCGATTTTTCATCTTGCATATCTGAGTATTACTTCGAAAGTCTCATATTTTTTTAAAATCAACAGCTTAAATTGCTCTCATATTTTTTATCGATTTGGTTCGGCGCGTTAACGAAATAGTTGGGTACAGACACTATCTTGCCATTCGGTTCGCAAGATATACTGTTGAGCGTTGAGGTTCTTAATGGGGGGCTTTCGGCGGCGATACAGTCGAAAGAGGAGAGGAGCGGAATTCGTGTCCGACAACAAATTCGAGTTGAAACTGGTAGATATCGTCACACTTTTGAAGGCGGTCGGCAACGAGCGCCGCTTCGAAATCGTGTACTATCTGCTTTCCGGCGAGCGCGCCGTGGGCGAGTTGGAGGAGCTGGTCGGGTTGAGCCAGTCGGCCTTGTCGCAGCATCTGGCGCGTTTACGGCGCGACGGCATGGTGAAGACCCGCCGAGACGCCCAAAAGATCTACTACTCAATTGCCGACCAACGGGTTTCGGAACTGCTGGCCGCATTGTGCGCGATGCATGATGTGATTCTCCCTTCGGTGGGCGACTCCGAGAATACGGGCCGGATGCCGATGTTCCAATCCGCCTAGAGGCGAACCGGAACGAGCCCGTTCCCTCTCTATCCGTCGTGGTTTCTTGCGTCGCGCTCCGTTATGAACTGGCGGCGTGTGGGCGATTTGTGCATCTGTGCCTCGCCGCGGATCCCGTGTATAGTCGGGTCCGTGGCGCTGTCACACCGTTGTACGATTCGAAACCGGACTTGAGAAACGGGACGGGCGATTGCCGTATTGTTACATCAGGGCCTTGTGCCGACGGGCGCGGCGGGCCACTGTTCCGTTTGAAAGCCGGTCGACTGGCGGGTGCGGGAGCGCCGCACCGTTTGGGAGGCGGGTTGCCGGTCCGGTACCGCTGCGAAAACTTGATGTCGAAGTAGGTGGTCATGGTTGGAAATCTTAGCCAGGAAGACGTTGCCCGGTTGATGACGGACCCGTCGCCGGAAAATCGGGCGGCAACCGCCGAGAAGGTGGCCCAACAATTCGGCGGCGGCGAACTGAGCGAGGCCGAAGGCAAGCTCGCCGAGGAAATCTTCCAGATCATGGTGAAGGATGCGGAAACCCGCGTCCGGGAAGCCTTGGCCAAGAACCTACAGTCCGCGCCGAACCTGCCGCACGGCCTGGCCAACAGTCTGGCGCGCGATATCAGCGACACAGTTGCGCTGCCGATCATCAAATTCTCGGAAGTGCTGACGGACGAGGATCTGGTTGAAATTGTCCGTACCCAACCGGAGACCCGGCAGGTGGCGGTCGCCGAGCGGCCGGCGGTGTCCGAAGCCGTCGCCGATGCGATTGTCGAACATGGCGGCGAGGACGCGGTTGTCAGTTTGGTGTCGAACGAAAACGCGACCATCTCCGACAGCGCGCTGGCGCAGGTCGTCGACAAACATGGCGATGTCGAACGCGTTCAAAAGCCCCTGGTGCATCGCGACCGTCTGCCGGTGAGCGTTGCGGAAAAACTGGTCAGCAAGATTTCCGACGAGTTGAAGACCTATCTGGTGGCGCATCACGATCTGCCGGAGCAGCTTGCCGCCGATATCATTCTGCAAACCCGGGAACGGGCGACAATTGGTCTGGTGTCCAGCGGGGCCAGCGAAGACGATCTTATTTCCCTGGTCTCTCAGTTGCGCAGCAGCGGGCGTCTGACGCCGTCGATCATCCTGCGGTCCCTGTGCGTGGGCGATCTGCCGTTCTTCGAGGTGGCGGTCGCCATGCTGGCGGACGTGCCGGTGACCAACGCGCGGATCCTTATCCACGACGAAGGCGATCTTGGCTTAAAGTCGCTGTACGACCGGGCCGGCCTTCCAAGACAATTGTACGTCGCGTTCCGGTCTGCGGTGGACCTGAATATCGACGCTGAGGCGGAACGGACGGACGACGACCCAGAGGTCATCATGCGGCGGATGCTGGAACGTGTGCTGACCGTGCCGAACGGCGAGGCGGAAAGCTTTGGCGACGAGGATGTGGAATACCTGCTCGCCAAGTTCAATCAGTTCGAAAAAGGCCCGGCCGATACGGCCTGAACCGGCGCGTCAGCCAAGATTCAGCGCGCCCGCCAATTCCGTAAGGTCCTGCACGGTCCGGGTGGATTCCGGGAAAAAATGCGGGACGCCGGGCGCCGTCACCCCCACAAACGCCACTCCGGTCGCCACGGCGGCGTCATGGTCGGTCATGGCGTCACCGATCATCGCGACGCGGTCCCGGGGGAAGGGGCCGTCTTCCAGAAAAAGCTCGATGCCGCGCTCCTTGCTGGTCGGGAAACCCATCAGCCGCTTGAAATAGGGCGTCAGTCCCCGGCGGTCAGCGATCCGTTGCAGTTCCCGCTCCGGCGTGCCGGAAATGACATAGCAGGGTATGTCCTTCGCATAGCGGGTCAGGAACTCTTCCGCCCCCGCGATCAGCGGAGAGGCGACCACCTTCTCCTCAACAAGGCGCGCATAGCGTTCGGACAAGTCGGCGATGCGGGCTTCGTTCGCGGGGCGGCCGAGCAGTTCCGCTTCGAAATAGGCGAATTTCCGGCTGCGTGAGATCCCGCCGTGGTAGCGCTGATAATGTTCCACGGCCTGCAGAATTTCCGGCGGCTGGCCCCGGTACATCTCCAGGAACGCGTCCACCTTCAATTGGACGGAATCGACGATGACGCCGTCGAAGTCGAAGATCAGTCCTTCTATCGGGCTCTTTGTCTGTTGTCCGGTCACTCGGCTTCCTCCGGCATGGGGGGGACGATGGCGCCCTGATGCCGAACGACCCAGGCGGCCATGGTTCTGCCGTCCTGGGCGGCCTGCTCGGGCGGCCCGCCCAGAAGGCGGCGCGCCAGATAGGCGCCGTTGAAACTGTCGCCGGCCGCCGTTGTGTCGAGCGGCCGCTCGACCACCGGCTGATCCAGCGGGATAGGCGGTTGTCCCGGCCCGGCCACGATGGTCGGGTGCGGCCCGTCCTTGACGACGGTCTCCTCCACGCCCAAGGCGCGGAATCGGTCGATGATCCTCTCTGCATCGTCGCCCAGGGAGAGAGCGGCGGCGTCTTCGAGACTGGGCAGGGCGATTGTCGAAACGCGCAAGGCCTGCTCCATCGCCGCCGAGGCGTCGCCGGCATCTGGCCAGAGGCGCGGCCGGTAATTCGTGTCGAACGCCACGTGACCGCCGGCCTCGCGAACGGATTTCGCCGCCTGTAGCAGCGCCATACGCCCCTGTTCGTCCAAAATGGCCAGGCTGATGCCGGAGAAATAGAGCATGTCCGCGTCGACAAGCTTGCCGGTCAGGGCGGCGCTGTCGGGATGTTGAAACAGGTCTCGTGCGGCGGCCCTGTCGCGCCAGTAGTGAAAACTGCGCTCGCCATCCGCGTCCGTTCGGATCGCATACAAACCGGGAAGCCGGCCCGGAAACCGCAGCACAGCGCCGGTATCGATCCCTTCTTCACGCCAGGCCGCCATCATGTCGCCGGAATAGGGGTCGTCGCCAAGTGCTGTCGCAAAGGCCACTCGGCACTGGCCGTTCAGGCTGCGGGCCGCATAGACGGCGGTGTTCAGCACGTCTCCGCCATAGGTGCGCACCATGGGCGTAGAACCGCCGGGGGCGGCATCCGGCCCCTGCTGGTTCAACTCGATCATGCATTCCCCGACGCAGACCAGTGACCTCACCCGTCCGACCCTCCCGGAACTGTGGACATGCGGATTGAACGAATACACGCATTGGCCGGGACCTGAAAGCGGTTGGGCCCGCCCGCCGGTCAGGTCCACCTTTCCCTCGCCGCATATGCGGTTAGTATCGCTGCGGCAGGATCGATGGCGGCGCAGAGCAGAAAGGGTATGGGAATGATGCAAACCGTTGAAGAGGTGATGACCAAGGCCCCGGTGATCCCCGTGGTCACGGTGCAGGGGGCCGACGACGCGGTGCCGCTGGCCCGCGCCCTGGTGGCGGGCGGCCTTCCGGCGATCGAGGTGACGCTCCGCACGCCCGGCGCGCTCGCTGCGATAGAGGCGATCGCCCGGGATGTTCCGGACGCAATCGTGGGGGCCGGCACGGTGCTGAACGGCGCACAGCTTTCCGACGCCGTCGGGGCGGGCGCGTCTTTTATCGTCAGTCCGGGCGTCACCGACGCCCTGATCCGGGCGTTTTCGGATGCGCCCGTGCCGGTGTTGCCCGGTGCGGCAACGGCCTCTGAAGTGATGCGCCTGCTGGAGGCGGGGTTTACGCACCAGAAGTTCTTCCCCGCCGAGCAGGCCGGAGGCGTCGCCATGCTGAAAGCATGGTCGGCGCCGTTGGCGGGTGTCCGATTCTGTCCAACCGGAGGTGTCTCGCCGGGAAACGCGCCGGACTATCTGGCGTTGCCCAATGTGTTGTGCGTGGGCGGGTCCTGGATCGCGCCCGGCGCGGACGTGGCGCGCGGCGACTGGGCGGTTATCGAGGGGAACGCCCGCGCCGCCGCGGCCCTGGCGGGCGGCTGAGCGCCTCCCGTCGATATGCCCGGGCGGCCCGTCGTCACTTGACCGTGACGCAACTGCAGGGCGCGCTTTGGCTGACCTTGTTCGAGACGCTTCCCATGATCATCGATCCAATCGGGCCGATTCCACGGCTGCCGAGCAGGATAAGATCGGCGCTCTCCGACCGGGCGGCGGTCAGAATCTCTTCCACGGGATCGCCGTCCTTGATCAGGGTGGAGATGTCCTGGGCGCCGGCCTCCCGGGCCGCTTGCTCGGCGCTGGCGGCGATGGATTTGCCGATTTTGTTCAGAATGTCGTAGGGAAGTGTGTTCTCGGCGATCTCCCGCATGCTGGCGGCCACGTCCTGGGCGATTGCGGGCGGTACGCCCAATTGGAAATCCTGCGGACTGGCCAGATGCTCTACTTCCGCCATGCGGCGCAGGTTGGCGAGATCCCGATGCAGCAGGACATGCAGAACGACCAGCCGACTTTCGCATTTACCCGCCAACTCACCCGCCAGCGCGGCCGCTTTCAAGGATTGATCCGAACCATCGACAGCAACGAGCATCGTCTTGATCATGGCGGTTCTCCGTTCCGAAAAGTGCGGTTGTGCCTGTATGATCCAGGCATTTCCGGCAAACCGTAGAGCGGTCGACCCATGTCCTCGTTGACGGGAATCAAACGTGGGGCGGATTTTTACAGGAGGACTTCATGGTTGGGACACGGCGATTAACGGCCGGATTGCTCGCCCTGGCGATGGCCCAGCTTGCGGCGGGCGGCCTTCGCGCAGCGCCGCCATACGGAGAGTGGCTGACCTCCGCCTTTGCGGAGCATCCTTTGACCGGGCGTATCTGGTCAGCCAGGGAGCGCCGTTTCGTCGGTACGGAGATCCTGATGGAGGCGGTCGGGAGGGCCGGTTTCGTGCTGCTCGGGGAAAAGCACGACAACCCGGATCACCATCGTCTGCAAGCCTGGATCCTGGAAAAGACGGCTGGTCCCGCCGACCGGGTGATTTTCGAGATGCTCTCGGACAGTGAGGAACCGGCTCTCTCAACTGCCTGGCGCGGCGCGGAAACCGATCTGGACGCCTTGGGCCCGGCGTTGCGCTGGGAAGAACGGGGCTGGTTTGCATGGCCGATCTACCGGCCGGTCTTCGATGCCCTGGCCAAGACCGGGGCGATCCCCCGGACCGGCGATCTGCCGCGACAGAAACGCCGCGCCGTAAGCCGGGGGTTCGACATTCTGGGTCCCGGCGTCGCGGAGAGTTGGTCCCTGAACCGCCCGCTGGAGGCAGCGGCGCACGCGGATCTGGCCAAACATATTGTCGACGGCCATTGCGGTCTGCTGCCGGCGGAAGCCGTCGGTCCCGTCATCAATGTCCAGCGCGCCCGCGACGCGTCGCTGGCGGACGCCATGCTTACGCCGGAGGCGGCGGTGCGGCGGCGGTTCCTGATCGCCGGCGGCGGTCATGCCCGCAAGGACTACGGCGTGCCGTGGTACCTGCGCGCCCGGGGGGTGAATGCAGAGCAGATCGTCGTTGTCGTCATGCTGGAGGTCGACGAGGGGGAGACCGACCCGCAGGCCGTCCTGGGATTGGCGGCGGATGGCTTTCCCCCAGCGGATTTCATCTGGTTCACGCCGCGCGTGGATACCCAGGACCCCTGCGAGAAATACGCCGAGCAGTTAAAGGCGTTCAAGAAACAGACGAAGTGAAAAATAAGAAGCGAACTGCGGTTCAGCCGGGCACCCACTCCTGCAGGACAAGTTCCAGGGTAATGCAGATCGCATTTTCACCGCGCCGGAATTCGCCGCCGTGAACCGTTTGCTGCGGTGTGGAGACGGCGCCGCGCAGCCGGGCGCGACCTTCCTCGATCTCTCCGTTTAGGGACAGAATCTCGACCCCCGGCCCTTCATGGAGGAACGCTTTCCCGGCGACGGAAAGGCTTGCATCGTTCAGGCTGCCGACGGCGCTGCGCACAATGGCGTTTGCGAATCCCGCGTCCCGGGCTGCGTCCTCCACGCTTTCGACAAGATCCAGATTCGGGCGCAGGCGCACCACGGCGACGCGGCCCAAGCGGCCCTGCCGGGTTATGATTTCCGGTGTATCCAGTGTCATGCGCCGGCTCCTTGTGCGATGCGCCCGTTCCGTGGATGAAAGATCGCATAGTTGGTTTCCGGGTCTTCCCGGACAGCGAAAACGACGGGATCGTGCAGGATGACAAGCGCCCGCGCGCCTTCTGCACCGACGCGGCACTCCCCGGGCGGCAGGTGTCCGCCATGCACCCGCCCTTCGGCATCGGCCATAACCGCATGGGCGTGTACCAGCGGCGCACCCGCCGCATCGAGCCCCACGATTGCGTTGCCGGAGAGCAAGGCGACAGGACCCACAAGCGGTGTCGGGTCGCCATAGGTGGCAAGCCGCCGCCCGGTTGGGTCCGGACGGCCCGTGAAGTAATGCACCCTGTCCAGGGAGCCGCCCAGAAGTTCCACCGCGGCGCCCACGCCGCCTTCGGCCGTCACAGCGTCCCGCAACCCGTTCAACAGATCCGACCCTGCGGGAAGATCGACGATCAGGTTCCGCCCGGCCTCCGCCGTTTCAACCAAGATCCGGGGTTCCTGTACGGGCCCGGGTTGTGCCATTGTCCGCATTGTTATGTCCTTGCACTGCCTGCCGGTGGCGTGCCGTATTTGACGGGAGCGGGACGCAGCCCGTCAACCGGCGATGTCTCCTTCGATCTTCATCCTGAAACGTCTCAACGAAAACCATGCCGGAACCGACCCTGATCGCCCTTGTCTGCGCCGCCTTTCTTGCCGGCGGTTTGGTGAAAGGCGTTGTCGGGCTTGGCATGCCGACGGTCACGCTCTCCATCATGGCCGCGACAATCGGGTTGAAGGAGGCCGTGGTCCTGATGCTGGTCCCGACGCTCGCGACGAATGTCTGGCAGGCCCTGCGCGGCGGGGCGCTGTCGCTGCTGCTTCGGCGGCTTTGGCCCTTTCTGGCGCTGACCTGTCTTGGGATCTGGTTCGGCGTGGGTATCTTGGCCGAGGGGGATGCCAGGCTTTTGGCGATGTTCCTGGGCTGTCTGCTCTGCTTCTATTCGATCTTCGGTCTGGCGGGACGCCGCCTGCCGGCCCCCGGCCGGTGGGAGCCTGTCGCCAATCCACTGGTCGGCGCGGCCGCCGGGTTGATCAACGGCATGACCGGCTCCTTCATCGTGCCGGGCGTCATCTATCTGCAGGCGCTGGGGTTGGGCCGCGATCATCTGGTCCAGGCGATGGGGATCTGCTTTTCGGTGGCGACGGTCGCGATCATGGCGGCGGCCTTCTGGAACGGCCTCTTCACGCTCGATCTGGGCGGCCTGTCGGTGGCGGCCCTGGCGCCGTCCTTCCTGGGCATGGCGCTGGGCACGCGGGTGCGCGCGAGACTCTCCGAGGAGGGGTTCAAGAAAGTGCTGTTCGCCGCATTCCTGATGTTCGGGATCTATCTGGTCGCCCGGAACGCCTTGTTCTAAGGCCGGATCGGGCTCAGTAGGCGCGGTCGACGCAGAAATCGACGACTTCCAGCATGGCGGATTTGACCTCGCCCGACGGGAATATACCCAGGGCGTCCTTGGCGATGGCCGCATAATGCCGCGCCCGTTCGACGGTGTCCGCCAGGGCGTTGTGTTCGGTCATCAACTGGATGGCCTTTTCCAGATCGTCGCCGGTCTGGTCCAGATCCTCGATGGTGCGCCGCCAGAACTCCCGTTCCTCGTCCGTCCCGCGACGCCAGGCCAGGATCAGCGGTAAGGTTACCTTTCCTTCCCGGAAATCGTCTCCGACGGTCTTGCCCAACTGCGCCTGCTTGGCCGAGTAGTCGAGCACGTCGTCGATCAATTGGAAGGCGATACCCAAATTCATCCCGAAGGATTCCAGGGCTTCTTCCTCAACCTGCGGGCGGTCGGCGACGACGGCCCCGACCTGGCTGGCCGCCGCGAACAGGGTGGCCGTCTTCGACCGGATGACTTCCAGATACGCTTCTTCGGTCGCCTGCGGGTCGTTGGCGGTCATCAATTGCAGGACCTCGCCCTCGGCAATCACGGCGGACGCGTCCGACAGAATCTTCAGAATTTTCAACGAACCGTCGGCGACCATCAGTTGGAAGGCGCGAGAAAACAGAAAGTCGCCCACCAGAACCGACGCCTGATTACCCCATACGGCGTTGGCGCTTTCCTGGCCGCGGCGCAGTTCGGATTCGTCGACCACATCGTCGTGCAGCAGGGTCGCGGTATGGATGAATTCGACGCAGGCGCTGAGGCCGACATGCCGCCCGCCCGTGTAATCGCACAGCTTGGCCGCCGACAGGGTCAACATGGGGCGGAGACGTTTGCCGCCGGCGGCGATGATATGGCTCGCCAGTTGCGGGATCAGCGCGACCTGGCTCTGCATGTTGTTGAGGATATGTTGGTTGACCTTCTGCAGGTCTTCTTCGACCAGGTTTTGCAGGGCGTCGAAGGACGGCTTCTGCGCGTCGCCCCGCTCCTGCTTAATATCGACAACGATGCCCATTGACTCTGATGCTTTCACGCTATTCACACACATACGCGCCCGGCGGCGGTGAGGTGCACCATAGCCGTGGCCTATAGGCCGTCAAGCGGACACAGTGCCGCCGTGGCCGGTATCAAGGGGTTTTGAGGTCGAAAATGCCGTCTGAAGGCCAAAAATTCAGCGAGATTGAGCCGAGCTGCTTTGCCCGCCGGGGTGAACCCTGTGCGTGAACTGGTCCGCAGTACCGATCCGGTCCGGATCTCTTTCCTGACAGCCTTGCTGCGAGAGGCGCGGATCGAGTTGCTGGTCATGGACAACTACATCAGCGCCGTGGAGGGATCCATCGGCGCTTTTCCCCGGCGGTTGATGGTGGCGGAAGAGGACTACGACCGCGCGGCGCGCATTCTGGACGATGCCGATGAGTTGTGGTGACGCGGACAACAAGGCGGACTTGCCGGCGCAGGGCGGCCATTTCACGCAGGATACCTTGCTGAGCGGGCGCGTCCACCTGAAGCAGTCGGCGACTGGTTATCGCGCGGCGGTCGACCCTGTCTTATTGGCCGCAGCCGTGCCGCTGCGCGGCAATTCCCAGCGGGTGTTGGACCTGGGCTGCGGTCCGGGAGCGGCTTTGCTGTGCTATCTGACCCGCATTCACACCGATAAGGGTGTAGGGATTGAAGTGGATTCCACCGCCGCCGAGCTATGCCGGACCAATATCGCCGCGAACGGGCTGACCGACCGCGCCGCTGTGGTGGAGGGCGATGTGCGCGATGCAGGAACACTGATCGATGCCGGCGCGTTCGACCAAGTCTTCGCCAACCCGCCCTACCTCGACCCGGGGGCTGCCGACCGGCCGCCTGACCCCGACCGGGACCGGTCGCATGTGGAAGGCGAGGCAGCCTTGTCCGATTGGCTGGACGCGATGCTGTTGGCGCTGCGCCCCAAAGGCGGGCTGACGATGATCCACCGGGCGGACCGGGTGCAGGAAATTATTGCCGGACTGCACGGGCGCGCCGGGGACGTTACGATTATCCCCATCTGGCCCCGGGCGGGCGTTGCGGCGAAACGGGTGATCGTGACCGCGCGCAAAGGCGTGCGCGGCGGTGCAACCCTGCATCCCGGTCTGGTGCTGCATGGCGTGGGGCAGGCCTATACGCCGGCGGCGGAGGCGGTCCTGCGGGAGGGGCGCGCTTTGCGCTGAAGCCCCGGATATGCTATGGAAATAGTATGAAAAACGGGTCTTTATACCCAGAATGGGTTTGGAACGGACCTTGCATGCCGAATGGCATGGCTAAATGAGAGCCAGAAAGGCTTAGGCAATGGTTGAATCCATCGCTCGAAATCAAAACAACGTGGTGGTCGCCGCGTCGCTGAACCGTGTTCTGAACCCGCAAGGCTTCACGCGTGTGGGCCAGTTGGGCCAAACCGTTATACCCGGAATCTCGCTGGCCACGGCGGATTTCCTGTTTCAGCCGCTATCGAATGTCGTCGACCAGCAAAACGTCTTGCTGGAAACCCGGATCGCCCAGAATTTCGCTAATCGCCGCGAGCGGGTTGACGCCCAGACGGTTCAAAGCCGGTTGAGAAACCGGGAAACTGTGGAAAATCCCTTCCTGGCGAACCGGGTGGAACGTAACCTGCGGGCTTTGGAGGCCCGCTTCGGCATTACGACATCCGAACCGCAGACGCCTTTCGCCTCGGCCTTCGAGAGACCGCAACTGCGCGAGACCTTCGCTAGCGAAACCGCCGGGCTGACGGTCGACGGCAGCCTCACCCAAATCCTGGAGAACAGAGTCTCGGTCGCGGCGAATTCCACGCTGAATTTCAGCAACATCATCGTGGGTAATTCCCCCGCGGTGCCGGAAACGGTGCTGGTACGGCTCGACAACAGTCAGCGTATCGGGGATGAGAACACTTTGACGCCGGCGCAGGGACGTCTGGTGCTGAACGGCAATACGCTGGCGTCGGGCGTTGCCCATGAACTGTCTCTGGCCGACTTCCAGAACCTGCAATATGCCGCCGACGAGTTCGAAAATCTGGACTATCTCAGCGTGGTCGGCGTGAACCGGACCGCAGGCACCCGCAGCGATGTCGTGGTGACCGCAATCGGCACGTCCAGCACAGGGGCGGAACGTTTCATCCGCGACGGCGTGGAACGCTATGAATATATCGCCAACACCGAAGCGAATGCGGCAATCCCGCGGGCGACCATCGATTTCACCGGGACGTTCGTCAACGGCGATGCCTTGGCGGATATCAATGCGGGAATCCTGACTGTTTCCGTTACCCAGGCCGGCGACACCTCCAACGAGGGCACCAATCTAATCCAACAATCCTCCGGCAACACTCTGGATGTTTCGTTCGGCAGCAGAACCGCAACCGACGGGATCGTGGTGAATGTCCGGGCGCTCGACAGCACTATCGAGATCACCGACATCCGGGTCACTTTCGGCTGACGCAGCCCGTCTGCCGGTAACGGTTTCGCAGAATCAGAAACCGCCTTGCAGGGTCGGCCTGCGCAACGGCTGCTGACGCAGGCCGTTGATCCAAGCCGTCATGCGCCGCCAGAACGCCTGACGGGCCGCGCGGCGCTGGGCCAGGCGCGCCGCCGCGGCTTGGTTTTCACGCCTGTATTGTTCGATACGCTCGTCCGCGCCGGGGCGGTCCATGAAGGTCGCAACCATCAAATAGTCGAAATCACTGGTTCTCATTTTCTTTCTCCGTGCAGCCTCTCCAGGGATCAGGGGTCTCCGGTAAGGGGGGCTGTCATTTATAGGGCGAGATGTAGTCCCGCCAGCGGGCGGAAGCGAGCCAGTAATTCTTGCAAATATGTAAGTTCAGATTACATATCTGACATGCACCGAGAAATTCCTTCCCTTACCGCTCTGCGTGCCTTCGAGGCGGCCGCCCGCCATATGAGCGTCAGTAAGGCTGCCGAAGAATTGAACGTGACCCATGCCGCCGTGAGTCAGCAGATCCGCGCCCTTGAAGGGTCGGTTGGGGTGCGACTGGTTACCCGTAGCGGCCGGTCGCTGGCCCTGACGGATGCGGGAATGCGGTATGCATCGGGCTTGCAGGAAGGGTTCCGGCAGTTGCTGGAAGCCACGCACCAGATCAAAGCGTACGACGCGGACGCGCCGGTTCAGATTACACTGACGCCGACGTTCGCGGCGCGTTGGCTGATGCCGCGCCTGAAACGCTTCAAGCAGGACAATCCAGAGGTCACGGTCAGTCTGTCCCCCGAAACCGATCTGGTGGATTTGGAAGCGGATGGATTCGATATCGGCATTCGTTACGGTTCCGGCGACTGGCCGGGTCTTGTTTCCGACCGGATCGCGGGCGGCAGTCTGGCCCCGGTCTGTTCGCCCGACTATCTGGAAAACAGCCCGCCGATCCGGGAACCGGCGGACCTTTTGAAACATCCGCTGCTGGAGGATGATGACGTCGAAGAATGGGAAGAATGGCTGAAGGCGGCGGGCGTACCGGAAGAGGCGCTGTCGCGCGCATCCTATTCGATGATCCGCAACCTTGCCTATCAGGCGGCCTTGGAAGGGCATGGCGTCTATCTGGGGGCCTTGTCGGTCCTGGGGGACGATGTTCGGTCGGGCCGCCTGGTCCTGCCCTTGGGACCGGGAGGGGAAACGGATGCGGGCTATTATCTGGCGAGGCCCGCCGGACGGCCCCTGCGCCAGCCGGCGCGGCTGTTCTGGGATTGGATTCTGGCGGAGTCTTGCCGCATCCCCGAACTTCGCTAAAAAACAGAACAATGGTTGATTGAAGGAACCGGCGCATGGCCAAGGCGGGGCGGAAGTCCAAAAACGACACGATCTGGGTCGCCAAGATCCCGTTCATCGGGAACCGGTTGGCGAACCGGATCGCGCCGAAACCGGTGGTGCCGGTGCTGAAGCTTGCCGGCGTGATCGGCGAAGGGGGGCGCTTCCGGCAGGGCGGCCTGAGCCTCGGCGATCTGGCCGAGTCGATAGACCGCGCCTTCGAGAACGATAAGGCCGAGGCGGTCGCCCTTATCGTCAATTCGCCCGGCGGGTCGCCGGTTCAATCCGACCTGATCGCCAAGCGCATCCGTCTGTTGGCCGCGGAAAAGGAAAAGCCCGTCATCGCCTTTTGCGAGGATGCGGCGGCGTCCGGCGGCTATTGGCTGGCCTGTGCGGCGGATGAGATTTATGCCGCCGACGCTTCTGTGGTGGGATCCATCGGCGTGATTTCCGCCGGTTTCGGCTTTACCGACCTTATCGAAAAGATCGGCGTGCAGCGCCGTGTTTATACGGCGGGCGACTCGAAGTCTCAGCTAGACCCGTTTCAGCCGGAAAACGAGGGCGATATCCGCCGCCTGAAGGCGCTGCAGAAGAACATCCACGGTCAGTTTACCGGCTGGGTAAAGGAACGCCGGGGCGAGCGGCTGAAGGCGTCGGACAAGAAGCTGTTCAGCGGCGAGTTCTGGACCGGCCAACAGGCGCTGGAACTGGGCCTGGTCGACGGGTTGGGCGAGATCCGCACGATTTGCCGCGAGAAGTTCGGCGAGGAGGTGCAACTCCCCTTGGTGACCCCGCGCAAGAGCTGGATTCAAAAACGCCTTGGCCTGGACAGCCGCAGATCCGGCCTGGACGGGGTGCCGGACGCCCTGCTGGCGGCGGCGGAACACCGGGCCTGGTGGGGCCGACTCGGTTTATAGGGCGGCGTCATGTTGGGATTTTCACTGCAAAAACTGATCGTGCTGGGGCTGATCGTGGCGGCCGTCTGGTACGGGTTCAAGTGGATCGGCCGGCAGCAGCGCCTGAAGGAAGGGGAGCGCAAACCCGCCGAGCGCAGCTTCGGCGAACGATTACGCAAGAGCATGCGGGAGAAGACCGGAACGGCCGATCCGCATGTGGTCGAGGAAACCGAAAAATGTCCCGTCTGCAGCGCCTATGTGCCGGTCGGCGGGTCCGACTGCGGCAAGCAGGATTGCCCCTATTAGGGCGATCCAGGGCGATGGCCGGATGATCCAGCAACTGATCATCGGCTCGGTCGTCATTGCCATCACCATCGTTGTGGAAGCCCTGTTCATCGTGCTGGCGGTCCGCACGCTGAGACGCTTAGGCGACTGGTTCGAAGAATCCCAAACCACAATCCGCATGGTGGCCGGTCTGGTTGCCGTTACGGTCTGGCTGATGCTTTCGCACACCATCGGTGTCTGGCTCTGGGCTTTGACCTTCCTGGGGCTCGACGTGTTTCACGATTTGGAGAACGCGCTCTATTTCTCCGCCGTGGCCTTCACGACGCTCGGCTTCGGCGATGTTATCGTGGAACAGCCCTGGCGTCTGCTGTCCGGCATGAGCGCGGCCAACGGCCTTTTGATCTTTGGCGTCAGCGCCGCCTTTCTGGTCGAATTCATGCGGCGCATTCTGGAACAGGATCGGCGGGATTGAGCGGGGCGGCTTAGGATCTTTCGGTACGGATCGCCGCCTGCCTTGACGCGAAGCAGGGGATGATTTTACCGACGCCCGCGTGGTTGAAAACCGGCAGGCTTTCCGGCATCGCCGGCTCGTTTTCGGGCGCGCCGTCGCCGCCGGCGGCGTCCTTATGGCGGGAGACGCCGAACGGTAGGACGGCCCTGCTGCACAGCCCGGCGCGAAAGGGCCGAAATTTCCTGAAACGCGCGCGTTGATTCCCCTTCTGGCCGCCGTTATGTTGCGCCGCACATTTTTCCGCGTACGAAGTCAATTCGGATGCGTTTCTCCAGATCAACGCGCCGCCCGCGTCGCAGCAGCCCCGGGCGGGCATGGAAAGGCCGGTCGTCTTGAGCACGTTTCAGGACATGATCCTAACGCTTCACCGCTATTGGTCGGACCGTGGCTGTGTCATCCTTCAGCCTTACGATATGGAGGTCGGGGCCGGAACCTTTCATTGGGCGACGACATTGCGCAGCCTGGGGCCGGAGAGCTGGAACGCCGCCTATGTTCAGCCGTCCCGGCGGCCGACGGACGGGCGGTATGGGGAAAACCCCAACCGGCTGCAGCACTATTATCAGTACCAGGTTATTCTGAAACCCTCCCCGGCGGAGAGCCAGGAGCTTTATCTCGGCTCGCTGAAGGCTATCGGCATCGATCCGGCCAACCACGATATCCGCTTTGTCGAGGACGATTGGGAAAGCCCGACATTGGGCGCCTGGGGCCTGGGTTGGGAGGTCTGGTGCGACGGCATGGAAGTCAGCCAGTTTACCTATTTCCAGCAGGTCGGCGGGATCGACTGCAATCCGGTTTCGACGGAACTGACCTATGGACTGGAACGCTTGGCGATGTACGTCCAGGGCGTGGAGAACATCTACGATCTGAAGTTCAACAGCGACATGTCCTATGGCGACGTGTACCACCAGTCGGAAGTCGAATATTCCAAGCATAATTTCGAACTGGCCAATACCGAGATGGTCCTGCGCCATTTCGAGGACGCGGAAAGGGAATGCCAGGCGCTGATCGACGGGGGCGTGGCTTTGCCCGCCTACGACCAGTGTTTGAAGGCGAGCCATCTGTTCAACCTGCTGGACGCCCGGGGCGTCATCTCTGTAACCGAACGGCAGGCCTATATCGGCCGCGTCCGGGCCTTGGCCAAGGCGTGCGCAGAAGCCTATCTGAAAGCGCGGGGACATCTGTGATGGCCGATCTGCTGCTGGAACTGTTTTCCGAGGAAATTCCCGCCCGCATGCAGGTCAAGGCGGCGGATGACCTGAAACGCCTGATCGGCGACGGGCTGAAGGCCGCCAATCTGGCTTTCGAGGATATCGAGAGTTTCTCGACCGCCCGGCGTCTGACCGTCGCGGTGTCCGGCCTGCCGGTGAACCAGCCGGACCTGACCGAGGAACGCAAGGGGCCGAAGGTCGGCGCGCCGGAAAAGGCGGTCGAAGGGTTCCTGAAAAGCGTGGGCTTGTCCTCTATCGAAGAGTGCGAACAGCGCGACACGCCGAAAGGGGCCGTCTATTTCGCCGTTATCGAACGCAAGGGCCGCCCGGCGGCGGATGTCTTGCCCGGCGTCATACAGGAAGCCGTGCGCCAATTGAGTTGGCCGAAGAGCATGCGGTTCGCCGATACCGGCTTCCGCTGGGTCCGGCCGCTGCATTCCGCGTTGGCCCTGTTCGACGGTGCGGTGCTGGAAGGGGCGCTGGATCTGAATCCCGGGTTCCTGCTGTTCGGCGACACCACCGAAGGCCATCGCTTCCTGAGCCCGGGTTCGTTCGCCGTGACCGGACTGGAGGATTACAAGAGCCAATTGCGCGCGCGGCATGTCATCCTGGATGCGGACGAACGCCGCACGGTGATCGAAGAACAGTTGAACGCCGCCGCGGACGCGGAAGGGTTGCAGGTCAAGACGGATCCGGCGCTGCTCAAGGAAGTGGCGGGTCTGGTGGAATGGCCGGTGGTTCTGTTGGGGCGGATCGACGAAGCCTTCATGAGTGTGCCGCCGGAGGTGCTGACCACATCCATGCGCACACACCAGAAGTATTTCACGCTGCTGGATGGGAACGGCGTCATGGCGCCGCGTTTCGCCGTGGTCGCCAACATGGCCGCCGCCGACGGCGGGGCGGCCATCGTCGACGGTAACGAACGCGTGCTGCGGGCCAGACTGTCGGACGCCAAGTTCTTCTGGGACCAGGACAGGTCGGTTGCGCTGGAGGACCGGCTGGAGGATCTGAGCAAGATCATCTTCCACGCCAAGCTGGGGTCTGTCGCCGACCGGGTCGACCGGATCGCCGCCATGGCCGAGGCGCTGGCCGATCACATCCCGGATGGCGACGGCGTCGTGGCGCGCCGGGCCGCGCAACTGGCGAAAGCGGATCTGGTCACCGAAATGGTCGGCGAGTTTCCGGAGCTTCAGGGCGTGATGGGCCGCTACTATGCGCTGGACCAGGATGAGGAAGATGCGGTCGCCAACGCGATTGCGGAACATTACTCGCCCGCCGGCCCGTCGGATGCCTGCCCGACCGAGGCGGCCTCCGTCGCCGTGGCGCTGGCTGAGAAGATCGATACCCTGGCCGGCTTCTGGCTGATCGATGAAAAACCGACCGGCTCCAAGGACCCGTTCGCGCTGCGGCGCGCGGCGCTGGGCGTTATCCGCCTGATTCTGGAGAACAAACTGCGCCTGCCGCTGGGCCATGTGTTTGGGGAAGCCTTCGGCCTTTATGGCGAGCAGGGGCTGGTCGATGTGACGGTGCGCGACGCCACCGACATCGCGCTGGACCTGATGCAGTTCATCGCCGACCGGCTGAAAGTGCATCTGCGGGAAGAAGGGGTGGGTCACGACCTGATCACCGCGCTGTTCTCGCTGGGGGACGAGGACGATCTGGTCCGGCTGGTGGCCCGCGTGCATGCGCTGAAGGCATTCGTCGAGTCGGATGACGGATCGAACCTGCTGATCGCCTACCGCCGGGCGGCGAACATTCTGCGGATCGAAGAAAAGAAGGACGGCGTTTCCTACGCGGGCGATCCCGATGCGGCGGTCTTCGCCCAACCGGAAGAAGGCGGCCTGATGCAGGCCCTGACCGATGTATCCGGCGACGCCAACCGGGCGCGAGAGGAAGAGGATTTCCAGGCCGCGATGGCGGCCTTGGCCTCGCTGCGGGCGCCGGTCGACGCCTTCTTCGACGCGGTGACGGTGAATGCCGGGGATGCAGCGCTGCGCGCCAATCGGTTGCGGTTGCTGTCCCATATCCGGGCGACCATGGGCACGGTTGCCGACTTCGCCCAGATCGAGGGCGACAAGTGAGCTTGAGGAACTGACTGCGGTTCAGCAGGAAAGCGAAAGGGTTATCCGAACATGACCAAGTGGGTGTACAGCTTTGGCGACGGGTCGGCGGAAGGCCGCGCGGACATGCGAAACCTGTTGGGCGGTAAGGGCGCGAACCTGGCGGAAATGTCCAATATCGGGCTGCCGGTGCCCCCGGGCTTCACCATCACGACCGAAGTCTGCACCTATTACTACGAAAACGGCGAAGCCTATCCGCCAGAACTGAAGGACAGCGTTCACGACGCCCTGACCAAGGTCGAGGAGATTGTCGGGACCAAGTTCGGCGATGCGAAGGACCCACTGCTGGTGTCGGTGCGGTCCGGTGCGCGGGCGTCAATGCCCGGCATGATGGATACGGTCCTTAACCTGGGCCTGAATGACGAAACGGTGGAAGGTCTTGCCGAGGCGAGCGGCGACGCCCGTTTCGCCTATGACAGCTACCGCCGGTTCATCCAGATGTATTCGGACGTGGTTCTGGGCGTCGATCACCACGAGTTCGAGGATCTGCTGGACCTGAAAAAGGATATCCGTGGCATCTATCAGGACACGGACCTGAGTGCGGACGACCTGAAGGAACTGATCGAGGAATACAAGAAACAGGTCGAGCAGTCGCTGGGTCGGCCGTTCCCGCAGGATGTGAACGAACAGCTTTGGGGCGCGATTGGGGCGGTGTTCGGCAGTTGGCAGACCAATCGCGCTATCGTCTACCGCAAGCTGCACGACATTCCCGAGAGCTGGGGAACAGCCGTTAACGTCCAGGCGATGGTGTTCGGCAATATGGGCGAGGATTGCGCCACCGGCGTCGCCTTCACGCGCGACCCCTCCACCGGCGACAATATCTTTTACGGCGAATATCTTGTGAACGCCCAGGGCGAAGACGTGGTGGCCGGCATCCGCACGCCGCAGAACCTGACCATCCGGGGGAAGGAGTTGCAGAATTCCAAACTGCCCGCGATGGAAGAGGTTATGCCGGAAGTCTTCTCTCAGTTGGAGGCCGTCCGCGAACGCTTGGAAAAGCACTATCGCGACATGCAGGATATTGAATTCACGGTGCAGAAGAACAAGCTGTTCATGCTGCAAACCCGGTCCGGCAAGCGCACCGGCAAAGCGGCGATCAAGATCGCCTGCGACATGGTGGATCAGGGCTTGATCGACAAGGAAACGGCTGTTTCCCGGATCGAACCGCAATCCCTGGATCAGATCCTGCATCCGATGCTGGACCCGGATGCGGACCGCAATGTCATCGCGACCGGTCTTCCGGCAAGCCCGGGGGCGGCCAGCGGTCAGGTCGTCTTCAATGCGGACGAGGCCGAGAAGCGCGCGCTGGGCGGCGACCGGGTCATGCTGGTGCGGATTGAAACCTCGCCGGAAGATATTCACGGCATGCATGCGGCCGAAGGCATTCTGACCACCCGTGGCGGCATGACCTCCCACGCGGCCGTGGTGGCGCGCGGCATGGGCCGCCCCTGTGTCGCCGGGGCGGGCGATGTCAATGTCGACTACCGCGCCGGCGCATTCTCGGTCGGCGGCGTGACCGTGAAAGAGGGCGACTGGATCACCATCGACGGTGCGGCGGGCGAGATCATTCTGGGCAAAGTGCCGACCGTGCAGCCCGAATTGAGCGGCGATTTCGGACGCATCATGGCCTGGGCCGACGAGGCGCGCCGGCTTGGCGTGCGGGCGAATGCGGAAACGCCGGAAGATGTGCAGACCGCGCGCGACTTCGGTGCGGAAGGTATCGGGCTTGCCCGGACCGAACATATGTTCTTCGAAGGGGATCGCATTACCGCCGTGCGGGAAATGATCCTGGCGGAGACCGAGGAAGGCCGCCGGGCCGCCCTGGCGAAAATCCTGCCGATGCAGAAGGCGGATTTCGTGGAGCTTTTCTCCATCATGAAGGGGCTTCCGGTGACGGTGCGCCTGTTGGATCCGCCGTTGCACGAGTTTCTGCCGCGCGAACGCGCCGAATTTGACGAGGTCGCCAAATCCATCGGCGTCAGCGTTGAGAAGGTGCGCCGCCGCGCCGCGCAGCTTCACGAATCCAACCCCATGCTGGGGCACCGGGGCTGCCGTTTGCTGAACTCCTATCCGGAAATCTGCGAGATGCAGGCCCGGGCGATCTTCGAAGCGTCGCTTGAAGCCGCCGAAGCGACCGGAGAGGCGGCTCAGATCGAGGTGATGATTCCTCTGGTCGGCCTGAACAAGGAACTTGAGTTGCTGAAGGACGTGGTGGACAGCACGGCCAAGCAGGTCGGTAGCGAGAAGGGTAAGGAGCCCGCTTACACTGTCGGGACGATGATCGAACTGCCGCGCGCCGCGCTGCGGGCGGGCGATATCGCGGAGACGGCGGCCTTCTTCAGCTTCGGCACCAACGATCTGACGCAGACCACCTTGGGCATCAGCCGGGACGACGCCGGGGCCTTCCTGGGCACCTACGAGAAGCGCGGGATTATCGAGCAGGACCCGTTCCAGACGCTTGATGTCAAAGGTGTCGGCGAACTGATTTCCATGGCCAAGGAACGGGGCCGGGCCACGCGGGCGGACCTGAAGGTCGGTATCTGCGGCGAACATGGCGGCGACCCGAAATCCATCGACTTCTGCGAAAGCGTGGGCCTGGATTATGTTTCCTGCTCTCCCTTCCGGGTGCCGATTGCCCGTCTGGCGGCGGCACAGGCGGCCATCAAGGGCGACGCCAGGGACGGGTAACCCGCCCTTAAGAGGCCGCTGTTAGACATAATGCTCGCGGTGTGAGAAGGTCTGGCCGTCGGAAATAGTTGGTTACCATGGCTGAAGTTCTGCGGCGCCCGGATACGCGAAAAAATGTAGAGATCCTGTTCGGCGAGCCGGAACGTCAGCTTCGGTCGAACCTTCGTCTCGCCCTTCGCAACGAGAAGTTCGAGAACGTCGTCGACTTCGACAATGTCGGCCAGGTGCGGCAGTTTCTGATTACCCGCACCCCCGATCTGGTGATTATCGATGCGGCCATGAAGGGCGGCGGCGTGGTGGATATGATCCAGGACGTCCGCTATGGGCAAATCGGCAAGAATCCCTTCGTGCCTTTTATCGTCACGATGTGGAAACCGACGCAGACCATCGTCCACCAGGTCGCCAATTCCGGATGCGACGACTTGATCGTCAAACCGATATCGCCGCAACAACTCCTGGATCGAATCAAGGTACTAACCGATAACCGCAAGCCGTTCGTGGTAACCAGCGACTATATAGGGCCGGACAGGCGCAAAGATGCCGCCCGCGGATCGGATATCCCCTTGATTACGGTGCCCAATACCCTGCAAGCGAAGATCAGCGGGGTAAAGATAGATCCGACCAAGCTGAACGCGATGATCAATCAGGCGCAAAACTCGATCAATGATCAGCGCCTTAAGCGCAACGCCTTTCAGATCTGTTTTCTGGTGGGGCTCGTGCTGCCGCTCCTGGCGGCGGACAAGCTGAACGATCCAGCTTTGGAAGACAATCTACGGCGGATTCTGACGGTCGGGCGCGATACCGCCGACCGCATGATGGGTACCGAATACGAGCACGTCAGCAATCTGTGCAATAATATTATCGATGTTGTGGAAAGATTGCTGGATAACTTGTCCCGCCCAAGCCAGAAGGATGTCGGCCTTCTGAAGCCGCTGTCGGATGCTATCCTGCTGGGATTCCATCCGACGGAGGACGCCGCCTCGATGGCCGGTCAGATCAACAGCGCCCTTTCCGACTACGACCGGCGTCAAAAGCAGCGGGTTTGAATCCCGTTCGAACGGGCCGGCCCGATCTTCCACAGACTTGCCGGCTTCAGGATGTTTGTAGTGCGTCGAAGACATTGGCCTCGCGCAGGTCGACCCCCAGCACATGATGCTTGTGCCAAAGCGCATA
>JANQIT010000339.1 GCA_028282025.1 Hwanghaeella sp. | reverse complement strand
GGCCAGAACCGTCGCGGTGGTGGTGCCGTCGCCGGCGACGTCGTTGGTCTTTGAAGCGACTTCGCGGACCATCTGCGCGCCCATGTTCTCGAACTTGTCGGACAGTTCGATTTCCTTGGCGACGCTGACGCCGTCCTTGGTGATGCGCGGCGCGCCGAAGCTTTTGTCGATGACGACGTTACGGCCTTTCGGGCCTAGCGTGACTTTGACCGCGTCGGCCAGAACGTCCACGCCCTTCAGCATCTTCGTGCGGGCGTCGACGGAAAACTTAACTTCTTTAGCAGCCATTTCTGCTGTCTCCTCTAATTCTTACTCTCGAACAGGGTGCGGGGCGTGGCCTTAAGCGGCCTTCTTCGCCTTCGCTTTCGCCTTGGTCTCGAGAATGCCCATGATGTCGGACTCTTTCATAATCAACAGGTCTTCGCCGTCGATCTTCACTTCCGTACCGGACCATTTGCCGAACAGCACCAGATCGCCGGCGCTGACATCCAGCGGGGAAACATCGCCCTTGTCGTTCCGCGATCCGGACCCGACGGCGACCACTTCACCCTGCATGGGCTTTTCCTTTGCGGAGTCCGGGATGATGATCCCGCCCGCCGTCTTCTCGTCCTCATCGATGCGACGAACCAGAACACGGTCATGCAAAGGTCTGAATTTCATGTGAAATCCTCCTTGAGAAAGAAGTTGATTGAACGTACCGCACAAGCGGCGGCGCGCGATTGGCACTCTCTGCCGACGAGTGCCAGCACTGTGCGTCGCGACATGTAAGGGGTGCGGCATTTATGTTCAAGAGGATGTGAGGCCGGTAAATGCGGATTTTTCGGCTTCTTCGCACCGTTGAAGGCGGGGCGCGCGGTCTTGACCTCGGCGGGAGCGATACACCAGATAAGGACCCATGATCAACTCTGCCGACAGCCGGACCCGCCGGATCGCCATCCCCGACGATGACGATGCGCTGGAGCTTTATACGGATCGCCTGATGGCGTTCTGCCACGACGTGGCCTCGCCGCGCCGCCTGGAGAAGCCGGATGCGTCCGTCGCGCTGCGCAGCCGGCTGTGCGGCAGCACGGTCACCATCGATGTGCGGCTGGACAAGAACGACCGGGTCGCCGATCTGGGTTTTGACGTACACGCCTGTTCGCTCGGCAGCGCGGCGACGGCGATCCTGGCGAAACATGCCGTGGGCTCCGACGCGCCAACCTTGGCCGCGGTGCGGGATGCCGTGCGATCCATGCTGGCGGGCGCCGAAGAGATCGTAGTGCCGCACGGCTGGGACGACATCGCGGTGCTGGCGCCGGCGCGGGACACACGGTCGCGGCATTCCGCGATCATGATCGCCTTCGACGCGGCAAGCCAGGCCATGGCCGAGGCGGCGGGAATCCCGTAACCGTCCGCCGCACCCGGTTTCGGGGCCCGCGGGAACGGCGGCCTGGGCCCTATGCACCCGCCTTCGTGAAAACAGCTTTACCCAATGTCCTTAGCTTCATCGCGCTGTCGATGAATGCGGGCTATTGTCTGTATTTACTGAGCTTGCGCGCCCGCGTGCCGGGTTTCGGCGCATTCCTTTCCCGCGCCGCCCCCGATGAGGGGAAGAACCGTCGGAAAGGCTGAGTTTAGCGGTGGGCTTTGGAGCGGGTGAAGGGAATCGAACCCTCGTATGCAGCTTGGGAAGCTGCCGTTCTACCATTGAACTACACCCGCGTGTAGGCGCTGTGTTCTTTATCCTGAACGGGCTCGGAATGACAAGCGGACAATTTAGCGATCGCGCATTGGCTTTCCGCAGTGCCGGCGCGATTGAGAGGTGCGGGCGCGCGGCGGTGTGTTGCTCGCGGGCGAGCCCATCGCTCCAAAGTGGTATTGGTCGACCGCGTCAATCCCACCCAAAATAGCTCCATGCATAGTCATAAAGGTCCAGCGAATGACCTACTTATTGTGCAAGAACCTCCCTCTCCCGGCACGAGGAAACACGGAGTTTATAGGACGAAATGCCGATGGACTCGCGACGGCTTGGCCTCGGGCTTAGGGAAAAAAGCCACAGCAAATGAAATAAAATCCGAATATTAGAATCTATGTTCACAAACTTTTAACTAGCACCCGGGCAGATTGCCGTTCGTTGAATATAAATTTCTTCCAACTCCCAAGGAGCGGAAACAATGATGAAGAGAATTTTGGCGCCGGCTTTTTGTGCAGCCTTCGCGTTCTCGGCCCAAGCCCAGGAATGGACGGTCGACAGCTGGGACCCGGCATTCGACTTCTCCAGTGCGCCGAAGAAAATTCAATACCAGGCATTGGATAAAGCGTCGCAGAAGTGGAAGCTGTGCGTGATTTTCCCGCACCTGAAAGATCCGTACTGGGTGGCGACGAACTATGGCGTGGCAACCCATGCCCAAAAACTCGGCGTGGCGATGGATCTGTTCGAAGCCGGCGGATACCCAAATCTGGACAAGCAGATTGAGCAGTTGAATGCGTGCGCCGCCGGTGACTACGATGCGATCCTGCTGGGGTCCGTCTCGGTCGACAAGATGACGCCCGCCGTCATTGAAGCGTCCAAGTCCATGCCTGTTTTTGCGACGGTCAATTACATGAAACCGGACGGGCTTACCGGTATGGTTTCTGTCGACTGGACCGACATGGGCCGTGCTGCGGGCGATTACTTCAAATCGAAATACCCGAAGGGCGGCGCGCCGGTCAAAGTCGGTTGGATTCCCGGTCCCGAGACCGCCGGTTGGGTGCAAGTGACAGATAAAGGTTTCCGCGAGATGATCGCCGATTCCTCGGTTGAGCTGGTTGTCACCAAGTATGGGGATACCGGTAGCGACATTCAGGCGACCTTCGTTTCCGAAATTTTGGAAGAGCATCCCGACGTTCAGTATATCGCGGGCAATGCCGTCGCCATCGAAGCCGCGCTGAGTGTTCTTCGGCGGCAGAAAGTCGACAATGTCGCCTTGGTGGCCGATTACTTCACGCCGGCGATGTATAGAGGAATCCGTCGTGGAAAAATCTCAAGCGCGCCTTCCGACAGCTCCGCCCTACAGGGCATGCTCTCTGTCGACCAGGCCGTTCGTCACTTGGAAGGCAAGACCATTGCGACCCACATCGGCCCCGTGATCTTCAACGTATCCAAGGCAAACGAAAAGTCTTTCCCCGTCGAGGAGTCCTTAGCTCCTTCGGACTTCAAGAACACGTTCACTGTTCAATAAGCAGTCATCGTTCGAGTTAGGAGGTTTCTCTCATGTCGGTTAGGGTCGGATTGATGGTGTCGTTCGGTGTTTTGGCGCTTACGACGCTTGTTGCTGTTGTCATCTCGATCAACATGACTTTGGAATTCAATCGAGGACAGCAGGAGATGTCGGAGACAGTCGATCCGGCCCTGGAAACCGCCAAGGAGATCCACCTGAAAGCAGTTTCGCTGAATTCGTTCATTGCGCGTTCCACGCAATCGAAAT
>JANQIT010000319.1 GCA_028282025.1 Hwanghaeella sp. | reverse complement strand
GGCGTTCGGCCGCGGCCGTCGCCACGGCGGAGTCGACGCATGTGGTATCGCCGCGCACCGGCACGACTTTCGCGCCGCCGAGAAGCTTGCCGCTGTCGGTGACTTCTTTCATGGCGAGGTCTGCGCCGGGCGCCATTTCCGCGACGGTCGATTCGATTGGGCCGGTGAAGCCGAGCATCACACCGATCTTAATGTCTTCCGCAAACGCAGCCGATGTGGCCATCGCGCCGAGCAGGACGGTCGCGATTGCTGTAGAACTCTTCATCATGAACACTCTCCGTATGACGTCTTTTCAGCCGGGTCGTGATGATTGACCCGGCCCTGTTCCCAATTTTGTTTTTTAACGACCGGTAAAAAAATACCGGGGTAAGCGGGGAGGGTTGCACGGTCGCTGGGCAGTGTAAAGTTTGTGCTGTGACTGCAATCGGATGCCGTTGCAGAGATACATCTGTATCGCTATGGCAGTACTGACGTCTGGCCCGGAGGCACCCTGGAAAGATGCTGGGCGATCTCTGCTTATCACGCGCGTATGGCGCGAGAGGTCGACGCTCAGATAGACTGGGCGAGGTACTATCATGTGTAGAATAGCCTATCTTGCAGGATCGTTCAGATTGCAGTATGCACGACTTTCTCTCAGCTCCACTCAGGAGCGGTAAATCTATATATTTTATACGGTTAAAGGGGGTCTCATGCTACGTTTTGGAATGTGCGTCGCCGCGTTGGCGACTATGGTCGGTTGTGCGTCAATTGTCGAAGGTACCGATCAGAACGTTACGATCATAACAGAGCCGACCGGGGCCAAATGCGAGCTGCAGCGGGACGGCGGCGTGATCGCCACGGCCAATCCCACGCCGACCTCTGTGTTGGTGGATAAAAGCAAGGACGATATCAGCGTCATTTGCACGAAAGAGGGGCACTTCGACGGTGCAACCGTTGTTGAAAGCGCCTTTCAGGGCATGACGTTCGGGAACATCATTTTCGGCGGAATTATCGGCGTCGGCGTCGATGCCGCATCCGGCGCCATGAGTGAGTATCCCGCCACGGTGACGGTGGTTCTACCGCCGAAAGAGTTCCAAGACACGGCGGCGCGGGACGCATTCTTCGACCGTCAGGTGGCGCGCGTGACCGCCGAAGCAGCGGCTGCTGTCGCGACGATCAACGAACAGTGCGACCCGGCGAATCAGAGTTGCACAAGCCTGATCGCCGATGTCGAGGAAGAGCGCGACGCGCAGATCAAGCTCTTTGAAGCGCAACGGGAGTCCGCCGTCGTTCAGTAACCCATTTATGGATACGGCTGTTCGGCCCGGCAATCGGATAGCTAAGATGTTTCGGAAAGCGCCCCGTTCCGCACGGGGCGCTTTTCTTTGGCGGCGACCTGCTTAAGACGTTGCTCGCCGTGTTTCGCGCTTGGACGCCCTGCCGGACTCGCATATAGCGGGGCGAATGACTACACTCCTTAGTCATCTATCGAAGATCATGAATATAGAAAGTCGGGGGCAGGCATGGCCGGCAGCGTCAATAAAGTCATTCTCATCGGTAATCTTGGGCGCGATCCCGAGGTGCGGACGATGCAGTCCGGGGGCAAGCTGGTGAACCTGTCGGTCGCGACGTCGGAGACCTGGAAAGACCGCGACGGGAACCGGCAGGAACGCACGGAATGGAACCGGGTCGTGATCTTCAACGAGCGTCTGGCCGAAGTGGCGGAGCGCTATTTGAAGAAGGGCTCGAAAGTCTATCTGGAAGGTAGCCTGCAAACCCGCAAATGGACGGACCAGTCCGGCCAGGAGCGCTATACGACAGAGGTCGTGCTGCCGCGTTTCCGGGGCGAACTGACCATGCTGGACGGCCGCGGCGAAGGCGGCGGCGGGTATGCCGGTGGCGGTGGCGATGACGGCTACAGCGGCGGCGGTGGCTACAGTGGCGGCGGATACAGCGGTGGCGGCGGCGGTGGCCAGCAGGGCGGCGGCTCACGCGGCGGCGCGGATTATTCCGCCGATCTGGACGACGAAATTCCGTTCTAACGCACTTTACGTTCGTCCCAAGGCGATTGAGGCCGTTTCCTCGACCTTGCTGTGCCGGGAGACCGATGCGCAGCAGTGCCGGCGAACCGGCTTCCGCACGGAAGATTTCAAGGCAGCTTCAAGCGGTCTTTTAAATCGACAAACGGGGCTTCTGACGCCTCTCGTTCACCCTACCGCGCCGCGGTGGCCGCTTCCCCCGCCGCGCGTTTGGCGTGGTCCGTGTCGACCGCCTCGCCGAACGTGATGCCGCCGCCGGTAAAGTCATAGGTGCAGGTATGCACGACCGTGTGACCCGGCTCCATGAAAACCACGTTGTAGGCGGGGGCCTCGTACGTGAATTCGATCTCGTCCGGCGCCCCCGGCGTATCGCGAAACTCCATCGGAACCTGATGATTCGTAGCGAACAGCGTGGTAAATGGAATGCCGCGCCAAGCCCCGCTGATCGGGCGGTGAACATGCCCGAAGAAAATATGCTGCACCTTGCCAGATGACAGGATTGCATCGCCGACGGCGTCGGCCTGGGCGATGGAGATCCGGTCCATCCGGGGCAGATGAACCGGAAAGGGCGGATGATGCATGAAGAGGTAAACCGGCCCGTCGGCGCGGGCTAATTGGCGGGTCAGCCAATCCAGCCGATTCTGGCAATACCAGCCGCCGTGCGTTCCCTCCAGAACCGTGTCCAGGCACAGGAAGTGGCCGATTTCCGTGTCCACGGCGTATTGCACGAACCCGTTTTCGTCCCCCGCCACGTCGGGAAAGGCGGTCTGAAAGGTCTCGCGGTCATCGTGGTTCCCGATGACAAGATGCACGGGAAAGGGAAGGCGCTGGATTCCGTCGCGCAGGAACCCGAAGGCCTCAGGCTCCCCCCAATGGGTCAGGTCCCCGGTGATCACCATGCTTTCCGCATCGGCGTTATGCGTGGCGATATGGTCGATTGCGGCCTGGAATCGGGCCGCCGGATCCAGGCCGTAAAGCGGCTTTCCCGGCACGGTAAGGTGGGGATCTGTCAGGTGGATGAGTTTATACATGTTGAGAGCTGGCCTAACTGTGGTCAAAGGGGCGAGAAACACTGTATTTCGTTGTTTGCACCGCCGCGATCATGCTAAATATGGTGTCTTTCGAGGTCAGCACTATGACAGTCCCAAACTCCTGGCGGCGTATGTCGTAACGCCTGTCGCCCCGAAAGACCCGCGGTCCGTTTGCGCACCGCGTCCGGTCCTTAACCTAAGATGAAATAACAGGTCCTGTCTTGTCCGATTCGCCCGCTTCCCCGCCGCCCGGCGCGCCGCAGTTCGATGTAAGCCCGATTTCGATCGAAGAGGAGATGAAACGCTCCTATCTCGATTACGCGATGAGCGTGATCGTGAGCCGGGCGCTGCCCGACGTTCGGGACGGGCTGAAGCCGGTGCACCGCCGGATTCTCTATGCGATGAAAGAGAACGGCTACGATTCCTCGAAGCCGTATCGCAAGTCGGCGCGTATCGTCGGTGACGTCATGGGTAAGTACCACCCGCACGGCGACACGGCGATCTACGACGCCATGGTGCGCATGGCGCAGGACTTTTCCATGCGGCTGCCGCTGATCGACGGTCAGGGTAATTTCGGCTCCATGGACGGCGACCCGCCGGCGGCAATGCGCTATACCGAGGCGCGGCTGGCCAAGGCGGCGGAAGCGCTGATCGACGATATCGACAAGGAAACCGTCGATTTTCAGAACAACTACGACGACTCGACACAGGAACCCGTCGTTCTTCCGGCGCGGTATCCCAACCTGCTGGTGAATGGCGGCGGCGGTATCGCCGTCGGCATGGCGACGAACATTCCGCCGCACAATCTGAATGAAGTCGTCGACGCCTGCATTGCCTATATCGACGATCCGGGCGTCAGTTACGAACAGTTGCTGGAAATTGTGCCTGGGCCCGACTTCCCGACCGGCGGCATCAT
>JANQIT010000312.1 GCA_028282025.1 Hwanghaeella sp. | reverse complement strand
TTGGAACAGGAATACGCCGCATGGCAGGGAGCCAGGTACTGTCTGGCCTGCACCTCGGGCGGGTATGCGATCCAGTTGGCCCTGCGGGCGGCCGGCGTGAAGCCCGGCGACGGCGTCCTTATGAACGCCTGGACGCTGGCGCCGGTGCCCGGCGCGGTGGAGAATGTCGGGGCGGTTCTGCATCTGGTGGAAGTGCTGGAGGATTGGTGCATCGACCTGGACGATCTGCGCCGGCAGGCTGCGGAAACCGGGGCGAAATTTCTTCTTCTTTCCCACATGCGCGGTCACATGGCGGACATGGACTCCGTCTGCGCCCTGTGCGATGAATTCGGCATCACCTTGATAGAGGATTGCGCGCACACGATGGGCGCGAAGTGGAATGGTAAACTGTCCGGGAATTTCGGGGCGGTCGCCTGTTTTTCCGCCCAGACCTATAAACACCTCAATACCGGCGAAGGCGGGCTGCTGACTACGAACGACGATGAAATCGCCGCCCGGGCCATCGTGCATTCCGGGTCCTATATGCTGTACGCACGGCACGGAACGCGGCCGCCCGACGCCGCCTTTGAGAAGGTGAAACTGGAAACCGCCAATTTCTCCGGCAGGCTGGACAACTTGCGGGCGGCCATCATGCGGGTTCAACTGACGGCGTTGGACGAGAACATCCAGCGTTGGAACGAACGGTACCGCGTTCTGGAAGACGGATTGAAACGCGCGGCAGGGTTGCGGATCGTCCCAAGACCCCAGCACGAATTTTACGTCGGATCCTCCATTCAGTTTCACGCGGACTCCGTCGGCCCGGGCGGCATTCCCGCCTTTATTGAACGCTGCGCCAAGCGCGGCGTCGAGATAAAATGGTTCGGTCCGAAGGAACCCGTCGCCTTTACCAGCCGGTATGACAGTTGGGCCTATGTGAAGAACAGGCGGACCTTACCGCAAACACTGCGGGTCGTAGCCACGACCTGCGACATTCGGGTGCCGCTGACCTTCAGCCTTGAGGACTGCCGGGACATCGCGGAAATCGTTGCCGAGGAAGCGAACGTTCGTTAACCCAGGCGCGCTAACGCCCCGGGTCTGAAAACGCACACAGCGACAAGGTCACCCAAACCGCTTCAGGAAACCCCGCAGGCATAGCCAAACGCATCGACGATCCGGTCGATATCCTCGGCGGATATGTCGAGGTGAAGAACCAGGCGGATGGTGCCGGAGCGGCCGGAAATCCGAACGCCCCGTTCGGCGAGGCGTTCTTGCAGGCCCTGCCTGTGGCGGTCATCAACATCTATGAAAACCATGTTTGTGTTATGCGCCGCCACACTCAACCCGCCCCCCGACAGACGGGCAAGGCCCTCGGCAAGCTGCGCCGCATTCGCATGATCGTCCGCAAGGCGGGCCACCTGATTGTCCAATGCATAGATCCCGCATGCAGCCAGAATACCCGACTGCCGCATACCGCCGCCCAGCATCTTCCGGATGCGCCGCGCCCGTGCGATGAAATCGGACGGCCCCGCCAGAACGGAACCGGCCGGCGTTCCAAGTCCCTTGGAAAGACACAGGGACACGGTATCGACATCGGCGACCACCTTTGACGGCGGCACGTCAAGCGCCACCGCCGCATTCATCATACGCGCCCCATCCATATGCACATTCAATCCGGATTCCCGCGCGACCGCCGCCGCTTCCGCGACATAGTCCAAGGGAATGACCCGGCCGTTATGCGTATTCTCAAGGCTCAACAACCGGCTGACCGGAAAATGCGGATCTTCCGCCTTTATGGCTGAGCGGATCTCCGCAATCGGGATTTGGCCGTTCCCATCGGTGGGAACGACGCTGGCGGCCACGCTGCCGAGTACCGCCGACCCCATCGCCTCGTAAGTAACGATGTGATAGCCCTTGCCGATAATGAATTCCTCGCCACGCGCGCAGTGGCTCATGACGGCGGCAAGATTGGACTGGGTGCCGCTGGGAAACAGCAGGGCGGATTCTTTACCCAGCAGCGACGCCGCCTTTTCCTGCAATCGGTTGACCGTGGGATCATCGCCGTAAACATCGTCGCCCAGCGGCGCAGTCTGCATGGCGTCGTACATGCCGGCAGTCGGACGGGTCACCGTATCGCTGCGCAGATCCAACATACGGTTTGCACCGGCAGTGACCGGAACAGGATCATCGGCAGCGGGATAGGCGTTCATGGGAAACCTTTCGAAAATGGGCCGGGGCCCACCGCCGAAAAGGCTGGGCCGCTAAACGGCAACCTTTGTAAGCTGTTCCGGCTTTGGCAGAAAGTCTTCAATAACCACATCATCGATCTGATGCGGCTCCAGATACTGGTCGGCATATTCCTTCCACACGCCCGACCGCAGGAAAAGATCGAACAGATCCGGGTCGATGTGATTGTCCTTGCACATGAAACTCATGATGCGAAGCGACTCGCTGATCGTCTTGGCCTTCTTATACGGTCGGTCCGCGGCGGTCAGCGCCTCGAAGATATCGGCAATCGCCATGACCCGCGCGGGCAACGACATTTCCGCCTTGACCAAACCACGCGGATACCCGGTTCCGTCCATCTTCTCATGGTGCCCGCCGGCATATTCGGGGACGCGGCGCATCTTCTTGGGAAACGGCAACTGCTCCAGCATCTTGATCGTCACGACGATGTGGTCGTTGATCGTCTCCCGCTCCTCGGACGTCAGGGTACCCCTGGCGATAGAGAGATTATAGAGTTCCCCGTGATTGTATTTGCCGACCCTGTGTTCGGGTAAATCGCCGAACAAGGGTTCGACATGCGGCGCCGGCGGCGGCATTGTCGACTTCAGATGGGTCTGTTCCATCGGGCTGAGGCCGAGCGTCTTGTCGAACGTCCGCGTCCAAGTGGTCGCCCCGATGGTCTTCAGCCTCTCGATGTCCTCGTCGTCCATAAACTCGCCGCCGACATTCGAGACCGCCACAAACTCGAAATCCTCTTCCAGCCGACGGCACTTTTCTTCGAATTCGGCCTCCGCTTCCGCCTTGTCCTTGCCATCCAACTGGGCCTTCAGACATTCGATCTCGGCATCGCGGCGCAACACCTCGAACCGGGTGCGCACCTCGTGGATGCGGTTATAGATCGTCTCCAGCTTGGACGCTTTGTCGACGACATATTCCGGCGTCGTCACCTTGCCGCAATCGTGTAGCCAGGCTGCGACATGCAGTTCGTACCATTGGTCGTCGGTCAAATCGAAATCGCGGAAGATACCGTCATCGGACTTGCACGCCGCATCCACGAGAAGCTTGGTGATGACCGGGACGCGCTGACAGTGGCCGCCGGTATAGGGCGACTTGTCATCGATCGCGGCCGCAAGCATCTCGATCAGGGAATCCCAAAGACGCCGCTGTTCGGAGATCAGCATGGAGTTTTCCAGTGCGACCGCCGCCTGGCTTGTCAAAGCCTCGATCAAAGGCTGCATCTTGCGGTCGAACGAGACGGTCTTGCCGCGGTGATCCCGGGCGTTGATCAACTGCAGAACGCCGATCACCTCGTCGCCCGTATTGATCATCGGCACCGTCAGGAACGACTGGGACCGATAGCCGGTGCTTTCGTCGAACTTCTTCGTGCCGCTGAAATCGAAATCTTCCGCCACGTAAGCATCTTCGATATTTACCGACCGTCGGCGATGCAAGACGGCGGATGCGACGTTGTTGCTGTTCGGAGATCCGTCGTCTCGATAAAGCTGAACCGGCGGAAACGGAATTTCCTTGCCGGTTGTCCCGCCAAGCGACACCCGCAAAGTGTCGTTACGCATGATCTTGAAAGCGAGGCCGCGGGTGTCGTCCGTCGTCAGATACAGCGTCCCGCCGTCCGCGTTGTAAATCTGTTTGGCTTCCAGAAGGATCATCTCCAGCAGACGGTCCGTGTTCCGTTCGGCTGAAAGCGCGATCCCCAATTCGATCAGACGCCGAACGATACGGTCGCCTTCGCGCCGCCCGCCGAACACGCCGGCGGTCCGCCGTTCCGCCTTCGCCTGCAGGCCGTACGGATCTTTCTCCAGATCAATCCCCTGCCCGTGCGGGGCGCTTCCGTCTGTCATGCTGTCGTCTAATCTCCCGGTCCTAAAAAAATCGTTAAGGTCGCGGCAATATCAAGGTCGCGGGATACAAAATGCAGTCTGAAAACCAAGCCGGGTGCGACGCCGGGCTCATTTGCCCTCAATCGCTATAGTCGAATGCAGTTCAGGGCGATCAAAGCAGGTTGATACGCATGTTCTCACGCGCGACCACGGCGCCCGCCCAAGTCTCGCGCGCCTTGATTTCAAGCTCCTCCATGAACCTGTCCTCATGGGTCGGGTCGTGATGGAAAATCGCCAACATCTTGGCATTCGCCATCTTGCACAGGCGCACCCCCTCTTCCCAAGTCGAGTGGCCCCATCCCACTTTGCTTGGAAACTCTTCCTCGGTGTAGGTGCAGTCGTAGATGACCAGATCCGATCCTTCGATAAGTTCCAGCACGGTCTCGTCCGGGCGTCCGGGGATATGCTCCGTATCTGTGACGTAACACATCGATTTACCCTTGAACTCAACGCGGTATCCCGTCGCGCCGTTCGGATGATTCAGCGGTTTGGTTTTCACCACGACACCGGGCGTCAGGCTGAACTGATCGCCGGAGTTGAAATCCTCGAAAGACATATTCGACGCCATGGCCTCCAACGGCACCGGGAAGAACGGTTGCGCCATCTGGCCGCCCAGGACCTTGCGCACGCCGCCTTGTTCTTCAAGGTGCCCCGCCATGATGTTGAAGCTTTTGCCGGGTACGAAGGCCGGCGTGAAAAAGGGGAATCCGTTGATATGGTCCCAATGGGTATGGGACAGCATGATGTTGGCCCGGTGCACATCCTTGCGCAGCAGCCAGGAGCCCAGATTTCGAATGCCCGTTCCGGCGTCGAAAATGATCCGCTCGCCGCCCGTTGCCACTTCGATACAGCTTGTATTGCCGCCAAAACCGATATGTCGCGGCGATGGGCAGGCAATGGAGCCTCTGACTCCCCAAAACTTTACTTTGAAGGCCATGCCGGCAGATCCACCAAGCTTGGACTCATTTTTCCCCTCCACATGAGCATCGCCAGCATACTCAAGCACATTCAAATAAAGGTCTAAGCATTTCAAGGAAAAAGCTGTGACCAGGATCACACACTGTCTAGCTAATACTCAATTCGCCCCATTTTCACTGTTCATTTTCTTTTGTCCAGTTCGTGACGCCGACACGCCGTCATGGGTGCAGCCGGATCGCAATCCGGCGGTTCACGCGCCGGTTCTCCGGGATGGGTTCGCCCAGAATATCCTTGGCGGGAAGTTTGGGCCGGCTATCCGCATAACCGGCGGCCTGCAAACGCCCCGCAGGAATGCCCTCTTCAATGAAATACCGAACCACGGTGGCCGCCTGCGTCGCCGAGAGCTCCCAGTTCGACGGGAACCGCTCGTCGCTCAACGGCACATCGTCCGTATGACCCTCAACGTCGACGAAATAAAGATCGTAGGGCGGCTCCTCCAACTCATACCGGATCTGGCGCAGGATCAGCTTCGCTTCCTTGGTCATGGTTACCGAGCGGGGCTCGAAAAACGACCCCACCACGAAATCGATGACGATGCCTTCGTCATCGAAACCCACCTGCACGTCACCGGGCGGCATTTGCGCCACCGTGTCGATGATCGTTTGCACCTTGCTGCCGAGCGAGAAGATCGGCCGGCTGCTGGAAACCGCGTCCGCACTGTCCGCTTCCGAACTGCCGGACTCCGCATCTCCCTCTTCGCCGCCTTCCGAGGGACCGCTGATTTCCTCCTGAATGCCCGCCTGTACCTGTTCGAAGCGCACAAGATCCACTTTAGAGAACGAAATCAACATGACGAAAAACGCCATCAGAAGCGTGATCGCATCCGCGTAGGTGACGAGCCAATCTTCTTCGTCTTCCTGAATTGCATCCGATCTGCGGCGCTTAGGCACGTTCCATTTCCTCGTTGATCGGCAAACGGCGCATCACTTTTCTCTAAGCTGCTTGTCGATGTCGAACCGGATCGCAGGGTCGAGGAAACTGTTCATCCTGTCCTGAATGAAACGCGGGTTCTTGCGGTCCGCCAGCAGCGCCATACCTTCCAGCAGCAGTTCATGACGAAATCGGTTGATCTGGTGTCTTTGGGTCATCTTATTGGCGGCGGGAAGACAGATCATCCTCGCCAGGATAACACCATACAGCGTGGTATTCAGGGCCACAGCCAAGCCAGTGCCCAGTTTGGACGGATCCCCCTCCAGTCCATCCAACATGATGATCAAACCGACCAAAGTACCAATCATCCCGAAAGCGGGTGCAGTACTGGCCATGCTTTTGCAGATATTCGCAGGCACCATATTGCGCTCGAAGGTGGAATTAGCAACGGACATCAAGTTCTCTCGAACTTCAGGTGATTTGTACCCGGATAGAACAAGCTCCAACCCAAAACTCAGAAATGGGTCCGCCTGCACCTTCTGTATTTCCTGATCCAATGCCTTGATACCGTGCTGCTGCGTCAGGTACCCCCAGCGAATAATGCGGCCAACTTCTTGGTTAAGTATGCTGCGTCCAATTCGCTGCACTGAAAAAGTCGACGCGATACCGCGTAGCGCAAGGCCTACATATCGGGCCTCTTGGCCAAGAAATGTTGCCGCCAACGTTCCCACGACCACCATAATAAAACTGCCTAAATCGACAAAAATCCCTAGATTGTCGGTACGGATGAAGATCGACCCTATGAACAAGGCGATGCACAAAACAAAGGCTAGGAATGTATTGATCGACATCTTGCGCCGGCTACCCGTCCAACAATAAAACAAGTGTGCCGGCAGAGTTCAGACCATGTAAAACATGGCTACCGGCAAAACTTGCAAGTAAATCCCCGCGTGAAACTACAGTAGTTTACCGAATTTTTAAAATATTCTTTGAAATACCGAGCGATCCATATGGATGAACAAGTAACGATCGGGCATTTGGGCGCACAGGGCGACGGCGTGGCGGAAACCCCGCGGGGCCGGATTTTCGTCCCCGGTGCGGCGCCGGGCGACATTTTTAGGATCGGCAAGACCGTCTCCGCCGGCGCCGACCGGCGGGCGGTCGAGGCCGAGCTTCTGACGCCGTCGGCAGACCGGGAAGCGCCACCCTGCAGGCATTTCGGCCGGTGCGGCGGCTGCGGCCTGCAACATGTATCGGCCACGGCCATCGCAGACTTCAAGCATGACCGGCTGGTGCAGGCGCTTTCTCAGAGGGGCATCGCCGACGCCAAGGTCGAACCGACCGTAACCGCACCCGCCGGAACCCGTCGAAGGGCGCGGTTCGGCTGTCAACGAACGGTCAAAGGCTGGATTATCGGCTTCAACGCGGCCGGGTCGAAGACGATTGTCGGCATGGAAACCTGCCATGTGCTGCTCCCCGAACTGGCCGCCCTGCCAAAGCTCATGGCCGCTCTTTTGCCACGGCTGCCCGCCTTTGGGGCAAAGGGCGATATTCAGGCGACCGCAGGCGCTTCCGGGCTTGAGATCTGTTTCTTTCCGGCCAGGGCGGGCGACCTGTCCCTGGAAGAGAGATATGTGCTGGCCGATTGGGCCGAGGAACAGGACGTCGCCCGGGTTGCCTGGGACACCGGCGTCGGGTTGGAGCCGGTGGCAGCCCGCCGCGCCTTCACCGTGTCGGCCGCGGGCGCCGTCCTGCTGCCGCCGCCGGGCGCCTTTCTGCAGGCAAGCCCCGCCGGTGAGGAAGCCATCGTTTCAATCGTCAAAGATGCTCTTCGCGGACGGCAGCGGGTCGCCGACCTGTATGCCGGGTGCGGCACGCTCAGCCTGCCGCTGGCGCTTGCCGGGCACCGCGTGCATGCGGTTGAAATCGCGCCTGAGATGACATCCGCGATCGGAGAAGATGTCTATGCATATCA
>JANQIT010000311.1 GCA_028282025.1 Hwanghaeella sp. | reverse complement strand
GCCTTGATCTGCTCGATGATCATCGCGGTGCCGGTGGTGACGATGTTGATGCGGCTGACGGACTCGTCCTCCGTCACCGTGCTCACCGTAAGGCTTTCGATGTTGTAGCCACGGCCGGAGAACAGGCCGATGACCCGCGCCAGAACCCCCGGTTCGTTATCCACGATCACGGCGAATGTATGCCGCCGCACGTCCTGGCCGATATCCTCGAATGTATAGGCGGCGCCCGGCTGCTGGGGGCCCGCATTTGCGTTGGGTGTCATGATCTTCCCTCAATTCCGCGCGCCGGACCCTTTTTCGGGCTTCCGGCGGCGGCATGATTGTTAACGAATATGCTTGCGGCGAGCGGCTAGACGAGAACCTTGCCCCGCTCGTCTATCGCGTCGCTGGCGGAGGCCAGCAACATGTCGTTATGGGCCGCCCCGGACGGGATCATCGGGAAACAGTTTTCCGCCTGATCGACCGCGATATCCGCGATGACCGGGCCGGGGTGATCCAGCATTTCCTGAATGACGCTGTCCAGTTCCGACGGTTTCGTCGCCCGGACGCCCTTCGCGCCATAGGCTTCCGCCAATTTGACGAAGTCCGGCAGCGCTTCCGAGTAGCTTTCGGAATAACGGCCGCCATGCAGCAGTTCCTGCCACTGGCGCACCATGCCCATATATTTGTTGTTCAGGATGAAGATCTTCACCGGCAGACGGTACTGCACCGCCGTGGACATTTCCTGCATATTCATCAGGATCGACGCCTCGCCCGCGATATCGACGACCAGGGCGTCAGGATGCGCCATCTGCACGCCGACCGCCGCGGGCAGGCCGTAGCCCATGGTGCCCAGCCCGCCGGAGGTCATCCAACGGTTCGGCGCATAGAAGTGGAAATGCTGCGCCGCCCACATCTGATGCTGCCCCACCTCGGTCGTGATGTAGGGATCCTTGTCCTTCGACAGTTCGAACAGGCGTTCAATCGCCTGCTGCGGCTTGATCGTCTCTTCATTCGTTTCGTAATTCAGGCAATTGACCGCGCGCCATTCGTCGATCTGCCGCCACCAGGTCGCCAGGGCGTCCTGATCCGGTTTGCGCTGCCGGCTTTTCCAGACCTTGATCAGATCCTCCAGGAAGTGGCCGGCGTCGGCGATGATCGCCAGATCGACCTGCACGTTCTTATTGACCGAAGACGGATCGATATCGATGTGGATCTTCTTGGAGTTCGGCGCAAAGGCGTCGAGCCGCCCGGTGATCCGGTCGTCAAAGCGCGAGCCCACCGCCAGCATGACATCGCAGTCGTGCATCGCCCAGTTGGCCTCATAGGTTCCATGCATGCCCAGCATGCCCAGGAACTGCGGCGCATTGGCCGGGACCGCCCCCAATCCCATCAGGGTCAGCGTGGTCGGGAAATTCGTCATCCGGACGAACTCGGTCAACAAGGTGCTGGCCGCCAGGCCTGCATTGATGACGCCGCCGCCGGCATAGATGATCGGGCGCTTGGCGGACATCAGCATGTCGACGGCGCGCTCTATTTTCTCCCGGTCGGCCTTCACCTTGGGGCGGTACGTCTTGTGCTTAACGTTTTCCGCGCCTTGATAGGGGCCGGCGCCGAACTGAACGTCCTTCGGGATATCCACGACGACCGGGCCGGGGCGGCCGCTGCGGCAGACATAAAAGGCCTCATGCATGGTCTTGGCCAAGTCGTTCACGTCCTTGACCAGGTAATTGTGCTTCGTACAGGGGCGGGTGATACCCGTGGTGTCGCATTCCTGGAAGGCGTCGTTACCGATCAGATGCGTCGGCACCTGGCCGGTCAGGCAGAGAACCGGTATCGAGTCCATCAGGGCGTCGGTCAGGCCCGTCACCGCGTTGGTCGCGCCCGGACCGCTGGTCACCAACACCACACCGACCTTGCCGGTCGACCGCGCATAGCCTTCAGCCGCATGCACCGCACCCTGCTCGTGGCGCACCAGCACATGGCGGATCTTGTTCTGCTTGAACAGTTCATCGTAGATCGGAAGGACGGCGCCGCCGGGATAGCCGAATACGACATCGACACCCTGATCCACCAACGCTTTGATGATGATCTGGGCTCCGTTCATCGATATCGTACTCATAACCTCATTCCTTGTGTTCGTGTTCGCGACATGATGGTCGCGGGTTGCGTGATCTGCGATCCCTGGCGGCCCGAAGGGACGTTGCGCCGGGATTGTTCCGGTCGGAGAGACCAAAACACGGGCCAGCCGGCCCGTGCGCGCGCACCATATGGACGGACTATTAGCGGGTCAACCCGTATTCACGAACAAATGGAAAAATTTCGCCTCTTAATTTTTCCGAATATTTCATATTTATTGATTTTTCGATAATTATCTGTCGTTTAAGCCATGTCATCTGCCGTTTGGCATATCGGCGGCTTTTTGTCGCCGCGCTTTCCACGGCCGCGTCCAGGGAGACGGCCCCTTCCAGATATGCCGCCAATTCCGGCACGCCGAGCGCCTTCATGGCCGGCAGTCGCGGGTCCAGCTTGCGGGCGAGGAGGTTGCGCACTTCGTCCAGCGCGCCGCCCTCCACCATGGCGGCGAAACGCCGGTTGATACCGTCATAGAGAATGTCGCGCGGCGGCAATATGGCGATGGTGACGAAATCGAGATGCCCGGGCGGTCCATCGCCCGGTTCGGCCTGCCAGTCCGCCAGACTGCGGCCCGTGGCCAAGACCACCTCGAGCGCCCGGCACACCCGTTGTGAATCCGTGGGATGGAGGCGGGCCGCCATAACCGGGTCCATGCCGGCCAGCTCCGCGTGCAGGGATTCCGGCCCCTGGGCGTCGCACCGATGGCGGATGTCCGCGCGGATTTCCTCCGGAATGTCCGGCGTCGGGGAAAGCCCTTCCATCAGGGCTTTCAGGTACAGGCCGGTGCCGCCGCACAGAATGGGCAGGCTGCCAGCGCGCCGGCAGGCTTCCACTTCCGCCAGGGCCAGATCGCGCCAGCGCGCGGCCGAACAGATTTCGGACGCATCCAGAACGCCGTAGAGCCGGTGCGGAACCCGCGCCTCGTCCTGTCTTTCCGGACGGGCCGTGATGATGCGCAGGTCGCGATAGATCTGCATCGAATCCGCATTGATCACGGTGCCGCGGAAAGTCTCCGCGATATCCAGCGCAAGGGCCGACTTGCCGGACGCCGTCGGCCCCGCAATGACCAATACGGATTGGCGGGACGGCGGCACTAGCCGGCTTTACGGTCGAGGACCCCGGTAATGACGTACTGCAAGGTGCGGACAACCTGTTCCGGGTCGCGGGCGACGGCCTGCGCGGCGCCGTCCACTTCCTTCAGGGCGTGGTCGATGGCGCTGTCATGCAGGGTGATGTAAGGTGTGCCCGCCGCCGAGCAGAAACCGGCGTCGAAGGCCGCGTTCCACTGTTTATATTTGTCCCCGAAACGTACCACCGCCATATCGGCCTGCTTGATCAGTGTACGCGTACGGATCGCGTTCATCCGGGTTCCCATCTGATCTTTCCAGAAGGCGTTGGGCGCGTCGCCCATGATGGCGACGCCGCAATCGTCGCTGTCATCATGCACCGTGACCGGGGAGACGAAGCGGACGGGCAGGCCCAACGCCTTCGATCCGTCTTCGATCTGTTCGCGCCAATCGGTGTGAATTTCGCCGGACAGGTAAACCGTCCATTCCTTTTGCGCCATGGTTGGCCTCCGTGCTTGCTGGGTGTTTCCGTCGCTGGGTGATACCCCAGCCCGGCGGGTCTTTCCAGGACCCGCTATTCAACACTCTATGTAGGGTGCAGGGCGGATCGACCAAGCTTCCAGAATTGTGACGGCCTTGTGAAACCGACGCCGGTGGACGGGACGGTGCTTGCCATGCCCGCCCGGGCGCATTAGACGACGCCGCATGCAAGCATTTCTGACCCTGGTCGCGCCTGCGGTGCGGCAACTCACCGACAGCGACAAAAACGATGCGGCCCGAGCCCTGGAAGCAACGGGGGCGGCGGTCGGCGATTTCCGTTGTCTGCATGACGGCACAGCCGCTGAAGTTGCGTTCGAGACGGGCGATCTGGACGCAGTCTTGGCGGTGACTGTACCCGACGGTGTGGACAGCGCCGTTACGCCGGCCGATCGGCGGCGTAAGAAGGTGCTGATCGCCGACATGGATTCCACCATGATCGAGATCGAGACGCTGGATACCCTGGCGGCCGAACTCGGTTTTGGCGAGGCGGTGGCCGATATCACCGCGCGCTCGATGAATGGGGAACTGGATTTCGCCGACGCCCTGCTGGAGCGGGTCGCTATGTTGGCGGACCACCCTGTGGACGCGGCGATCAAGACCGTGATGGATCGGGTCACCTACACGCCCGGGGGGAAGCAGACGGTGGCCACGATGCGGGCGAACGGGGCCTATTGCGCGCTGGTCTCCGGCGGCTTCACCTTCACGACGGAGGTCGTGCATTCCGTCCTCGGTTTCAACGAACACCGGGCGAACGTGCTGGAAATTAAGGACGGACGCCTGACCGGGGCAGTCGAAGGGGCTATCGTTTCCCGTGAGACCAAGTTGGAGACGCTGCGCGAACTCTGCGAAAAGCAGGGCGTCGGCCTTGACGCGGCCTGCACCGTGGGCGACGGGGCCAACGATCTGGACATGCTGAAAGCCGCCGGTTTGGGGGTTGCCTATTATGGCAAGCCGGTTGTACGGCGGGAAGCACGCTACCGGATCGACCACACGGATCTGACCAGCCTGCTGTATTTTCAGGGCTATCACCGGGACGAATTCGCCGCATCCGAATAGGGGCGATTGCACAGCGGGATGGTTTCTCCCATGCTGCCGCCTGCACAATAGCGGGAGGCGCAGATGGAAGGCGATATCACGGTCAACGGTGTACGGCTTCACTACAGGATCGACGGACCGGAAGACGGTGTGCCGCTGGTGCTCAGCAACTCGCTGGCGACAGATCTTTCCATGTGGGACGGGCAGATCCCCGCGCTGACCGACAAATATCGCGTATTGCGCTATGACAAGCGCGGCCATGGGCAAAGCGAGCCCAAGGACGAGAGTATAGAGATCAAGACGCTGGCCGACGACGCGGTCGCGCTCGCCGACGCTCTAGGGTTCACCGGCGGTCATTTCTGCGGCCTGTCGATCGGCGGTATGACCGGGCAGGCGGTGGGTCTCTACCATCCGGACGCCTTCAAATCGCTGGCGCTCTGCGCCACCGCCAGCGCCATCCCGGAGCAACTGCACCCGATCTGGGAGGACCGCATTGCGACGGTGGGTCGCGACGGTATGGAACCCATGGTCGCCCCAACCCTGGAGCGCTGGTTTACCGAAGGCTACCGCGCCCGCGCGCAGGATAAGATCGGTGCGGTCGGCGATATGATCCGCGGCACCTCGCCGACCGGCTATATCCGTTGTTCGGAGGCGATCATGCGGCTCAACTATACTGATCGACTCGGTTCAATCACCACGCCGACAATCGTCATCCCCGGCGAGGTTGACCCGGCCCTGACCCTCGCCATGTCGGAGACCATCCACGAAGCCATTCCAGGCTCCGAACTGCAGCCCGTGAAGGGCGCTGCTCACCTCTGCAACATCGAGGATCCGGAGCAATTCAACGGCATCCTGCGGGGGTGGCTGGACCGGAACTGACTTGGCCCGGATTAACGGTTTGCCTTGACAGCAAAAAAGCCCCTGCATGGGGGCTTTTTCGCGAACCGTTTGGATATGGATCGGGGGCCTTACCCCTGATCGAACTTGATCACCACAAAGCGCAGAGCGCCGTTCTGGTTGACCAGCATCAGGACCGATTTGCGGCCGTCCGACTTGGCTTTTTCGACCTGCGCGGCGACCTCTTCGGGTGAGGCGACTTTCGCCTGGTTCACTTCGACGATGACGTTGCCGGGGCGGATCTGTTTCTCGGACGCGTCGCTGTCCGGATTGACATTGGTGATCAGCACACCGTCCACGTCCTCACCCAGGTTGAATTCCTGGCGTGCGGCCTGACCCAGGGGTGCAAGGGCGAGACCCAGGGATTCAAGGCTCTGAGGCGCGGCTTGATCCTGCGGGGCGGTGCGCAGAGAGGCGAGGTCCACCTTCTCCAATTCGCCGAGCTGGACGCTCACGGACAGCGTCTCGCCCGCCCGCCAGACTTCCACCGGCACCGTGGTGCCGACGGTGGCGTCGGCCACCATGCGCGGCAGACGGCGGGAGCTTGGCACGGTCGAGCCGTTGAACTTGCGGATCACGTCGCCGGTCTTGATTCCCGCAGCGGCCGCCGGGCTGTTGTCATGCACGGTGGAAACCAACGCGCCGGATGCTTCGGGCAGGCCCAGGCTTTCGGCGATTTCGTCGGTCACCTGCTGGATCGTCACGCCAAGCCAGCCGCGCCGGGTGGTGCCGAATTCGCGCAACTGGGCGACGACGCGCTCTGCCAAGTTGGACGGGATCGAGAAGCCGATGCCGATGGAGCCGCCGTTCGGCGAGTAGATTGCGGTATTCACACCGATCACCTCACCTTGCATGTTGAACAGCGGACCGCCGGAATTGCCTTTGTTGATGGGGGCGTCGGTCTGGATGTAGTTGTCGTAGGGGCCGGAATTGATGTCCCGGCCGCGGGCGGAAACGATACCCGCCGTCACGGTGCCGCCGAAACCCAGCGGGTTGCCGATGGCGATCACCCAGTCGCCGACGCGCGCGCCGTCGGAATTGCCGAAAGGCACGGCGGTCAGCGGGACTGTCGGATTGACTTTCAAGACCGCCAGATCGGTCTTGTCGTCCACGCCGATGATCTCGGCTTCCAGTTCGGTATCGTCGTTCAGCACGACGAAGACCTCTTCAGCATCCTTCACCACATGGTTGTTGGTGACGATGTAGCCGTTGGGATCGATGATGAAGCCCGACCCCAGCGATGTCGCCCGGCGCCGCCGCTCCGGCTGGCCTTCCTGGAACCGTTCGAAAAACTCTTCCAGACCCGGCGGCAAATTGAATTCCGGTCCGCTATGGGCGCGGCCCTGGACGCTGGCGGTGGTGCGGATGTTGACCACCGACGGCAGCAGTCTTTCCGCCAGATCGGCGAAGCTGTCCGGCGCACCGCGGGCCATCCCCGACCCGGCGCTCATGATCAGCGTCGCCAGCGCCAGAAATACGATTGAGAAAGCACCGACGGACATCGACAGCAGCTTTGTCCGATCGATTGAAAGCGAGTGTTGAACCTTGACCGAGTACACGCCCATTCTCCTCTGAACCATCTTATAAGGATCATACCGTTTTCCGGCAGACAGTGAAATCACGACCGAGTGGCCTCACCGTCCCAGCACGAAAAGCCGCACGTCACTTGTTTCCGATGTGGGGGGGTACGAAATCGGTGCAACGGCGGATGGCCATTTTCCATCAAATTGCCTTACTTGTGACGCGATTGTGTCCGGATCTGTGACCGGCGTCACCCGGAAGAGCGGGCCAGCCAGACGATCAGCACCCCCACCATGACGGCGATAAGGCCCGCGCGGCGCAGCAACGCCGGATCGATTTCCTGAAGCATCCGCATCGCCCGTTGCATGGCTTCCGCGCCAAGCGCGTAGCAAAGGCCCTCCAGCACAAGCACCAGACCCAAAGCGGTAAGCAATGCTGTGCCGAGGTCGTCCATGCTGGTGGAGATGGGTGCGTTGAATCCGGTGCGTGGAAAGAAAAACGGCGGGGCCGATTGGCGCCCGCCGTTTTAGTGGACTAATTGCTGAGCGATTGTTCGTCGCCGGTCTCGTTATTGAAGTACCGGAAGAAATCGCCCGCCGGCGGGCCGACATAGGTCGTCGATTCAGACCCCAGCCCGCGTTCCATAGCCTGCATGGAGCGCCAGAAATCGAAGAAGTCCTGGTCGCGCGTATAGGCTTCGTTGTAAATCGCCTGGGCTTCCGCGTCGCCTTCACCGCGCATGATCTCTGCGGTCTTGCGCGCCTCGGCCAGGATAACCCGCTGCTGCTTGTCGGCATCGGCGCGGATGGTCCGGGATTCCTTGTCGCCCTCGGCGCGGAACTTCCGGGCTTCCTGCTCACGCTGGGTCTGCATCCGGCGGAAGACAGCCTGACTGTTCTCCTCCGGCAGGTCGACGCGCTTCAAGCGGACATCGACGACTTCAATGCCGAACTCGGTTGCGTTCTGGCTGGCGATTTGCGTGCTCTTCTGCATCAGGGCAAGACGCTCTTCGGTCAGAACCCGCGACAGGGGAACGTCACCCAGCACCTGCCGAAGGGCGGAGTTGATGACGTTCGGAAGCCGCGCTTCCATGCCGGCGACGGTGCCGACCGACTGGAAGAACTTCAGAGTGTCTATGATACGATACCGCGCGTAGGAATCGACGATCAGCTGTTTCTGGTCAACGGTCGGGATTTCCTGGGCCGCGCCGTCGAAGTTCAGAAGCCGCTTCTCGAAATAGGTGGCCGTATCGATAAAGGGCACCTTGAAGTTCAGGCCGGGCTCGGTGATGACCCGTTTCGGTTCCCCGAAGCGGCGGACCAGAACCTGTTCGGTCTCCGTTACGGTGAAGAAGGCCGCCGATCCGACGAAGAAGATGCTCGCGATAACGGCCAGGATGACGATGACGCCAGTGTTTCTCATTGCCTCGGTCCTCCTCTACTGGCCGTCGATGCCGTTGGTCTGGCTGCGGGATTGCGCACGTCCGGCGCGGCCCTCGGTCAGACGGTCCAGCGGAAGGTAGGGCAGCACACCGCTGCCGTCGCCGCCGCCTTGGGACTCGATCAGCACCTTGTCCATGTTTCTGAGGATTTCTTCCATGGTTTGCAGGTAGATCCGGCGCTTGGTCACATCTTTGGCGTTCACATACTCGTTGTAGATAGAGATGAAGCGCTGGGCGTCACCGGTCGCCGCCGCGACCCGTTCGGCCTTATAGGCTTCAGCCGCCTGCGTAATCTGCTGCGCCTGACCTTCGGCGCGCTGCGTGACCTCGTTCAAGTACGCGGTCGCCTCGTTGATCGCACGCTCCGCGTCCGCGCGGGCCGCCTGAACGTCACGGAAGGCGTCGATCACCGCCGCCGGCGGATCGACCTTCTGAAGCTGAACGTTGGTAATGGAAATGCCCGAGTTGTAGTCGTCCATGATGGACTGGATCAACTCCTGGACATCGCCTGCCACCTGTCCGCGGCCAACCGTCCGCGCGAACTCGAACGGGATTTTCCCGATCACTTCGCGGATCGCCGCCTCGGCCACGTTGCGCACGGTTTCCTGTGGGTCGGTGATGTTGAACAGGAAGGACCCCGCATCGGCGATCTGCCAGAACACCACCGCTTGAATGTCGATGATGTTCTCGTCGCCGGTCAGCATCAGGCTTTCCGCTGGCACGTCGCGCACACCGGCGGACCGGCCGCCGGCCGAGGTGGCGCGGAAACCGATCTGCTCCTGGTTCACATCCGTGACGCGGGGCTTAAGCACCGTTCCGATCGGGGAGGGGAAATTGTATTGCAGGCCCGGCCCGGTGGTTTCGTACAGTTCGCCGAAGACAAGCTCGACACCCTGTTCATTGGGCTCCACCTGGTAGAAGCCGGTCGCCAGCCATCCTGCGATCACAAGCGCTGCGACAAAGAAAATGCCTTTGCCGCCAAACCCGCCGGGAAGCATGGTTTTCAAGCGTTCCTGACCCTTGCGGACCATTTCTTCAACGTCGGGAGGCGGCCTGTTGCCGCCGCCGCCGCCGCCGCCGCCGGAGGGTCTGCCCCATGGGCTTTGACCGCCACCGCCGCCGCCGGGTCCACGGCCACCGCCGCCGCCCCAGGGGCCGCCGCCACCACCACCGGAGTTATTCTGCCAAGGCATGCTCTCTTACTTCCCTTAACCGTTCTTATGTGTGGGACGCGCCGGATCTGGAAGGTCAGAATTCCGGGCGAAAATGCTTTACTGGCCCGCAAAGTCTTTGCGTGCCGTTCGGGCAACATATATGTGCACTCATCCCGAATAGCAAAGGGCGAGCCAATGGAATCTCGGCAAATAGAGACTGCCGGGAAGAATAACCGGCAGCCGGGAGAAATCCTCCGGCATGCCGGAGTGCCGGAGAGGGTCTTGAGATGACGAATATAACGGAACAACAGGTGATCGATGCGTTGGGTGGTGTGACCGACCCCGCACGCGGCCAAAGCCTGTCGGCGTTGGGGATGATCTCCGGCGTGGCGATCAAGGATGGGAATGTGCAGTTCTCCATCGAAATCGACCCGGCGCGGGCCGAACAGATGGAGCCTGTGCGGAAGGCGGCTGAAGAGGCGGTGCATGGGCTCACCGGCGTCCTTTCGGTGACCGCGATCCTCACCGCTGAAAGCGCCGCCGGCGGCGCGAAAGCCGCCCCAGCGCCGGAGGCCGGCGCCCCGCCGCGTCCCGGCCGCAAGGCGGGTCCGTCCGGCATCACGCACATTGTTGCGGTGGCCAGCGGCAAGGGCGGCGTCGGCAAGTCGACGACGGCGGTCAACCTGGCTCTGGCGCTGAAACATCTGAACCTCAAGGTCGGGATGCTGGACGCCGACGTGTTCGGGCCCAGCCAGCCGAGGATGCTGGGCATTTCCGGCCGTCCCGACAGCGCCGACGGCAAAATTCTAGAGCCGATGGAGAATTTCGGGATCAAGGCGATGTCCATCGGGTTTCTGGTGGCGGAGGATCAGCCGGTCGTCTGGCGTGGACCGATGGTGATGGGCGCGTTGCAGCAAATGCTGTCCGACGTGAACTGGGGCGAGTTGGACGTGCTGATCGTCGATATGCCGCCCGGCACCGGCGATGCGCAGCTTACCATGGCGCAGAACGTCCCGCTGGCGGGGTCCGTGATCGTCTCGACGCCGCAGGACATCGCGTTGATCGACGCGCGCAAGGGTCTCAACATGTTCCGCAAGGTGGATGTGCCGGTGCTCGGCATCATCGAGAATATGAGCCTCTTCATCTGCCCCAACTGCGGTCACGAAAGCCACATTTTCGGTCATGGCGGTGCGCGGGAAGAGGCGGACAAGCTGGGTGTCGACTTCCTGGGCGAAGTGCCGTTGAACATCGATATCCGCACCCATGCCGACGGCGGTAACCCGATTGTCGAGGCGGAACCGGACGGTCCGCATGCGCAAACCTACCGGCGGATCGCCATGGCGGTGTGGGAGAAGCTCTCCGGGGAGGACATGGAAAACCGCGGGGGTGCGGGAACCCGCGCCGCGCCGAAGATCGTCATTCAATAGACGGAACCGGCCGCGGGCGGACAGCGGCCGGCGCGGGCGGAACGGCCGGCGGACAAATCTGCGCGAGTGTGACGAGATACCTTCCCCAAGCTCCCGCCGATCTTATATCGTTCGGCGATGAATTGGATTTTCCGCATCTGTCTTGCCGCCCTTTTGGGCTTTGCTACTGCGGCGGCCGCCCAGGATCGGCCCGAACGCGACATGATGCAAAGCATCAACGAGATGCGCGGCAAGCGGGCTCTGTCGCCGCTGATCGTCGATCCGCGCCTGGCCAAGGCGGCGCAGCGCCTCGCCCGGAACGCGGCCGAAAGACGCCGCGGCGCGACCTTGTGTCAGGCTGTCGAGGATGCGGGTTTCCCCTGCGCTTCGGTCGGGTCCCTGACCACGGTCGCGCAGGACCCGGTGCCGATGGTTGCAAGCTCCTTCTTCACCGATGGCAGAACGCGGCCGATCGCGGCGACGCGGGAGTTGCGGTATGCGGGCGTGGGGTGGCACTCCGTCGAAGATCCGCGTTATGGCGATCTGGATTATTGGGTGGTTCTGCTCGGCAATCCGCCCAGACCCGCAACCCGCAACTGGCGGCGGGACGTGCTGAAAGAGGTGAACCGCTTTCGCGCAACGCACGGCCTGCGTCCGCTGCGTCTTGCGCCGCTGTTGAACGAGGCGGCGCAGCGGCACGCCGACGATATGGCCTACCGCGACTATTTCGCCCATGAGGCGCCGAACGGAACCGGACCGGGCGACCGGGCCGCGTCTGCGGGATACCGGTTCCAGACCGTGCTGGAGAACCTTGCCGCCGGCCAGCAGACGCCGCGCGAGGCGGTGGAAGGGTGGAAGAACTCGCCGGGGCACCGGCGGGCCATGCTGAACCGCCAGATTACCGAGGCGGGTATCGGCTACCGCTTCCTTCCCAGCGACCGCGGTAAGATACGCAGTTTCCATTACTGGGCGATGAGTATGGCGCTTCCGCGCTGACTTCCGCTACTTCCTCTTGAAGACTTGCCGGTTCCGCGCGAATGTTCCGCCACGAATTTTTACGGGGAGGCGGCCATGCGTGCGAATAAGGTAAAGGAAATCTGGGCGGCGGGCGGTGTCGTCCGCAATGCGTGGCTGGCCTTGGACTGCACCATGTCCGCGGAAGGCGTGGCCAGCGTCGGCTGGGATAGCTGCACCGTCGACCTGCAGCACGGTTTCGCGGACGAGCGCACGGCGCGTCAGATGTTTCAGGCCGTCTCCCGCTACGATGCGGTGCCGATGGCGCGGGTGGCCTGGAACGACCCGGCCAAGCATATGCGTCTGTTGGATGACGGCTGTTATGGCATCATCGCACCGATGGTGAACACGCCGGAGGATGCGGCGAACTTCGTTAAATGGACCAAGTATCCTCCCCTGGGCGAACGTAGTTTCGGACCGCAGCGCGGTTTGCTGTATGGCGGCGCGGACTATGCGGCCGAGGCGAACGGCGCTCTGGTCAATATGGCGATGATAGAAACGCGCGAAGCGTTGGGGAACCTGGAGGCGATCTGCAAGACAGATGGGATCGACGGCGTCTATGTGGGGCCCAGCGATCTCGCCCTCAGTCTGGGGCATCCGCCGAACGGCACGCCGACGATTCCCGAAGTGGTGGACGCCATCGCCGAGATTGGACGCCGGGCGCGGGATTGCGGGCTGGCGGCTGGCATCCATTGCGGTTCCGTCGAGATGGCGAACCAGTGGATCGCGCAAGGGTTTCAGTTCGTGACCGTCTATACCGACTTTGTCGCGATGATGAACAAGATGAAGGAAAACCTCGCCGAGTTGGCGACAAGATAGGATACGGAGATTATGGCTGAACGATCCGTGGACGATTTCGTCGGCCGGCGCGGCCTTTTGGAACCGCAGCGGCTGAAGGCCCTGAGCGCACGATCCACCTTGCGCGGGTCTCTTCATATGGCCAGCCATCTGGGCGCGTTGGCCGTGACCGGCTGGCTGCTGTCGCAATCCTGGGGCGCCTGGTGGGCCGCACCGCTGTTCATCGCGCACGGCGTCTTGATCAACTTCCTGTACGCCGCACAGCATGAGTTGAGCCACAATACCGTCTTCGGACCGCGCTGGCTGAACGAATGGTTCGGCCGGGCCATCGGGTTCGTGCAGCTCTATCCCCGCGACTTCGACCAGATCCAGCATTTCGCCCATCACCGCCATACCCAGGATTGGGAGAAGGATGGCGAACTGACACGTCCGCCCTATACCTTGTCCTCTTATCTTCTGTGGTTCACCGGCGTGACCTATTGGCAAAGCCGCATTGCGCGTCTTCTGCGCTTCGTCCGCGGGGTGGTGACGGAACCCTATATCCGGGACAAGGACAAGCCCCTGATCGTGCGCGAAGGACGGCTTCATATGGCCGGCTACTGCGTTATCGGCGGGCTTTCCCTGTGGTTCGAAAGCTGGGCCGCGGTGCTGTATTGGCTTGCCCCCATGATGCTGACCAAGATCGTTCATCAGCTTCAGAATACCAGCGAGCATCTCGGCCTTTCCCATCTGCCGAACACGCTGGAGAACACCCGAACCATGCGGACGAATCCGGTGATGCGCTGGCTCGCCTGGAACATGCAGTATCACACGGCCCATCATACTTTCCCGTCCGTCCCTTTCCATAAACTGCCGGACCTGCACCGGGAAATTGTGGGCGCGATGGGGCGCGAGCCTCACACGATGGGCTATTTCGCCTTTCAGGCGCAGGTCATCTCGCGGCTGTGGAATGGGCGCAGCGAGGCCGATTACCCTGACGACGCCGTCTGGATTGCGGAGGGCCTGGACGCGGACGCCGCCGTCGGCGCGCGGCAGACCTGATGCAAAAACTGGAGGTTTTTCAGTCGCTGTGGGCCATGGAGCTGCGGCGGCCCGACGGGGTCGAACGCCCGGTCGCCGACAGCTTCGCCATGGTGGCCGATGCCGGATACGCCGGAATGGCGGTCGATCTCGGCGTCATGAACAACGATCAGGCGCTCGCTACCCGGCCCTTTTTCGAGAAGCACGGCCTGGGCTGTCTGATCAATGCCTTTCCTCAGACGATTGAGGATTTGCGGCCGGTTCTGCAAATGTCGAAACAGTTCGACACAAGGTTTGTGAACATCATCGGCCAGGTGATGCCGATCCGGGTGGAAGACATGATCCCGGTGGTGCGCGCCTGGATCGAGATGGCGGGCGAGGAAGAGGTTCCGATCCTGTTCGAAACGCACCGCAACTGCATCACCAACGATCTGTTCGCCACCTTGCAGCTTATCGATGCGGTGCCGGAGATGGCGCTGTGCGCGGATCTTTCGCACTATCTGGTGGACCGCGAATTCTGGTATCCGATTTCGGAGGAGGACGACGCCCTGATCCAGCGTATCCTGGCCCGGTCGGACGCCTTGCAGGGACGGGTCGCCAGCCGCGAACAGGTTCAGGTTCAGATCGGGTTTCCGCAGCACCGGAAGTGGTTCGATCAATTCTCCAAATGGTGGGCGGACGGTATCCGTCACTGGCGGCCGCGGGCCGGACCGGACGCCGTGCTCAACTTCCTCTGCGAACTGGGCCCGCCGGAATACGCCATCACCGGCCCCGACGGCTACGAACTGTCGGACCGCTGGGAAGAAGCGCTTACGATCAAGGCGCGGATAGAAGAACTTTGGGCTGCGTCTGAATAAAGGGAATTGAAGTGGCGGCGGGTCCGGCACCGTTGACGCCCGAACCCGCCGGACACCTTCGTCAATCCACGACGGTTATTGTGAACACACCGTCTTCGCCGGAAAACAGGCCGGGTACGCCATCCTCAATTTCGTTTGTCACGGTAACCTCTTCCGGTTCGAAATCGAGGTTTCCGCTACACGCTGCAAGGGCGGCCGCCGCCAGACCGGTGAATGCAATCCGCACCAAAATCCGTCGCATATCGGTTTCCTTTCGCTGATCTTTGCTTATGGGCGGTTAAAACTTCACCCGCGCGCCCACCAGGGTCGTGAAGATGTCGTCGAAATTCGCCCCGTCGCGATCAAGCTCGTGGTTTCGGGCCCCGACATAAAGTTCGGTCGCGGCCTTGTCGACCTTCTGCACAAAGTACGCACCGTAGGCCGTCGCTTCGTCGCCGATCGCCGCAACATCGTCATGCCGCGCGTAATCGACAGCGACCGCACTGCCGCCGAACTCGAACATGCTGAATTTGTAGCCCAGCTTACCATAGTACATTTTTTGGTCGGCGCCCGGGCGTCCGTCATCTTCTTCGGCGTAGGCCAGCGTCGCGTTGAAACCGTTGACGAGTACGGAGGCCGATCCTCCATAGCTCTCATTTTGGGCTTCAGAGTCCGCATAGAACGCCGCAGCCCGGACTTGAGCGTCGCCGAACTTGCCACCGAAACGCAGGGCGACATCGCGTTCACTGTCGGGTCCAAGCGACGTTGAAGCTCTGAAACCGGAAAAGCTCGGGGTATCGTAGCGGATACGGTCTTCACGGCTGAGGCCGTCGAGATTGTTGAAGGCGTTCGCAATCGTGACCGTCGATCCGTTGAAGTTCAAGCCGCCGGCCAAGCTTGCGACGTCGCTGTAGCCGACAACGGTGGTGCCGGACAGATCGACCTCGGTCGCGCCATTGGAAGCGGTGTCACCCTGACCGAGTGAGAGCTTGCCAAGATCGTCGTGATCGAAGAACAGGTCCAATTTGCGCTCGTTGAGATTGAACCCGCTGTTGTTCCCTTCGAATCCCACGGTGCGGGAGGAATCCGACTCTGCTTCCAGTTCGATGGTCGTGCCGATTGTCAGGGCGCTATCGACATCCGCTGAACCCACGAAGCGGACGCGTGTGGAGGATGCGTCGTTATCGACCGAGAGAATATCGGACTGTTGACCGTTGTCACCGAACAGGATCGCGCGGTTCACCTGGCCGCTGATCTCCAGCCGGACCTTATCGTTTCCCGATTCCACGGTGGCGTCGCCGCTCGAACTCTGGGCCGCGACTTCCTTAACCTTCTCCCCTTGCGCGTGCTGTTTCTTCTCCAGCTCGACGACTTTTGCCTGTAGGGTTTCAAGCTGCTTTTTCAGGGCGTCCAGGTCGGTTTCAGCCGCAACCGCGGATCCGTAACCGATACCTGAAAGCATGACTGCAGCCGCCATTGTTGACGAAATACGTCTCATACTCACTCTCCAGTGTTTAGGTGTTTGCGGGCCCGGCCTATGGAAACCCGTCATGGGATCTTCAGCCGGAGCCAGCCTGAGGTTGATAGACGTTAGCCATTTGCACCCCTCACGTACGAGACACATGGTTGCGATCCAAACCGGGGCTGTCTGTGGGGTAGAGGGTTAACGCGGCTTGACGAAAAGCGGCGCTATCGCAGTGTGCGCGAAGACGGCTCGTACATCTATTAGATGTAGCTGAATCAACTGCCAATCACGGCTGATCAAGTGCTTGCGCGGTGAAATAAACCCTGTCACGCTCCGCCCGGAAAACAACTGTCTAGCGGGGAGAAGATCATGGATGTCCGTGCCGCTGTGGCGCACAAAGCGGGTGCGCCCCTCTCAATCGAAACGGTTCAATTGGACGGCCCCCGGGCCGGTGAAGTCCTGGTCGAGGTAAAGGCGACGGGTATCTGCCACACCGATGAATTCACGCTTTCAGGGGCCGATCCCGAAGGTATCTTCCCGGCGATTCTGGGCCATGAAGGGGCCGGTGTCGTGGTCGATATCGGCGAAGGGGTGACGTCGCTGAAAAAGGGCGATCATGTTATCCCGCTCTATACCCCCGAATGCCGGGAATGCGACTATTGTCTGAATCCCAAGACCAACCTGTGTCAGAAGGTTCGCGCCACGCAGGGCCAGGGGGTGATGCCGGACGGTACGTCGCGTTTTTCTATCGGTGGGGAAAAGATATTCCACTACATGGGCACCTCGACTTTCGCGAACTACACCGTCCTGCCGGAGATTGCCCTGGCGAAAGTCAGGGAAGACGCCCCCTTCGACAAGATCTGCTATATCGGCTGCGGGGTCACCACGGGAATCGGCGCGGTGGTCAACACCGCCAAGGTGGAGCCGGGGTCGAACGTCATCGTTTTCGGGCTGGGCGGCATCGGTCTGAACGTCATTCAGGGTGCGCGCCTTGCCGGTGCGAACATGATCGTCGGTGTCGACCTTAACCCGGACAAAAAGGAAATGGGCGAGCGGTTCGGAATGACGCATTTCGTCAATCCGAAGGAGGTCGAAGGCGACTTGGTCCCCTATCTGGTGGATCTGACCGGCGGTGGCGCGGACTACAGTTTCGAGTGTATCGGCAACGTCAACACCATGCGTCAGGCCCTGGAATGCTGCCATAAGGGCTGGGGGGAGAGCATCATCATCGGCGTCGCGGGCGCCGGGCAGGAAATCTCCACCCGGCCGTTCCAACTGGTCACCGGCCGGGTATGGCGGGGCACTGCCTTCGGCGGTGCGCGCGGCCGGACCGACGTGCCCAAGATCGTCGACTGGTACATGGACGGTAAGATCGAAATCGACCCGATGATCACGCACACCATGCCGCTCGAAGACATCAACAAGGGTTTCGACCTGATGCATTCGGGGGAGAGTATCCGCTCGGTGGTTGTTTATTGACCGATTGAATGATTGATGTGCCGCGGCGCACGCGCCGCGGCCGTGCAACCACTCCATGGCCATGTAACGGCGCGCCCTGAACGGGGGCGTTGCGGACAGGGCCGTTCGTCGCTTCCGGTTCGGGGAATCAAATATGTCTCTCAAGGTCGAAAACGAATGGAAAAGCTTCGGCGGCGTCCAGCGGGTCTACTCGCATGAAAGCCGCAGCACGCTGACGCCGATGAAGTTCGCCGTGTACACGCCGCCGCAGGCCGAGGCGGGGCCGGTGCCTGTTCTCTACTACCTATCGGGATTGACCTGCACGTGGGAGAACGTGACCGTCAAAGGCGGTATCCAGCGCGCCGCTGCGGAGCATGGGGTGATGGTCGTCGCCCCCGACACCTCGCCGCGCGGCGCCGGTGTCCCCGATGAAGACCGGTACGATTTCGGTTCGGGCGCGGGCTTTTACCTCGACGCCACGGCGGCGCCCTGGAACGCGAACTACCGCATGTATTCCTATGTCTCCGAAGAACTGCCGGCGCTGGTGGGCAGCGAAATCGCGAGCGCCGATTCGGGCAGGCAGGGCATATTCGGCCATTCGATGGGCGGGCATGGCGCTTTGACGGTCGGCCTGAAAAACGCGGACCGCTTCCGGTCGATCTCCGCCTTCTCGCCGATTGTTTCGCCCACGGCCTGTCCGTGGGGGCGAAGCGCGCTGGCCGGATATCTGGGTGAGGATGAGGCGGCGTGGGCGCAATACGACGCCTGTCTGCTGGTCGGGTCCGTCGGTTGGAAAGGCGATATTCTGGTCGACCAGGGAACGCAGGATGAATTCCTGGAAACCGAACTGCTGCCGCATCTGCTTGCCGACGCCTGCCGTCAGGCCGGCGTTCCGCTGACCCTGCGCATGCAGGAAGGGTACGATCACAGCTACTACTTCATCGCCAGCTTCATGGATGACCATGTCGCCTGGCACGCCGAACGTCTGTCCGGTCTGTGACGCCGGCGGACCGATGACGCACGCCTCGGACGGCGCTGCGGTTCTGTATGGCATGGACTTCAGCGTCTATGTCCGGATCGCGCGATTGGCGTTGTTCGCGAAAGGCGTGGATTACCGGCTGGAGCATCTGAACCCGTTCGAGCAGGACCCGGCGAAGGCCGGACCCGATCTCCACCCCTTCGGGAAGATGCCGGTGCTGCACCATGACGGCCTGACCCTCTACGAAACACAGGCTATCGTCCGCTATGTCGATGAAGGGTTTCCGGGGCCCAATCTGATGCCGGGGACGCCGCGTCAACGCGCTCTGCAAAACCAGATTGTCGGAATCTGCGACAACTACCTCTATCGTCCGCTGGTTTGGGGATTGTTTGTCGAGACGGTCAGCAAACCGTTGAAGGGAGAGGCGTCCGACGATGCGGTTGCCGATGCTGCGGAAGCGGAGGTCACCAGAGCCTTCGCCGCCCTGTCGCCGTTGCTGGCCGCAAAGCCAACGGGCCATGCGGGTTTTGATATGGCGGACATGTTCCTGGCCCCGATGATGGACTACGGCATGCGAAGCGCGCGCGGCGCGCGCGCCGCCGACGGTTTCCCGAACCTTGTCGGTTGGTGGCGAACGGCCCGCGCCGAACCCTGCATGGCGGCTACGATCAGTGCGAACTTGCCGCCGGATATGCCCGCGGACCAAGTCCAGTAGCAGGTATACCCTGGAATTCCGTAATTCTGTCAAAGGGTTGTATATACTACTAATATACCGCTAAAATGCAGGTAGACAGTGAGGTGGGTCACAGGCGTCTACGAGTTTTCCTGTCACAGTTTCCATCGTTTCGAGTGAGGCTCGCTGCAACCTTCTGGTAATTCTTTCTTAAGAAGCGAACGGTAAAACGAGCGGGTAGTGGAAGCCAGACCGAGGTAGGCAATGACGGACGACAGTGCAAAGCTCCAAATCCTGGAGCGGGCGCTTCAATTGGCTTCTGACGGTGTGCGTATCGAAGATGCGGACGGTGGAGTTCTGTTCGACAATCTGCGGTTCGAGGCGCGCCGCGCCGTTGTAGACAGCGCGATCCCCGAAGACGGTATGGAGTTGGGGCTGCCGGGCGATAACATCGTCCGCCTGCATCAGTATCCGCTGGACGGCGGCGGCCGGATCGTGGTCGCGCGCGATATCTCCGATGTTCGAAAGGCCCAGGACGAGTTGGACGCACTCTCCTTGACCGATGCCTTGACCGGAAGCTGCAACTGGCGCTCCGCCGAACGGCGGGGAGCGGAGGCGGTTGAAACCTACCGCCGGTACGACCGGCCGGTGACGATCATGCGGTTCGATGTGGTGAATCTGTATTCACTGGAACACCGCGAACACCGGGAAGCGGTGATCAAGCATGTCAACCGGGTGGCTGGTCATGCGCTTCGGGTCGTCGATCTGCTGGCCCGGATAGAGGATGGCCGTTTCGTCGCGATCATGCCGGAAACGGACCTGCCCGAGGCGAGACAGGCCGGGGTCAGGATCTGCGAGCGGCTGTCGAAGAGCGGCCTGCAACACGCGGGTGCAACGATTGACGCACAGGTCTGCGCAGGCGTCGCGGCCATGCGGGACAAGTCGATGGATTTCGACGGATTGATCGCCACGGCGGAAGAGGCCTTGGCGGAGGCAAAGGCCGCCGGCCCAAGCAACGTCGCCAGCCGCCCCTGATCCGATAGCGGGTCGCGGCGCGACGCCTTCCTAGCCGAAAGGCCGCAAACACCGTCTCAGTGGTTCCAAGTAAAGGTGACATGCTCTAGTTTTCAAGCCGACCGAAGCTTGGAGACAATGCCGCGATGAAAACCGACCTGCCGCAGACAATCCGGTTAGAAGATTACGCGCCGCCGGCCTATGCGGTCGATATGGTCGATCTGACCTTCGATCTCGATCCGCAGCGGACCGTCGTGGCCGCAACGCTGGCCGTTCGCCGCGACCCGGCGGCGGACCCGCAAACGCCCCTGGTGCTGGATGGCGAGGCGCTGGACCTGATCGAGATCGCGGTGGATGACGCGCCGCTTGCACCGTCGGCCTTCGAGCGGACCGAGGAAAGCTTGACCCTGTTCGATCCGCCCCCGGCGTTCACACTCCATACCAAGGTCGCGGTCTGCCCGGCGGAGAATACGCGGCTGGAAGGGTTGTACGTCTCCAAGGGCATGTTCTGCACCCAATGCGAGGCGGAAGGGTTTCGCCGCATCACCTATTTCCCGGACCGGCCCGATGTCATGGCGCGTTATCGCGTCACCGTCCGCGCGGAGCGGGCGGCCTGTCCCGTGTTGCTCTCGAACGGTAATCTGACGTCCAGCCGCGACCTGGCGGACGGGCGGCACGAAGCGGTTTGGGAAGACCCGTTTCCGAAGCCGAGCTATCTTTTCGCGTTGGTCGGCGGCGACCTGGGCATGGTGGAAGATCGGTTCCGGACGCGGTCGGGCCGGGATGTGACGCTGCGGATCTATGTCGAGCATGGGAACGAGGCGCGCTGCGACTATGCAATGGATTCCCTGAAGCGCTCCATGCGGTGGGATGAGGAGCGTTTTGGTCTGGAATACGATCTGGACATCTTCAACATCGTCGCGGTCAGCCATTTCAACATGGGGGCGATGGAGAACAAGAGCCTGAACGTCTTCAACGCCAAATATGTGCTGGCGGACCGGGACACGGCGACCGACCAGGATTTCGCCAATATCGAGGCCATCGTCGCCCACGAATATTTCCACAACTGGACCGGCAACCGGGTAACCTGCCGCGACTGGTTTCAATTGAGCCTGAAGGAAGGGCTGACGGTCTTCCGGGATCAGGAATTCTCTTCCGATCAGCGCTCCCGCGCGGTGAAGCGGATTCAGGATGTCCGCGCCCTGCGCGCCCGGCAGTTCCCGGAGGATTCCGGGCCTCTCTCCCATCCGGTGCGCCCAGACTCCTATATTGAGATCAACAACTTCTATACCGCGACGGTTTATGAGAAGGGGGCCGAGGTGATCGGCATGCTGCATACCCTCTTGAGCGAAGAGGGCTTCCAGGCGGGCATGCGGCTCTATTTCGACCGGCACGACGGGCAGGCGGTGACCTGCGACGACTTCGTGGCGGCGATGGCGGACGCGACCGGAACGGACCTGACCGGTTTCAAGACGTGGTATTCTCAGGCAGGCACGCCGATGGTGAGCGTGGAAACCAGCTACGACGCCGCGGCCAAGACGGCGACGCTGTTGATCGCGCAGACCACCGCGCCCACGCCCGGCCAGCCGGTGAAGACGCCGTTGCATATTCCCCTGCGGATCGGAATGCTCGGCGCCAATGGGGACGAGATTCTCCTGCAGAGCGGCTCGGCGGCGCTGGGCGGCGGCGGCCTTCTTCACATCTCTGCGGAACGGGAAAAGATCGTTTTTGAGAATGTTCCAAGCCGCCCGGTATTTTCCGTAAATCGTGGATTTAGTGCGCCAATCGTTGTAAAGACCGATCAGGCTGACGGCGATCTGGCGTTTCTGATGGCGCATGACCGTGATCCGTTCGCCCGTTGGGATGCCGGGCAGAGTTACGCGGTCCGCCTGATGACCGCCGCGGTGGAGGCTGCGGTCTCCGGCGGGGCGGCGGATGCCGGGGCTGCGGCTCCCTTTGTCGAAGGGGTGCGGAACATCCTGTCGGATGGCGCGCTCGACCCCGCTTACAAGGCGCTGGCGATCACCCTGCCGTCGGAGGAATATATCGGCGAACAGATGCCGGTCGTGCATGTGGACGAGATCCACGCCGTGCGGGCGCGGCTGCGCCGGACCATCGGGACCGCACTGGCGGCGGAGTTCCGTCAGGCTTACGAGGAAAGCACGGTCCGGGGCGCATTCGAGCCAAGCGCCGGGCAGGCGGGTTTGCGGGCGCTTCGGAACACGGCGCTCGCCTATCTGACCGCCGAGCGCGACGCCGCCGCCGCCACGCTGGCGAAAGATCATTTCGACCGGGCGGACAATATGACGGATACGGTCGCCGCCCTGGCCGTCTTGATCGAGACCGACGGCGGCGAACGGGAAGACGCCCTGGCCGCCTTCGCCGAACGCTGGTCGGCGAACGAGCAGGTCATGGACAAATGGTTCGCGCTGCAGGCGATGGGCGGCAGGCCGGGCGCGTTGGCGGCGGTCCAGGCGTTGGCCAAGCACCCGCTGTTCGACATTCGCAACCCGAACCGCTTCCGGTCGTTGATCGGGGCCTTCGCGATGGGCAATCCGGTCAATTTCCACCAACCGGACGGCGCGGCATACCGGTTCGTAGCGGACAGTCTGATCGAACTCGATTCCCTGAACCCGCAGGTCGCTGCCCGGATGCTGGGCGCATTCGGCAATTGGCGGCGCTACGATGCGGACCGGCAGGCGCTTATGCAGGCCGAATTGGAGCGTATTCTCGCGGTGCCCGTCCTCAGCAAGGACAGTTTCGAAATCGGGTCCAAGACGTTGGGCCGTTCCGAGTGACGGCGCTGACGATCTTGTGACAGGCCGTGCGTGGCGCACGCCGCCGCCGCCGATTACCTGAGGCTGCGGTATTTTTGCACCGGTAAGAAGGATTAACCATGTCGTCAGTGATCGAAACGGATATCTGCGTGATCGGCGGGGGCTCCGGCGGTCTGTCGGTTGCCGCGGGGGCGTCGCAGATGGGCGCGCGGACCGTGTTGATCGAACGTGGCGAAATGGGCGGCGATTGCCTGAATACCGGATGTGTGCCGTCCAAGGCGTTGATCGCCGCTGCGCATACCGCTCATGGCATGCGCCACGCGGACCGGTTCGGCGTCGCGGCGGTGGAACCCGCGGTCGACATGGCCAAGGTGCGCGACCATGTGAAAGGCGTGATCGCCGCCATCGCGCCGATGGATTCCGTCGAGCGGTTCGAAGGGCTCGGCGTGACCGTGCTGCAGGCGTCCGCCAAATTCTCCGGCCCGGCGGAGGTTACGACGGACCAGGGTCATGTCGTGCGGGCGAAATACTTCGTCGTGGCCACCGGGTCGCGGGCCATGGTCCCGCCGGTTCCGGGACTTTCGGACACGCCCTACCATACCAACGAGACCGTCTTCGATATCGGTGAGACGGTCGAACACCTGATCGTGGTCGGCGGCGGCCCGATCGGGGTCGAGATGGCGCAGGCGCACCGGCGTCTGGGCGCCAGGGTGACGGTGGTCGAGATGTTCGAGGTGCTGGGCCGTGATGACCCGGAAGTGGCGGGCATCGTGAAGGACCGTCTTCGGGCCGACGGACTGACGCTGATGGAGGGGACGAAGGTCGTCTCCACCGCGAAGACGGCAAGCGGCGTCTCGGTCGAAGTTGAGAAGGACGGCGAAAGGCAGACCCTGACCGGCAGTCATCTGCTGATTGCCGCGGGCCGGGTGCCTAATATAGACGACCTTGATCTCGCAATAGCGGGAATAGACTCCACACCGCGGGGGATAACGGTCGGACCCAATCTGAAAACGTCCAACAAGCGCGTCTTCGCCATCGGCGACGTCGCGGGCGGCCTGCAGTTCACCCATATGGCGAATTATCACGCGGGCCTGATCATCCGTCAGACCCTGTTCAAGATGTTCTGGGCCAAGGCGGACACCGCCGCTTTTCCCTGGGTCACCTACACGGACCCGGAAATGGCCCATGTCGGCATGACCGAGGCGGATGCGGCGAAAGCCCTTGGCGCGGGTAATTTCAAGATCCTGCGCTGGAGTTTCGCGGAGAATGACCGCGCCCAGGCGGAGCGGGAGACGCACGGCCTGATCAAGGTGATTACCGACGGGAAAGGCCGGATCAAGGGCGCCAGCATTGCGGGCCGCAACGCGGGCGAATTGATCATGCCGTGGGTTCAGGCGATTGCAGGCAAACAGAAGATCGGCGCGATTGCGGGACTGACTTTCCCCTACCCGACCCTTAGCGAGGTCTCCAAACGGGCGGCGGGGAGCTATTACACCCCGTCCCTCTTCTCCGAACGCACGTGCAAGATTGTCCGTTTCCTGTTGAGGTTCTAACCTGCCGCCAAATCGATAAAGGGGAGGCGTATCGTGACGGACAAGAAAATCGGCTTCATTGGCGTTGGCCTGATGGGCCACGGCATGGCGAAAAACCTGCTGGAGAAGGGATTCCCTGTCACCCTGATGGGGCACCGCAACCGGCAACCCGTTGACGATCTGGTGTCCAAGGGCGCGGTGGAAGTGGGAACCGCGAAGCAGGTCGCCGCGGCGGCGGATGTCGTCATCCTGTGCCTGCCGAACTCTCCCACCATCGAAGCGACCGTGATGGGGCCGGGCGGCGTGCTTGAAGGCGCGGCCGACGGCATGGTCCTGATCGATACCAGCACGGCGGATCCGGCCTCCACGAAGAAGATTGCCGAAGCCGCCGCGACCCATGGCGTGCGCATGCTGGATGCGCCGCTCGCCCGCACGCCGGTAGAGGCGGAGGCAGGCATCCTCAACACCATGGTCGGCGGAGACGCCGATCTGTTCGCGGCGATGAAGCCGGTGATGGAAGCTTATTGCGAGAATATCTTCCATGTGGGCGCGCTGGGCGCCGGGCACACAATCAAGCTTCTCAACAACTTCCTCGGCATGACCATTGCCGCGACCACGTCGGAAGTGATCACCACCGCACGGGCCGCCGGGATCGACCTGGAGAAATTCCGGGAACTGGTCTCCGCCGGGATCCTGAACAGCGGCATGTTCCAGAATATCATGCGCTATCCTATTGAAGGCGATGCGTCGGGCCTGCAATTCGCGCTGGCCAATGCGCGCAAGGATGTCGGCTATTATCAGGATATGACCAAGAGCCTCGGCGTCACCTCGCCCGTTGGGTCCGGCGTGTTCCAGGCTTTCGCCCAGGCGGTCGCCGCCGGGTTCGGCGACAAACACGTCCCGCATCTGGTCGATGCGATGGCCAAGCTGAACGGGGTGGGTGACGCGAAGTCCTGATAGGGCGGGCCATGCAGTCCCTTGGAATCGTAGCGCGGTTGTTTCCGCTGGTGGTCAGCGGTGAGAAGACGTCGACCATCCGCTGGCGGGAGGCCGGGATTCTTCCCGGCCCTTTGCGGTATGTCTGCGATGACGACCCGTCGAAGAGTGTCGTCGTCATCGTGCACCGCTGCACCTCCATGCCCCTTGCGGATGCCGCGCGATTCGTCGGCCGGGAGAAGGAATGGCCCGACCCCGTCATGCTGGCTGGGATGCGCGAGCATTACCCCGGAATCGAACTCACCGACATCGTTCAGGTGATCGAACATGGTCCGCCGGCGGGTGACGCCGTTTACCGAACTGGGGGATGACCGGGATTTGCTCTTGGTCAATGCGAACATGCGCGCAATCTAATAGGATTGGGAAAACCCCGACGTGAAGGGACCTCAATGTTTAAACATATTGTGTTTTCCTGCCTGTTTCTGGCGGCCCTTCCGGTTTCCGCGTCCGCTGACGACCTTGCGCGCGGTGAGGAACTGTTCCGGTCGGTGTGTGGGGCGTGTCATTCCCTGACGCCGGGCCGCCACAGGACCGGCCCGTCCCTGCATGCGGTCTGGCGGCGTCCCATCGGAAATGTCGCGGACTTTCGGTACTCGGCGGCCTTCGTGGAACGGTCGAAGTCCGGCGATGTCTGGAATGCCGAAGCGCTGGATACGTTTCTGAAAAAACCGCGCCGCTATATCAAACGCACCCGGATGCAGTTCAAGGGGTTCAAGGACCCGGCGGACCGCGCCGCGGTGATCGCCTATTTGAAATCGCTCGGCAAATAGGCTTATCGGACCGTCAGGCGGACCACAGGGCCTCGTCGCGCCAAGGGAGCGGAACGGACAGGGATCCTTCCGGCATCTGCGGCCGGCCTTGCAGGTTGAGCGATTGCCAGGCGTCGATATACGCCGCCGGCAAGGGATAGGGCGGCGTGACCCGGCCGTCTGCGCCGAAACCGAACCGGCCGTAATAGGCCGGGTCGCCCAGAACGAAGACCCAATCCTCACCCGCCGTTTTCAGTCTCTCCAGCCCGGCGCGGACCAGCGCGCCGCCGATCCCTTGCCTCTGGCGGCCGGGCAGAACGCAGAGCGGCCCCAACAGCGCCGCCCGCCGGGAACTCCCCGCGATGCCGCATTCGGTGAAAATCGCATGGCCGACGATGGCCGTATCCAGCATCGCCGTCAGCGATAGAACGCCGTTGGCTTCCGCCAGCAAGGCCCTTACCAGGGGCAACAGATCCTCATCCGGGAAAGCTTTCGGATAGAGGCTCTCGATCTGTTGAAGATCGCCGGGCGCGCTCTCATGGATTTCGAGGGTCTGGGTCATGTTCCTATCCGGCAAGCTGTGCAGGGGGTTACGCGGTACAGCCGGGGCTGCCGCGGTCCGGGTGGCAAGCCCACACATTTATATTGCCTTTTAGACATCTCTTGCCATCGCGCAAATCCACCATATCTGTCGGAGCGGTTGATTAGAATTTGTAGATACGAGGGTTCTCGCGATGAAAGCAGCGGGGTATTTCGCCGGGCTGGCGCTTCTGTTCGGCGCGTCGGGCGCGCAGGCGTCGGACGCCGTTCGGGGTGAGGAGGTTTTCCTGTCCCAATGCGCCGCCTGTCATTCCACGGAAGAAGGACGCCATCGCAGCGGCCCCTCTTTGCATGGGATCTGGGGCGCGCCCATCGGGGCGGCGGACGGTTTCCGCTATTCCAATGCGTTCCGGGAAAAGCACCAGACGGGCGCCGTCTGGGACGAACAGGCGATGGATGCCTTCGTTGAGCGTCCGCGCCGTTTCATCAAGAAAAACCGTATGGCTTACCGCGGAGTGCGGGACGAGGCCCAGCGCGCCGACCTGCTCGCTTTCATGAGAGAGCAATTGCAGTAGCCGAAGCACAGGCCGAAGCGAAAAACACCGGGGCATGCCCCGGTGTTTTTTGTCTCTACGATTGTTTGGTTACCAGCTTACATCGCGATCGCCCTGTTCACCGCGCTGCAGATCGCTTTCAGCGAGGCGCGGACGATGTTCTGGTCCCGACCGACGCCGTGCAGCCGCGTGCCGTCTCCGGTTTCGGCTTCCAGATAGGCGACCGCCTGGGCGTCTGAACCGGCGCTGATCGCGTGTTCGGAATAGTCGATCACCTTGATCTCAATCCCTGCTTCCTCCTTCAGCGCGTGCACGAAGGCGTCGATGGGGCCGTTGCCCTTGCCGTGCACGACGATCTCCTCCCCGTTCCGCTTCACCGTCGCCTCGATCCGGCGCAGTTCCGAGGCGTGGGTGTCCGGCACCGTCGTGTGGCTGACGAAGGAATAGGGTGTCTCGTTCGATACATACTGCTGATCGAATGTCCGATAGATCATGTCGCTGGTCAGTTCCTGGCCGGTATCGTCGGCCAGCCGCTGCACGGATTTCGAGAATTCCATCTGCAGCCGGCGCGGCAGCTTGAAACCGTGATCCGCCTCCATGACATAGGCGACGCCGCCCTTGCCCGATTGGCTGTTGATCCGGATCACCGCTTCATAGGTCGCGCCCACGTCAGAAGGATCGATGGGCAGATAAGGGACTTCCCACAGGCCGCTGTTGGACTGTTCCATCGCCTTCAGGCCCTTGTTGATGGCGTCCTGATGGCTGCCGGAAAAGGCGGTGAAAACCAGATCCCCGCCATAGGGATGGCGCGGATGGACCGGCAACTGATTGCAGTATTCCGCAACCTGGACCAGGTCCCGAATGTCGGAGAAATCCAGGGCCGGGTCGACGCCCTGGCTGAACAGGTTCATGCCCAGGGTGACGATATCGACATTGCCGGTGCGCTCGCCGTTGCCGAACAATGTGCCCTCGATCCGGTCGGCGCCGGCCATCACGCCGAACTCCGCCGCCGCAACCCCGGTGCCCCGGTCGTTATGCGGGTGCAGCGACAGGATCACACGGTCCCGCTGGCTGAAATTGCGCGCCATCCACTCGATCTGATCGGCGTAGATATTGGGCGTCGCGACCTCGACCGTCGCCGGCAGGTTGATGATCGCCCGGTTGTCCGGCGTGGCCTGCCAGATATCCATCACCGACTCGCAGACCTCCAGCGCGTAGTCCAACTCGGTCTGGGTGAAGCTCTCCGGCGAATACTGGAAGGTCCAGTCCGTATCGTCCTGGCGGGCGGCGTGGTCGGCGACCAGTTTCGCGCCTTCCTCGGCGATCTGCCGCACCCCGTCGCGGTCCTGATTGAAGACGACCCGTCGTTGCAGGGTGGAGGTGGAATTGTAGAGATGCAGGATCGCCTGTTTCGCGCCCTTCAAGGATTCGAAAGTGCGGGCGATCAGATGGTCGCGCGCCTGGGTCAGAACCTGAACCGTGACGTCGTCGGGGATGCGGTTCTCTTCGATCAGGGTGCGGACGAAGTCGAAATCCGTCTGAGAGGCGCTGGGGAAACCGATCTCGATCTCCTTGAAGCCCATCTTCACCAGGGTTTCGAACATGCGCATCTTGCGCTCCGGCCCCATCGGCTCGATCAGCGCCTGGTTGCCGTCGCGCAGATCGACGCTGCACCAGGTCGGGGCCTTGGTGATGGTTTTGCCGGGCCAGGACCGGTCGGGCAGATTGATCGGCTCGAACGGTCGGTATTTCTCAAACGGCATCGTGTTTGCCATTTACTTTCTCCTGCTGCGGTCGGCCCGCTCTGAACTCAAGGCGGGCGGACTTTCGTGGTCTTCCTGTGGATTGTCCAGCCGTTATTGCGGTCGCCGGGCGGCTTTAGGGGATGCGGCGACCGCGGATAAGTCGCCCGCCGGGCAGGATAGGGAAATCGGTCCGGATAGGGGTGAAAACGGTCATGGCTTCGGCTTGCTGTTCCAATCGATGAAACGGGAATTCCCTGATGATGTCGCTTTGCCTGGCAAAGCACGGCCCGAAGGCCCCCGGCGTTATAGCGCCGGGCCGGTAAGTCGCAGGCCGAGAAGGCCGCAGAGCGGGATCATGTTCAGGGTCGAAACCATGGCCGGACGGTACTGTCGCGGAGATTTCGGGTCAAGCCGGGATTTTGGCGGATCGAAAAGCACCGCGGTTGGCGTGTAGAAAGAGGGCCGGCGCATCCACACGAACGCCGGCCCTCTTTTGCGGCGGGAAACCACGTTCCCGCCTGTCTCTTGCGGCGCGTTACGCCACCACGGGCAGAATATCCACCGCGCTGTCGGGATGCTGGTGGGTCACATGATAGACCTCCACCGGATCCGTCAGAAGCTCTTCCGTGTCGTCGTACCGCACGCGGTAGACCAGCTTGGGATGAATTTCCAAAGTATCGGCTTTCTGGGCGCCTGCTGAATTGTACAGGCGGCCATCCCGGGCCAGGGCGACTTCGCCGTCATAGGCTTTTTCTCGCCAAATGTACAAAGTATGTGTCATGGACATTACCCTTTACCAAAATACGGTGAAGGCGGCCGCCAATATACTCCCGTCCCAACTCCGCCTTGCGCACTACGTGCGCTTATGAGTAAAAGATAGGCGCACATGGTGCACATATCAAGAAAAAATTACGCACTTGGTGCGCTTATTCTTGAAGGGTAAAGCCGGAATTTGTATTGTCCGGCCGCGTAATGGCAGGTTGTACAAACAAAATTATTGTTGTTTTACAAGGGGGTGTGCCGTGAAGCCTGCGGCTTTCAAGAAATGGCGCAAGTCGCTGGGACTGTCCCAGAAGGACGCGGCCCACGTGCTGGGGCTTAAACGGCGCGTCGTCCAATATTATGAAAAGGGCGAACGTGACGGAAAAAAGGTGGAGATTCCGTTATCGATCCGCCTTGCCTGCTACGCTCTCTCGGAAGGCGTTGCCGATTTCGATGGTGAACACGCCCAGCGTTCCAAGCACCCGGAAGATGGTGTCAAAGGCTACCCGAAGCAGAAGGATGCCGCGCCGGCGGGTGTGACGGAAACCGCCGAAGCGGGCGGGTAAGGCACTATCGCGGTGCTCTACTCCGCGGCGGCGGCGTCCGCATTCGGCACCGGGCAGGCGATGCCCGTACCGCCCAGCCCGCAATAGCCGTTCGGCACCTTCGCCAGATACTGCTGGTGATAGTCCTCGGCATAGTAGAAGGGCGGGGCGTCTTTGATCTCGGTGGTGATCGCGCCCATTCCGTGACGGCCGATGGCCTTCTCGTAATCGGCCTTTGAGGTTTCCGCCAACGCGCGCTGATCCTCGTCAAAGACGTAGATTCCGGAACGGTACTGCGTGCCGACATCGTTGCCTTGCCGCATGCCTTGGGTGGGGTCGTGGGATTCCCAGAATTTCTTCAGCACCTCGCCCGTCGACACCTTAGCGGGATCGTAGACGACCAGAACCACCTCGTTATGGCCGGTGCGGCCGGAACAGACCTCTTCGTAAGTTGGGTTCGGCGTATGCCCACCGGCATATCCCACCGCCGTGGCGTAGACGCCCGGCAGCTGCCAGAAAACGCGCTCCGCCCCCCAGAAACAGCCAAACCCGAAGATCATCTGCTGCATGCCGTCCGGGAAGGGGGGCTTGATCCGCGCGCCGCTGACGAAATGCGTTTCGGGTGTCTCCAGGGGAGTGGCGCGCCCGGTCAGCGCCTCTTCCTCGCTGGGCATTTCCTTCTTCTTTCCGCTGTTAAAAAAGAACATCGGTCACCCTCCTCAGCCTGGTTCGGATAGGGGTAAGGTATGGCGGTGCGGCCCAGCCTTCAACGGGTTGTCGCGGAAGCGTGAGAAAGGCGGCTCAAAACCATCACCAGAAGGATCGATGCCGCACTGCAGCCGATGGTCAGCAGGAAGGCCTGCTTGATGTCGGCCGCACCCAAGGTGCCGGCCAGCACCGCGCCGAACGCGCCGACCCCGTCCAGCACCGCGAAGGCGATGGCCAGGGTTGTCGATTCCCCCTTGCCGGAAAGGTCCACCGCACAGGCCAGGATGCAGGAACGCACCGCGTTCAGGGCGCCGATGCAAAGCACCAGGCCGGTCACCGCAATCGCGAAATCCTGCGCGAAATACAGCGTCACCGCGCCCGCACCGCCCAGCAGCGCGCCCGCGCCGATGGTGGGCCAGCGCCCGATTGTGTCGGAAAGATGCCCGATCCGTGGCTGTAAAATCGCGCCCGCCAACACCGCGCCGGAAAAGACCAGTCCGACGGAGAAGGCGTCCAGGGCGTGAACGTCGCGCAGGTAGAGCGGCGCCATCGCGGTCGCGCCGATCACACCAAGATTGAAGACCATCATCATTAGGGCCAGACAGATCCCGAACGGCGTCCACCAGTCGCGCAGGATCGCTTTCAGATCCGGCCGTTGAACCTGGTCCGGGGCGACGCGCGGCACGCGCGGGCCGACATAGAACAGGAAAAACAGGCCCATGGCCGCGGTCGGGATCAGAACGAGCTGCAGGGATGTGCGCCAGTCGACCTGTTCCAGCAGGAACCCGGCCATCAGCGGCGCGAAGACGCCGGCCAGGGTGCCGCCGATGGCGTGGATTCCCAGAATCCGCCCCCGGCCCGTGGGGGAGGATTTCATCAGAATGCCCGTCGCCATCGGGTGCCAGGCGGCGTCGCCGATGGACGCCAGGGCCATCAGCGCCGCCAACGCCCACAGACTGTCCGCGGTGCTGGCCAGCGCATAGCCGACCACCACCCATAGGAAGGTGAGGGCCAGAATCCGCCCGCGCTCTGCAAGCCGGTCGGTCAGAAGGCCGGCCGGGACATAGGCCATGGAAGCCACCACGCTCTGCACGGTCAGCACAATGCCGACCTGCGCCGGGGTCCAGCCGAAGGCCGCGCCCGCCGCGGGCACGATCAGATAGGCCGCGCCGAACGGCCAATCGATGCACAGGTGACCGGCGCTGAACAGATAGGGCAGGCGGTCGCGCGGGGCGTCGTCGGTTATGGCGGTCATGTCAGGGGTCTCGCTTTATCGTTGGCGGGACCCTACCACGGCGCTGCGGCGGGTTAGAGCGACAAATTTGAATAGCTCGGATCGAAAAATGTTAGGCGGCCGCCAATAGTCGGGCGATCACCAAATACTCTTGCCGCTGCCGGGAAGGCCCAGATCGCCCCAGATTCTGTCGACCCTGTCGATCACGTCCTGTTCCATATAGAGTTTCTCGCCCCATTCGCGGTGGGTTTCAGGCGGCCATTTGTTGGTGGCGTCCAGGCCGATCTTCGATCCCAGGCCGCTTTCCGGCGAGGCGAAATCCAGATAATCAATGGGCGTATTCTCGATCACGGTGATGTCGCGGGCCGGGTCCATCCGGGTCGACATCGCCCACATCACGTCCTTCCAGTCCCGCGCGTCGATATCGTCATCCACCACGATCAGCCATTTCGTGTACATGAACTGCCGCAGATAGGACCAGGCCCCCATCATCACCCGCTTGGCGTGACCCGGATAGGCCTTCTTCATGGAGATGACGGCGATCCGATAGCTGCACCCTTCCGGCGGCAGCCAAAAATCCAGGATCTCGGGAAATTGCTGCTGCAGAAGGGGAATGAACACCTCGTTCAACGCTTCGCCCAGGATCGACGGTTCGTCCGGCGGGCGGCCGGTGAAGGTCGACAGATAGATCGGTTTCCTGCGCATGGTAATGGCGGAAATCTTGAAGACCGGGAACTGCTCGACGGCGTTGTAATAGCCCGTATGGTCGCCATAGGGTCCCTCATCGCCGAATTCGTCCAGCATGACATGGCCTTCCAGCACGATTTCGGCCTCCGCCGGAACCTTAAGCGGCACTGTCCGGCAATCGGTCAGTTCCACCTTCTTGCCGCGCAGCAGGCCGGCGAATTGATACTCGCTCAAGGTATCGGGCACCGGGGTGACGGCGGCCAGGATGGTGCCCGGGTCCGCGCCAAGCACGGCGGCCGCCGGCAGCGGGTCGGGGCGTTCGTTCTTCCATTTGCGGTAATGCTGTGCGCCGCCGCGGTGCTTCAGCCAGCGCATCAGGGTCGTGTCCTTGCCCGTCACCTGCATGCGATAGATGCCCAGGTTGAACGCGTCCGTTTTGTCGCCCTTCGGGTTTGGCCCTTGGGTGACGATCAGCGGCCAGGTGATCAGCGGTGCGGGTTCGCCGGGCCAGCAGGATTGGATCGGCAGTTTGCCCAGGTCGATCTCGTCGCCCTGCAGCACGATTTCCTGGCACGGCGCCTGGCCGACGCTGCGCGGGCGCATCGCCATCACGGTCTTCAGAAGCGGTAGCATGCCGACCGCCTCCTTGAACCCGCCGGGCGGTTCCGGTTGGCGCAGGAAGGCAAGCGTCTCGCCGACCTCCCGCAGCTCCTCCGGTGTCCGGTCCATACCCCAGGCGACCCGTTCGACAGAGCCGAACAGGTTCACCAGCACCGGCATGCCGCTGGGCGCGCCGTCCTGGCCCACGACATTTTCGAACAGCACCGCCGGGCCGCGTTCCGCCAGCAGCCGCGTCTGGATTTCCGTCATCTCCAGATGGGTCGATACCGGGTGCTTGACCCGGACCAACCGCTGTTCGGCTTCAAGCCGATCCATGAAATCCCGCAGGGAGGCGTAGGGCATCGAAACGATCCAGACCGTTGAAAGGGAGGGCGATGAAGCGGACAATCCCGTGTTGCGTCAAGCCCGAAGCGGGTTGAGCGTGGGACGGTCACCCAGTATACGCGTAAGGGAGCAGTTGGATTTTTGACCGTGGACCGGGAGCGGAAGATGTCGGAACGGTATTGGGTTGTCGGTGGTGTCTATACGGGAACGGATTTCCAAACCATTGCGGGGGGCGACGCGCTGACCGAGCTGGGGCCCTTCGACACCTATGCGGAAGCCAAGGCGGTATGGCGCGCCAAGAGCATGGAAAATGTCGACGAGGCCTATGCCCGGTTCGACATCCGCAAGGAAGAACATCACGAATTCTGGGTCGTCGGTGGGGTCTATACCGACACCGATTTCAAGACGATCGCCCAGGGTGAAGAAGAACGGATCGGCCCGTTCGATACCTATGAGGAAGCGCGGAAGGTCTGGTGGCAGAAATCCTCGTCCAATGTGGACGACGCCTATGCCCGCTACCGGATCGATCAGCAGTAGCGATGTCCGATACGGACCGCGCCGCGGTTCTGGCCCGTGCGCGCACCTATCCCTACAGCTTTCCACGCCGCAGCTTCGCCTATCTGGACGGCAGGACCGGCGCTTTCGACCGGGAGATGACCAAGGGCCGCTCGCCGGTCCTGGCTTTCGGCTCCAACCAGTCGCCGGAACGGTTGACGCAGAAATTCGGACATCAGGCGGACCATCTTATACCTGTCGAACGGGCGCGGCTGCGGGATTTCGATGTGGTCTATTCCGCCCACATCACCAGCTATGGGGCGGTCCCGGCCATGCTTCAGGTCTCGGAAGGGGCGTCGGTCGAACTGGCGATCACCTGGCTCGACGACCGGCAGCTGGAGATCATGCATCAAAGCGAGATCAGCGCGGCCAACTATTTTTATGCCGCGTTGGATGGTGTTGCGTTGGAAACCGAAAGCGCGGCGCTGCACCGCACCGCCTACGCCTATGTCGGGACCCGCGGCCATCTGGAGCATGACGCGGGCGGGGCCATCGCTCTGGCGGCCGTCGCCTGTCAGGCGCGCCGCTATCGCGCGATGACGACGGACCAGGCGTTGGAACTGGTCCGCCGCCGGCACGCCGCCCATTATGAACCTGATTCCTTCATTCTGGAGATGGTGCGCGACACAGGCAGCAGGCGCTCCATTACTGAAGAATTGGCCGACGCGGCCCAGCCTTTCGCCCACCCGTTCCGTATGCTTCGATCCAAGGACCAGAACCGGCCAAGTCCCGATTGACATAACATTACAACACGCTAAACAGGAATAATGCCGACCCCCTCTAATCGGAGGTATCATGATAGTTTCGTGGGTGCGTGTATGCGGTTTTGTTGCTGCCTGCGCTTTACTTGCCGGGTGCGCTGGCGGACAGTTTTCAAGCTCCGACAGCCTTAGCAAGGACCCGAGTCAGGCCCTTCTCGTCTATGGCGTTAACGCCTCGGCCTTCGAAAAACAGTCCGTAAGCTTCAGATGGAGACAGTTCGACCCCGACACCGGCGCCCTCAACGGTCCCTTCCGGGACGTGAGCACGCGCCGCGACGCCGGCGAGATTCTCGGCAGCTTCCTGGTGGGGCGCGCCGCATACAACAAGCATGACAAGAACGCGTTTCACGTGGTCGCCGTCCCCGCGGGCTCGTACCTGCTCCAGTCGATTACACGGAGGCATGGAAACACAACCCGCCATTCGACGATTAACCAAGGCACGGTTGCGGTCGATGCGAAAGCCGGTGAGGTCCTGTACCTCGGGAATATCGAAGTAGGGCCCGGCCGGATCAGGCACAGCGGCGGCCAATTGGAGGCGGCCAGCGCCTATCTAGAGGAGTTTGACGGTATTTCCGTGCCGCCAGCTCCGGCCAATGTCCGGGTTGGCTCGTTCTCCTGCGTGGACAAAAACGGCGTATCGAGCGTGCGCACCACGGGGCGGTGCGTATCGGGCAAATCGAAGTTCGAAATCGCCACCGCCCGCGCCGCTGCGGCGGTCGGCACCTCTCCGGTCCTGGATAATACTCCTTTCCGGCCCGTCGGCGGTGTCGGGCATGTTCTGTTGGCCTTGAACGTGGAGGATTATGAAGGGCAGGAACTCACCGCTGTCTGGCGGCAGATAAACCCGAACAACCGGCGTCCGGTAAGCGGCGTTATCCGAATTTCGGAAAAAGATGCGGCAAAAGCGGGCGCGACCCTGCGGATGACGGATCCGCGGAACGGTGAGAAAACCTACTTTCTGGCGCGCCTTCCCGCAGGGCAGTATGTTCTGCAGGGCGTCGGGGGTAAGAACGTCGCCAATGGCGACGTGGTCACGCACTTTTTTTCAAAGAGATCGGTGGAGTTTTCGGTGGAGGCCGACCGTGTCTCCTATGCCGGTGCGTACAAGGCCGGGTTTCAACTGTCTTCAAAGGATGAAACGAAGAAGCACTATCGCACCGTCGGTCTTGGCGATGGGTTCGACTTCGCGGGTCATGACCTTGCGTCAGCAGCGGACGCCCTGAAGGGCTTCGGCGTCGATCCGGCCACGCTTGTTGAGAAGCCGTATCTTGAAGGCAGCCTTGTTTGTCTGCGGAAAAATAACCCGTTTGCAGGCGGAAAGAACATCATGATCGAAGAGACGCTTTGCCTGAGCGAGTAAGGCGCGTGGCTGGAGACGAAAAGCCCCAGAGCTAACGGTTATCGTCCAGCCACACTTTCAAACGGTTCAACGCGCCGAAAAGACGGTCCATTTCTTCCGGCGACCAGCCGTCGAATAATTCCTGAATCTGGGGGGAGAGCCGCTTTACCGCGTTGCGATGCTGTTCCAGCCCCTCTTGGGTAAGGAAATGGTGTTTCAACCGTCCGTCCCTGGCATCCACCTCAACCCGCAGCAGGCCGCTCGCCACCATCGCCTTCATGGTTTTGGTGGTCGCCGGTTGCAGTTGCTGCATCGCGCGGGCGACCGCGGTGACAGTTTTTCCCTCGTCCGGCCGGTGGCTGAAATGGTTCAGCAATTGAAACTGGGGCCAGGGCAATCCGATTTCCATCATCGACCGGTTGGCCTTTGTGCGCGCCAACTGTTCGATGATGCCGATCCAGTTCAGGATCCGATAGCCGAGGATCTCAGTATCCATGTTTTCCCGATCCGCCATGCGGACAGAAAATCAGGTTCGCAGGATCGCGTCGAGAGGGCGGCGCGGGGAGGGGGGCGGCACTTCCGCATATCCAAGCCGGAACAGCATCTGCACCGTGCGGCCTTCGGGCGTGCCGGTCGCTTCGTAGAACCCCCGTTGCAGCGCGGCCATTTCGGGATATTCCTGCAGCAACTGGCTGACCGGATGCATGGCGACGCCGTTGGCGGTGGCTTGCAGGTTCAAACGCACATAGGCGCGCCCGGCACTTATCTGTGCGGCGCGGCTGTTGCCCGCCGTGGCGATCCAGCCAAAGGACGGCGTTGCGCCCGCCCATCCCAGCGCATAGTCGATCCCGCCCTGGTGGGCCATCGTGCCCGGCGTCATGGCTTTTTCCGGCGTCATCAGGCCGGCGGCTTTCAGCCACCAGAAGAACGGGCCGTGCAGGTCGATTCCGTCCCGGTGCCTTTCGATTTCCGATGCGCCGATCCGGGTGACGTCGATACTCTCTTTCAGGGTCCGCGGCGTTTGCATTTCCAGCATCATCGCATCGCGCGTCAGGGTGCGCAGCCTGGCCGTTAGATCGCCGGTGCGCGCGACGGAAAGGGCGATGGCCTGGTCGGTGTGCGTTTTCCGGAGCGCCGCTTCATGCGCCGCGGTCAACGGACGTTCCGTATCGTACGGTTCCTTGCAGGATCGGCGCGTGAAGATATGCGGGAACAACGGCGACCGTTCGATGTTGGGATCGCGCACCATGGCGATCCGGGCGACGGGATAGTCCGGCAGCATAGCCGTCGGCGCATCGACCGGGGCGGCGTCCTTCGGGAACAGGGTTATCTCGCTGCGGTAACCCAGTTCCCGCGCGGCGATGTCGAAAAGTTCCAGGAAAGCGCCATGGCCGATCAGGACCTGACGGCCGTTCGGATCCGTCTCCGGCAGCACCTTGTCCGGATCGACCAGCAGGGTGACTGCGCCGGGCGTGCGCAGATCGGCGATCCAGGGCTGAAGATTGTGCGGGTTCGGGGCCAGCAGCGCATGCGCCAGCGCCCATTCCCGCGGGTCCGTGCGGTCTGTACCGGGACCGCGCCATCCTTCAACTGCGGATGCGGGCATCCGGTCGCATTGCGTCAGGCCGATGCCGCTTGCCGCCAGCACCACACCGCCGCCGCCCAGGGTCTTGATGAAACCGCGTCGTGAGAGAGCCATAATCGCCTCCTTTATATTCTAAGGAATGTTTCTAGGTGAACAGATAAATATTCCAAAGAATATTTCAAGAGGAATATGGGATCTTGGAACCGGCTCGGGCCGTCTTGAAGTTGGAAAGGATCAGTGCGCGAAACGCCAGACTCGGGCGTTGCGCAGGTCGGTATCTTCCATGATCCCGGTGGTTTCGGCGTGATAGGAAGCCACCGGCTCCAAACCAAAATTCTTCAGATAGAAGCGGCCCGGGTCGCCGAACAGAATTTCCCTGCCTGCCTGATGCTCGCGCCGCAGCCAGGGAAAGATCCGGTCGGCGATCTCCTTGTCGTAACAGACATCCCCGATCAGCAGGACTTCCCAGTCGCCCGCGCCGCCGATCACATCCTCCGTCTCGATCTCAAACCAGACGTCGTTCAGGGCGCGGTTCAGATCCATGGCGGCGGCGGCCATCGGGTCGATGTCGGCCGCCGTCACGTCGAAGGCGCCCGCCTTCGCCGCCGCAATGGCGACCAGACCGGATCCGGCGCCGAAATCCAGGACCTTTCGGCCGGAAACCGCTTTCGGATTATCCAGAATGTAGCGCGCCAGGGCCTGGCCGCCCGCCCAGGCGAAGGCCCAATAGGGCGTGCCGATCCCCATGGCGGCCAGCTCGTCTTCGCCCGCGCGGTAGAGCGCGCGGTCTTCGTCGGCAAGATGAAGCTCGATCTCGGGCACCAGACGCGGTGCGATGGCGGCGGTATTCTCCCGGATCAGCATGGCGTCGGACGGAATCACTGGGTCCATCCCCCCGCCAGCAGGGCGAAGAACACGATCAGGCCGAAGTCCCGGTTGGACTTGAAGTGTTTCTTGCAGCTCTCCGGATCGTCGATCCGCACCTGCAGGATCTGACGGATCAGATGGGCCGCGCCGACAACCAGGACCGGCCAGAAGGCCCAGCCAACATCGGCCAGCCAGCCCGCCGCGCCGATCAGGACGACGGTCAGCCCGTAGAAACCCCAGAGCCATTGCGGCGTACTGTCCCCCAGCCGAAGGGCGGTCGATTTGACGCCGATCAGCATGTCGTCCGCCTTGTCCTGGTGTGCGTAGATCGTGTCGTAGCCCAGGGTCCAGAAGAAGCCGGCGGCGTAAAGGGTCAGGGCCGGCGCGTGCAGCCCCTGCTGCATGGACGACCAGCCGACCAGGATGCCCCAGTTGAAGGTCAGGCCCAGCCAGGCCTGCGGCCAATAGGTGATGCGCTTCATGAATGGATAGGCGGCGACCAGCAGCAGGCTCGCCATACCGACATAGACGGTCGGCAGGTTGAATTGCAGCAGCACCGCCAGACCGGTGAAGGACAGGCCGACCGCGAACAGCAGGGCCATCGGCACGCTGACCTCGCCCGCCGGGATCGGGCGGGTGGCGGTGCGGGCGACCTGCCCGTCATACTTCCGGTCGCTGATATCGTTCCAGGTACAGCCCGCGCTCCTCATCACCAGGGCGCCGACGGCGAACAGAAGCATGTACCAGCCGGACGGAAGGGGCAGGGCGGGATGGCCGATCCACCCCAAAGCCAATCCCCACCAGCAGGGCAGCAGCAACAGCCAGGTGCCGATCGGGCGGTCCAGCCGGGCCAGCCGCGCATAGGGCCGCACGAAGCCCGGCAGCCCCTGCAGCAGGGGGCTGTCGTCAACGATGTCCGACGCCTCGGCGTCTTGCCGTTTGCTCATTGGTTGCTCATGGGTTCTTGACGCATTGCATCCCGTGGGCCGCCTGATAGCATGCCGGAGCGGTCTTCGAAACCGCCGAAACCGATGCTGAAGAGTGGATTTGTATGAGCCGGAAACCGGCGACGCGGCTGTATGTCGAAGAAGATCTGGCCGCCGGCGGCGTGGTGGGCCTTTCGCCGGACCATGCGCATTTTCTGCGGTCCGTTTTGCGTCTGGAGCCGGGCCGCACGGTCGCGTTGTTCAATGGGCGCGACGGGGAATGGCTGGCGCGGATCGACGGGATCGGCAAGGGGTGGGCCTCGCTCAGTCTGGAAGGCCAGACCCGCCTGCAAGCCGCCGGGCCGGATGTCTGGCTTTATTTCGCGCCGATCAAACGCGCGCGCCTGGATTTCCTCGTTCAAAAAGCGACGGAGTTGGGGGCCGCCCGGATTCAGCCGGTTGTAACCCAGCGCACCATTGTTGAGCGGGTTAAGGCGGATCGCCTGCGGGCCAATGCGATGGAGGCGGCGGAGCAATCGGAACGGCTGGATCTGCCTGAAATCGGAGAGCCCGGGAAGCTCGACCGGGCGCTCGACGAGCATCCTCAAGACCGCCCGCTGCTGGTCTGTGCGGAAGCCGGAGACGCCGTATCGATGGCGGACGCCGCTCGTTCGTTGTCGGCGGACCGGGGTTGTACGATTCTGATCGGGCCTGAAGGCGGCTTTACACCGGATGAACTGCGGTTTCTCGCCGATGCCCCGGCCGTCCGTTTCGTCGGCCTGGGGCCGCGGATCTTGCGCGCGGAAACCGCCGCGCTTTCGGCATTGGCCCTGTGGCAGGCGCTGGCGGGCGACGGGGCGCAGAGGCCGCCGCATCGGGACTGGATGTGATATATTCCAGGCAGGCTTCCGGGCCGGACCCTTATTCGCAAAGGTTGTAAAATCGCCTTTGAATCCATATCTCTAGACAAGGATTGAACTTTAGGGGGTGGGGTGTATGACCGGTTTGGATGGTTTCGCGATTTTTGTGTTCGTGGCGCTGCTGCTGGCGCTGATCCTGGTCTTTCTCGGCGTCAAGTCGGTGGCCCAGGGCATGGAATTCACTGTGGAGCGGTTCGGGAAATACACCAGGACTCTCAGGCCCGGCCTGCACCTTATCGTGCCGATGGTTGACCGTATCGGTATGAAGATGAACATGCGCGAAACCGTTCTGGACGTTCAAAGCCAGGAGGTCATTACCCGTGACAACGCCATGGTGACGGCCGACGGCGTTGTCTTCTTTCAGGTGTTGGACGCGGCCAAGGCGGCGTATGAGGTTAACGATCTTGAGCGCGCCATTCTGAACCTGACCATGACCAACATCCGCACCGTGATGGGCAGCATGGACCTTGACGAGGTGCTGTCCGAGCGCGACGCCATCAACAGCCGGCTGCTCTCCGTCGTCGATCAGGCGACGAACGCCTGGGGCGTGAAGGTGACCAGAATTGAGATCAAAGATATCTCCCCGCCGCGCGATCTTGTGGATGCGATGGCGCGCCAGATGAAGGCGGAACGGGAAAAGCGGGCCACGGTTCTGGAGGCGGAAGGCGACAAACAGGCGGCGATCCTGCAGGCAGACGGGTTGAAACAGGCGGCGATCCTGGAGGCGGAAGGCAGGAAAGAAGCGGCGTTCCGCGACGCGGAAGCGCGCGAACGGGAGGCCGAGGCCGAAGCCCGTGCGACCGCGATGGTCTCGGCGGCCATCGTTGAGGGTAATACGCAGGCGATCAACTATTTCGTCGCGCAGAAATATGTGGACGCCCTGAAACATCTGGCCGCCGCGGACAATCAAAAAGTTTTGATGATGCCGTTGGAGGCGTCCTCCGTGATCGGGTCCATCGGCAGCATCGCGGAGCTTTTCAAAGAGACCGGGACGCCGGATAACACGAAGGGTGGAGACTCCCTGGATCTGACTGAAGAGGTCGACAGGGGCGGTCCCTGGTCCTGATCGCGGTTGGCGGTACGAACGATGCTCTCACTTCTGAATCAGATTGAATTTTGGTGGTGGTGGTCCCTGGGGCTGGGCCTGCTGGTCCTGGAAATGCTGGTCCCGGGTACGTTCTTCCTCTGGCTCGCCATTGCCGCCGGGGTTGTCGGGTTGCTGATCCTGTTGGCGCCGGATATCGCCTGGCAGACGCAATTCCTGGTCTTCGCGGTGCTGAGTGTCGGGGCGATAGCGGTCTTCCGACTATGGCTGGGGCGGCATCCGACCGAGTCCGACGACGATCTGCTCAACCGCCGCGGCGTGCAGCATATCGGCGAAACGGTCCTGGTGGAGACGACCTTCCGCGGCGGTCAGGGGCGCGTGAAACTGGGCGACAGTTCCTGGCAGGCGCGGAGCAGCGACGGATCGGATTTCGCCGCCGGCGTCCGGGCGCGCGTGACGGATGTGAATGGCGCCACCCTGACGGTGGAAGCGCTTTAACCCCCGAGAAAGGCGATTTTTGACCTTTGCGCGGCGGGCTTTTTCCTTGTCTTGGCTTGAAAACCGAAGCAAATGGCCGTTTGTTACGCCAAAGAACGGGTCACGGCGCACCCCCGCCATGCCGATCCGCGCAGTATAAGGAAACGTGCCGATGCACGCGACGGCCGACGAAACCCCCGTCCTTGTCGAAGACAAGGCGCAACTGGTTTCCTATATCGAAGACGCCTGTACGCCGGAAAATCAGTGGCGCATCGGGACGGAACACGAAAAGTTCGCCTACAATACCCGAACGCACCAGCGCCTGCCCTACGACGGGGAGCCGGGAATCCGGGCCATTCTCGAAGGGTTGCAGCGGTTCGGCTGGCAGGGCGTTTACGAAAACGGCAATATCATCGCGCTGAAGGACGGCAAGGGCGGGTCCATAACCCTGGAACCGGGCGGACAGTTCGAACTGTCCGGCGCGCCGCTGGAAACCATCCACGCGACCTGCGATGAGGTGCACACCCATCTCGACCAGGTGAAGCAGGTCTGCGAACCGCTGGGCGCGGACATGATCGGCCTTGGTTTCGATCCGGAATGGCGGCGCGAGGATATCTCCTGGATGCCCAAGGGCCGCTACAAGATCATGCGCGACTATATGCCGACGCGCGGGACGCTGGGGGTCGATATGATGATCCGCACCTGCACGGTGCAGGTGAATCTGGATTTCTCTTCCGAGCGGGACATGATCCGGAAAATGCGCGCCTCGGTCGCGCTGCAGCCGATTACCACGGCCTTGTTCGCCAATTCGCCTTTTACCGAGGGGCGGCCGAACGGCAAGCTCAGCATGCGCAGCCATTGCTGGACCGACACCGACCCGGACCGTTGCGGCATGCTGCCCTTCGTGTTCGACGAAGGGTTCGGGTTCGAACGCTGGGTCGATTACATCCTGGATGTGCCGATGTATTTCGTGCACCGGGGCGAAGATTACCACAATGTCGCGGGTAAGAGTTTTCGCGACTACATGCAGGGCCGGCTCGAAGGGTTCGAGGGGCGGTTGCCGACGATGGAAGATTGGGAAGACCATATGACCACGGCCTTCCCGGAAGTCCGGCTAAAGAAATATATCGAGATGCGGGGTGCGGATGGCGGCCCTTGGGGAAATCTGTGCGCTTTACCGGCCTTGTGGGTTGGCCTTCTGTACGATGCGCAGGCGCTGGACGAAGCCGAGGAAATGATCTCCGGCTGGACGGTGCAGGAAATGTCCGACATGCGCGACAGCGTGCCGGTGCACGCCCTGAAGACGCCCTTCCGGAACGGCACGTTGCTGGAGCAGGCCCGCCGCGTGGTGGAGATTTCCCGCGGCGGACTGGAACGCCGCGCCCGCCTCAGCCCGACCAGCGGTCGGGACGAGCAGGGATATATCGAACCGCTGCAATCCATCGTGGAGTCCGGGAAGACCTTCGCCGAAGATCTGCTCGACGATTACCACAGCGACTGGAAGCGCGACATTTCCCCGATATACGAGGCGTGCAAGTACTGAAGCGGCTTGCGTATGGCCTGACCCGATTCAGATGATGGTTCGTCACATCATCCTTCCTCGCGCCTGCGCTTGCGCACGTCCTCCAGCGCCTTCTCGAAATGGCTCAGGAAATCGGCCAACCAGGCGCGCGTCTTGCCTTCATCGTATTCGCAGTAAACCGCGTCATCATTGATCGCTTCGGTCGGAAAGTCGGTTTTCCGGTCGAGAAGGCGGCGCATTCCCTCAATGATTCGCTCGCCGTCTTCGTCGTAGTATATGTCCGCGATCTCGGCCGCGATTTCCGGCGTCTCCATTTCTTCATACGCCATGCGGACAAAATACTCGGTGATTAGTATGTTTTCGGTAAGCACGTCACCGAAAGGGTTTTTTTCAGTCATGCCGCTGTATCCCTGGTTTTGATCCATACTCTTCGAAGGC
>JANQIT010000291.1 GCA_028282025.1 Hwanghaeella sp. | reverse complement strand
ACTGCGGATGTCATATTCTGAAAGAGTAAAAAAAGTAAATTTAAGGTAATTGACTCAAATGAGAACACAGGTATGATCCGGATCCGTAGGTATGATTACTTCGCTTTGGCGACGCGAGAATCCCACTTGGAATCCCAGACGCCTTTCTCGCGCATGTATTTCGCGAGACCGGGATGGATCTCCACCAGGTTGGCAGCCGATTCAACGCCGCGGCGCTGCATTTTCGGCATATCGGCGGCGATCTGCTTGAACGCCTTGTCGGCCTTGGCCAACGCGTCCGCGTTCTTCTCGATCGTCTTGAGGATGCCGTACATGTCGGCTTCGTTCACTTCCATGCCGAGATGGGCGCCATAGTAGAAGGGCAGCATCTGCACCTTCTCGACGTGGTTCTTCTTCTTGCCGAAGACGGCGGGGTCGAGTTCCGCAATCTTGAACCCGGCTTCTTTCAGCTTGGCGATTTCAGCGCTGCTGGGGTTGAGCGCGGCCCAATCCGTTTGCAGCGACGCCTCGGTGATCCACGGTGCGGTTGTGGCTTCCGCATTCGTGTAGACGCCGATGCCGACATAGTTGCCCTGTTCGAGCAGCGAGCCGGCGGTCTTGATGCTGACCTCGAGGTAGTCATGCTTGATACCGAGGGCTTTGAAGGCGCGCTCCAGCTGTGCGCGGGTATCCCAAGGCCGAGGGCCGGTGAAGACCCGTTTGCCGGACAGATCGCTCCAGCTCTTGATCTTGTCCTTGTCGCGCGCATGGATGCCGACGCCCATTTCGATGGTGAACATCCAGAAGGACTGCACCGGCTGGCGCTTCATCTTGCTCTGGAAGCCCTTAAACCGGTTGATGTTATTCGCCAACTCGTAGAAGGCGACGTCGGAACCGTAGTAGCCTTCGAACTGCCCGGTCGAATAGCCTTTCACCGTCACGATTGCGCCGGGGGTGGGCTGCACGGTGACGCGGATGTCCTTCATCTCGCGCGAGAGCATTTCCGCCAAGTTGGTGATGGCGCGATGGCCGGACGAGCCGACGCGCGAGGTGCCCCATCGGATGTCTTTGACCTGCGCAACCGCGGTGGTGGCCGTGCTTACCGTAACGGTAGCGGCCGTTCCGACCGTGAAGGCGGCAAAGACGAAACAGGTAAGGAGCTTCTTGAGCATATTTCTTATCTCCTGCGGATCAATTAGTTCGAACGGCGCACGAACCACCCGCGATGGCGCCGATCGTATTTCGATTGTGAGGGTTGTGTCCCGTTTATCGCAGCATCTCGGGACCGCGTTTTGCGTTTGTTTGTATGCAAACGGTAGGTCGCCATCTACTACCTGTCAACGGCGATCCATTACTTTGCCGCGCATCGTTGCAAAAATTATAAGCGAATTCAACTTCATACGGGTAACGCCGGTTGGAAGGCGGGATCGTCTCGCAGGCCTATTGCGTCCGGCGGTCTTCAGCGCGACGTCAGGCCGTCGACGAGGTTCTTTGCGGTGGTCAGGTCGCAGCCGTAGACCGCGCGGGCGGCCTTGACCGCGGCGATGGTATTGCCCGATTGGGCCAGTGCCAGGATGTGATCCTCTTGTTCGGTCCGCGTCATGTCCCCGAACGGGATTGCCGGTGCCTCGGCGGCCAAGGTGGTCGGGTAATAGCGCGACAAGGCCGCTAAGGCTTTTTTCGGCGACTGAAGTTCCACATGGACCGCGTCACCGTGCAGCGTTACCGGATAATGGTTGAACCGGCTGCGTTTGCGATCGCGTTGTTGTGCTTCGGCGCGCAAGGCTTCGGCGAGAGGCGCCGTATCGGTCCGGCGCAGCGCGATCTCAAGATGCTTCACCGTGAACCACAGGGACCAGGTTCCCTCGGTATTCGGTGCATTCAGGTCCTGACGCCGCGGGCGGATCCAGGCGACCTCGCGCCGGTCCAGCTTGGCTATGGTCGGCGTGTCGGCGGGAAACCGGTAATTGTGGTAGGCGCGGAACCGGATATAGAGCGCTTCCGGCGACCAGCGCAGTAGCCAGCAGTCGGGCCGCCGGCTGGCGTAGAACAGGCGCAGCGCCATCCTGGCGATGAGGCCGAACAGGATCGCGCCGGCGATCGCCGGATACTTGGCGATGGGGCTGCTCGCGAATTCGGGCAGGAAGGGCAGACCGGCACAGCCGATCGCAAGCCCGGCCATCACGATTCCGAAAATGAGATGCTGCCAGGCGGTTTCCCGATAGGTTTCCATGCCGTCGGTCTGCGGCATCTCAGCGTCGCGCAGGATTTGCATGGCTCTCGGCCCGTTGGTTCAGACGGGGAGAATAGAACGCGGGAATGGAGAAGCGGTTAACGGCGCGTACCCATAGATACGCCGCCGGAATCGGCGCCGCGAAATCAAATGTCGCAGCGAGAGACGCGTTATTTGTGGCGGTAGGTGATACGGCCCTTGGTCAGGTCGTAGGGTGTCATTTCGACGTCGACACGGTCGCCTACCATTACGCGGATACGGAACTTCCGCATCTTGCCTTTCGGCTGAGCGATGATCTCATGGCCATTCTCAAGCCGCACCTTGAACATCGCATTCGGCAATTTGTCGATTACCGTGCCGCTAAAGTCGATAAGTTCTTCTTTCAACGTTTAACCCCGTAGTTGTGAACACAATGGCGCTTTTTTCCCGGATCATGGTTGTAGCCCAACGAGGTGGACCGACGCCACCGGTAAAGAAGAGCCGGCCGGAACGATAAGACGCCAACGTTCCGGCCGGAATTCGTTAGTCGAGCAGCTTAAGTTCTTCCGCGGAGGATTTGCCGTTACGGCCCTCCGTGATTTCGAATTCGAGCTTCTGGCCTTCGTATAGCGAGCCAATTCCTGCCCGCTCGACAGCAGAAATGTGTACGAACACATCCTTGCCGCCTTCTTCGGGCTCAATAAATCCGTAGCCTTTGGTAGGGTTGAACCACTTCACGGTTCCTGTAGACATAGTCTAGTTTCCTTACTGCGTAGTCAAAAACGGTACTGTCGATACTGCGGTTTGCGCTCACCGGCGGCACCTGAGAAACGAGCAAAACTCTGTCTGAAAGCAACTGTGTCAGACGCTCGGACGTCCGACGATCACAACGTGATTACAAGACGCACGCGACCAAACAAGGGGCGACCGGACAACGAATAACTCGCCTATATTAGATAGAGAGTGCAACGGTAAAAGTAAACTCCAGCTTAACGATTGCTTAAACTCATTCGCAGAAAACAATGGGTTATGCGGATATTATTCGTGTTTTTGGCCTTATTCCTCGCCGGTTGCCCGTCTTTTGAGCGCTACGAGCAGCGGCTCGATAGCTGGAAGGGCCGTGGCGCCCACCAACTGGTGTCGGTTTGGGGGCCGCCGGACGGGGTCCTGCCCCTGCGGGACGGTGGCCGTGTCTTCGAATACAAGACCCCGGTTGTCGTCGGCATGTTCTGCGAGACCCGTTTCACCCTCGACCGGAAGGGTTTCATCGAAAAATGGTGGTATTACGGCAACGACTGCCGTCTCTGACGCCGCCGCTGGGTTTTCCTCTATGGACTTGTCTCGGTAGGGACTAGCTGCCAGGGTCGTCGTTCACGTTCCCAAACGGATGATCGATGATGCCAGCGGACCGCGCTGGAATTTCGCCCGCCCGCCTCGTTTTGCTCGTCTGCGCGGCCCAAGTGTTGGCGCAGATCGGCGCCTATACCTGGCCCGCGCTCCTGCCCGGCATGATGACCCTTTGGGGCCTCGACAACAGCGAGGCGGGATGGATCACCGGGCTGTTCTATCTTGCCTACACCGTCGCCGTTCCGGTCCTCGTGACCCTGACGGACCGCATC
>JANQIT010000239.1 GCA_028282025.1 Hwanghaeella sp. | reverse complement strand
ATCCTGCGGCCCCCCCAAAACCCGATTGGGATCCGGTCGTATGGCGGGCGGAGGATCGATGTGTCGGCGAAAGGCGGGACCTACGCTGGCATCTCAATTTCCTACGCCGGTGCTAGCCGGATCAGGTTCGACGGGTTGGCAGCGTGCCTCTCAGCTCAGAACCCGGCCTTGGCCGGGGAAAAGCGCCCCGTTGAGACGGGCAATAACCTAGTGCGCCGGACGGGTGGCGGCAAGGAAAAGCGGGTCCTCGCCAGCGGTCAGAAAATATCGTCGGAATCGGAAACGAGGTTCGACAGGGCGGAAAGATTGCGGCGGATCTTCTGGCGGGCCACAAGCTTCTTCTGCGCCTGAATGGGCAGGTCGGTGAAGTTGATGATGTTCCGGGAAATCAGAACGTCGATCAGGTCTTCGGTAATCCGGGCCATTTCCGTATCGGTGCCGACCAGGCGGCGGCGCATGGAATCCGGTGTTGCGCCCCGGATAAAGGCCTGCACCTCCGGGTCGGAAGTTTCCATGAATTCCGTGGCCGGCTTGGTCTGGCGCTCGCTGATCGCCGTGATACGGCCGTCGTCGTTTCGGGCTACAAAAGGCATCCGTTCGTCACCTGTCCTGTCCGGCGCTGGATTGTAGACGGGTTTGACCCCAACACGCCATGGCGCGGAAGCAAAAAGAAAGGGCCGGGAAATCCCGGCCCAACTCCAGCGTCACGACCCGTCGCGTCAGTGCAGTTTCCCGCCCAGGTCCGCGATGGCCTTATCGACCAGTTTGTCCCCGTCGACGCCGGCAACCTTTTCGGCCACCAGCTTCTCCGTTGCCGCGATGGCGAGGTCGGCCGCGGCGGCGCGAACTTCCTGCAGCGCTTTTTCTTCCGCAAGCGCGATACGCTCCAGCGCCATCTTGCGCTGCCGCTCCAGATTGGCGTTCAACTCGCTCTCCGACCGGACTTTGAAGTCTTCGGCTTCTTTGCGGGCGGCGTCGATCATCTCTTCGGCATGCTGCGTCGCCTGCTGCTGTTTGCGTTCGTATTCCGCCAACAGCGCCTGCGCTTCGTCGCGCAGCTTTGCGGCTTCTTCCACCTGGTTCTTGATCTCGTCGATCTTAGAATCCAGCGCGGACAGGATCGCCTTTTTCGCCGGCTTGAAGACCAGGGCGATGAAAATCGCCAGGGCGACAGCCACCCAGGTGGTCGGATTGCCGAAAATCTCCGCCATCAGTTCGCTCCTCCGGCCGCCTTCAACGCGTCAGATGCAGATTTCTCATCGACGCTGGCGCCGATCAGACGTTCGGTCGCCGCCTGGACAACCTCAACGGCCTGCGACTGCATTTCCTGCAAGGCCGCGGCTTTCTCCGCACCGATCCGCTCGTCCGCCGCCTTGGCGTCCTCGGCGAGTTCCGCAGCCAGAGCGGTGAATTCCTTCTCGCTCTTGGCGGCCATCTTCTCGGCTGCCTGACGGTGGACCGCGCGGGCGTCTTCGGACGCCTTGGCCAAGGCCGCTTCATAGGCTTCCTGAACCGCATCCGCTTTGGTTCGCAGTTCTTCGGCCCGGCTGAGATCGTCGTCGATCTTCTTCTCGCGGGTGCTGACCACACCGGCAATCCGGGGCAGAACCATCCGCGACAGGATAATGTAAAGCACCGAGAAGGTGATCAGCAGCCAGAAGATCTGGCTGGCGAACGTATCGAGCTGTTCAAATTGAGGCATCTGTCTTCCCTATGACCAAGCTACCGTTTGACCAGGCTACCGTTGGCGGCGTGACGCCGGCCCGTTCGCAAACGGCGCCGTCACGCTGCGTCTGGCCGGCGCGCATCGGCTGATGCGGCGTCCATAACGGCATCTATGCGTCAATCCGGTGCGGTCATCCCGAGATACATAAGATCGGGCCGCACCGGAACGCGGTAGATCAGCGGTCTTAGCTGAACAGAGCCATCAGGGCGACGATCAGCGCGAACAGCGCGATGGCTTCCGTCACGGCGAAGCCGATCCAGATGTTGGCGCCGATTTCGCCCTTGGACGCCGGGTTGCGGGAAATCGCCTGGATGTAGCTGGCCCAGACATTACCCACACCGATACCGGCGCCGATCATGCCGATGGCCGCGAGGCCCGCCCCAATCAGTTTGGCTGCATCAGCTTCCATTGTTCTTACCCTCTTCGTTTCGGGCGCACCCAACGTGCCCCGCTTCGGTTAAACTCCACCGATTGCCCGCCCCATGGCGCGGCAACCGAACTCTCCTCGCAACCCGACCCGGCGTCCGCTCCGACTTAGTGCAGATGCAGGGCGTCGTGCAGGTAGAT
>JANQIT010000224.1 GCA_028282025.1 Hwanghaeella sp. | reverse complement strand
CCCATAGGCCGAGAAGACGACCTCCGCGACCTTGGTCTCCTCGACCAGACGCTGCATCAAATACGCGGCATAGGGCACACCATCGACGCGCTGGCGTGCCACGCCGGGAATTTTTCGTAAGGTGTTCGGGCTCAGCTTAGCGACAAACCGCGCAAACTCGACCGCATCGCCAGCCGACATCGTGTATTGATGGATCACGTGCAACGGATAGTCCGACTGTTCCATATGCACCCGCGCCAAGGCACGCCAGGCGCCACCGACGGGATAGAACCGCTGGCCCTTGGCCTTGCCCAGCCAGGATACCGTCGCCAGTTTCTTGTCGATGATCTTGCGGGCTTTCGAAACGCTGCCATCCGCCATATCGGACAGGCGCAACGGCCCGAGCGGTAGCGTATCGTAGACTCCGCTCTGCCCCTTGTTGATGCGGACGAGCTCAACGCTGCCGCCGCCCAAATCGCCCATGAGACCCTTCGCTTCGGGAATCCCGGACAGGACGCCCATCGCGGAAATGCGGGCCTCCTCCTCGCCCGAAAGCACCCGGACCTCGAAGTTGCAGCGCTCACGGACCTCCTCGACGAATTGCGGGCCATTCTCCGCATCGCGCACGGCGGCCGTGGCCACGACATCGACCCGGTCCACCGCCATCGCATCCGTCAGGGCCCGGAAACGGGCGATGCTGGCCAGCGCCAGTTCGACCCCCTCGGCGGAGAGTTTCCCGGTCTTGTTCAGCCCGCGGGCCAGGCCACAGAGCACTTTCTCATTGAAGACAGGAGTCGGCGTTCGCTGCGGCCCTTCGTAGACCACGAGCCGGATCGAGTTCGAGCCGATATCGACGACCGCCACCGGCGTCGTGCCGTTTTCCGCTCCGAACTTCCGACCTCGGGTAAGAATACCCGGCACGCGGTCAGACCCGCCGTAACTTCAAGGGACGGACCGGGCGCGACTGTTCCAGCGCGCTGCCTCTGCCGGAAAGGCTGGGATTGGTCATGAAATAGGTGTGTGCGTTGAAGCTATCCGCCGTCGCCTTCAGCCGTTGGAACGCGCCATCCGGCTGCATTTCCCAGCTCTGCGCTTCGTCGTTCAAGTTCGCCACCATAATCTGTTCGAGCACTTGCTTCTTGACCGTCGGGTTGTCAATCGGAACAAGCGTCTCGACCCGGCGGTTCAGGTTACGCGGCATCCAGTCGGCGGACGAGATAAAGACCTTGGCCTGTGCCGACGGGAGCGCGCGACCCGCGCCGAAACATACGATCCGGCTGTGCTCGAGAAAACGGCCAACAATGCTCTTTACGCGAATATTTTCCGACAACCCCGGGATTCCGGGGCGCAGACAGCAAATACCCCGCACCACCAGGTCGATTTCAACCCCTGCCTGACTCGCCGCATAGAGGGCGTCGATAACATCCGAGTCGACCAGTGAGTTCATCTTCGCCCAAATCTGGGTCGGCCGGCCGGCCTTGGCGTGCTCGATCTCCTCTTCGATATGCTGCTGCAGCGTGCTGCGGAGGGTCAACGGCGCAATTGCCAGTTTTTCCATCGCGTCCGGTGTGGCGTAGCCGGTCATGTAGTTGAAGACCTTCGCCGCATCGCGCCCCAACACCGGATCGCAGGAGAAGAAACTCAGATCGGTATAGATCCGCGCCGTGATGGGATGATAATTGCCGGTCCCGAAATGGACATAGGTACGCAGGTCCTGCGCTTCCCGGCGCACCACCAGGGAGACCTTCGCATGCGTCTTCAAATCCAGGAAGCCGTACACCACCTGTGCACCTGCCCGTTCCAAATCACGGGCCCAGCGGATATTGGCCGCTTCGTCGAAACGCGCCTTCAGTTCGACCAGGGCGGTGACGGCCTTTCCCGCCTCGGCGGCTTCGATCAACTCGCGCACGATGGGTGAGTTGTCGGACGTTCGATACAGCGTCTGCTTGATCGCGACGACCGCCGGGTCGCGGGCCGCCTGCTTCAAGAATTGCACCACCACGTCAAAGCTCTCATACGGGTGATGCACGATGATGTCTTTCGCCCGAATTGCGGCGAAGCAATCACCGCCATAGTCCCGGATCCGTTCGGGGAAACGCGCGGTAAAACTCTTGAACTGCAAATCCTTGCGCTCGTCGACGATCAGGGCACTGACATCGCTCAGCCCGAGAATCTCATCCAGGGCGATACAGTCGTTCGGCTCGACGCCGAGTTGCTCCTCCACGAATTGGCGCAGGTCATCCGGCATCCCCGCATCCACCGTCAACCGGATGACATGTCCACGGCGACGCTGTTTCAGCGCGGATTCGAAGGTCCGCACCAGGTCTTCGGCTTCTTCGTCGATCTCCACCTCACTGTCGCGGATGACCCGGAAGATGCCCTTCCCGGTCACCTCGAAGCCCGGAAACAATCGGTCGAAATACCGCGCGATCACATGCTCCAGGGCGAGGAACCGCACATCCTCCCCGGGCAACCGTACGAACCGGTCCATATGGCCGATGGAGATCAGCCCCGTGATCACCTTATCGTCCGACGGCCGGCGCAAGGCGACGACGATCACCAAACCCTCATTGAGGATGAAGGGAAATGGATGGGACGGGTCGACGGCAAAGGGGGTCAGGACCGGGAACAGCTGATCGGTGAACCAAGCATCCAGCCACTTCCTTTCGTCCTTGGCCAACCCGGACGGCGGCAACACGGCGATCCCATCGTCCTTCAACTCCTTGCGAAGCTTGCTCCAGCACTTCTGCTGCTCCGCTAACAGCATCCGGACTTCGTTGGAGATCGCGCTCAGTTGCTGGCTCGGCGTCAAGCCGTCATCGCTGGGCGTGGCGACGCCGGCGGCGACCTGACCTTTCAGGCCGGCCACGCGGACCATATAGAATTCGTCCAGGTTGCTTGCGGAAATCGCAAGGAAACGGAGCCGTTCAAGCAGGGGGTGGCTGGTGTTATAGGCTTCCTCCAGAACGCGCGAGTTGAAGCTCAACCAGGACAGTTCACGGTTCAGGAACCGCGCATTGCTGTCCATCGTAATCTTGTCTTCCGGACGCGCTTTTGCCGTCGCCACCATCGCCTTCTCTCAGGCCTCCTTTTCACAAAATCGTATGAATCCCGCCAGATTCCTTTTCAAATCGTACAATAAAAGTATAACCGAATCATTACGCTAATGCCCGCCACCGAACGGAGCCGCTATGGTCCGACTGTACATCCTTCGTCATGCCAAATCCTCGTGGAAGACCGAAGGTCTGGATGATTTTCACCGGCCGCTCAACGCGCGCGGGCGAAAGGCGGCGCCCGCCATCGGAAATTATATGCAGCAACATAGCATCTTTCCCGATCTGATCCTCTGTTCGGCGGCCGTCCGCGCCCGCGAGACCCTGGACCTGGTCCTGGCCTCCCTCGAAGGCGACCCGGCGGTCGAGATCGACGAAGGTCTCTACCTGGCCGGCGCAGGAACGCTCCTGGACCGCCTGCGGCGGCTCGACGATGGGCCGGATTCCGTGATGGTGATCGGCCACAATCCCGGCCTGCATGACCTGGCGCTCTCCCTAGCCGCCCCCGACACCCAACAGGTTCCGGTCGCCAAATACCCCACCGCGGCCTTGACCGAATTGCGCTTTTCCGGTCGGCGCTGGTCCGATATCGCCCCGGGAACCGGCGACGTCGTCCGCTTCGTGGCGCCTCGAACATTGGTCTGACACCGCAGCGCGGCTTATTCCCAGTACCGGTCCTGTTTCACCAGAACACGCCAAATCTTCGCGAGCTGCTGGCGCTCACCGTAAATCCGGGCGGCATACCACCCCATCACACAGGCGCGGGCGCTTTCATCGATGGGATTACGGCCTTTACCGAACCGGGCGAGCAGGCCATCGGCGACCACACCGTCGTTCAAGCCGCCCAAACAATCCTGCAGCGCCGAGAGCGCCTTGATGTGATGCCGAACGGATCGCTTGGGATACAGGCCGGCGAAGAATTCCACGCAATACCGCGTTTGCTTCCCCTCGATCCGGACCACGTGCAACTCTTCGTCGTCAACCGCATCCAACCGCTTTCCGTGCGATAGCAGTTTCTT
>JANQIT010000061.1 GCA_028282025.1 Hwanghaeella sp. | reverse complement strand
CAACTTCGTCTATGGGCGGCGGTCGAACGTCAAGCACGGCCCGAACCTGGCCTCCAGCTGGGAACTCGACGGCGGGCGCGGATATCACCGCTGGTGGTTCGATTCCTGATCACTTCCTTGGCTGTCTTGGAAATGCAGGCGGGGTCGCGGCCCCGCCTGTATTCTTTTCGAACCGCGGCCGCCCCCCTTGCAGACCGCGCCCGTCCCAGGCGGCTCAAAGCCGCCCTTTACCGCAGGCAGGCCTCGGCGTCCGCCATGGTCTCCACGATCTTCAAATGATGTTCGCCATCGATGGCGAAAGCTTCGAACAGCGCCACCAGACGCCCCTCCTGATCGCCGGGAACCAGGATTGCCGTCTTGGAGCCGATGCGGCGGGACTCGAATTCCTCCCAAATCTCTTTCATTTGCTTGAAGAGTTCGAAATCGACATTCGAAAACCGGACCGTCCTCAAATCCCAGATGGTATGCACGTTCGTTGGAAAATCCGGCGAGGTCGTCAGCCGGGTCATCGCGTCGCGATAGATGTCCGCCGTCAGATCCCGGTCAATCGTGATCCGGACGATGCCCGTCGCCGGGTCATGGGAAAGATCCTTAAGCATGCGCCGCCGCGTTTCGTTCACTCCCCCAAATTAGCGTAATCTTAAATAAATACACCGACAACAACCCCAGGCATCCCCATACGAAGACCGGTCGATGCCCTTCTGAGTCGGTTTGCCTTCATTCCGACCCGCGAAGATGCGCGGCAATACGCACCGCCCCGGTCCCTAGAGCCGGAAAAGAAATGACCCTAAGTTTTTTGTCGATAAACAAAATGTGAAAGGCGGGCCGCCTCCCTTGCAGCGGTCCGTTCGTCCCTTATTTCCCCTCCCATCGGCGGACATGCCGAACCGCCGTAAGGAACGATTTAGGGAGTAGTCGCTATGCGTAGCCTGATCGGCCGTTTCCTGGCCGCGTTCGTTGTCGCCGCGGCGCTGGCGCCGACACATGCCGGGGCGTCCGAAGCGCCGGTCTATCAATCCTTCCTGGGCACCGCGATCGACGGGACCGATCCGGTGGCCTACTTCACCGAGGGACGCCCGGTGGAAGGGTCATCGGACATCACGCACGATTGGAACGGGGCCACCTGGCGTTTTTCCAGCACCGAAAACCGCGACCTGTTCGCCGCAAACCCGGAGCAGTACGCCCCGCAATACGGCGGTTACTGCGCCTACGCCGTGGCCCAAGGCTATACCGCATCGACCGATCCGGAAGCCTGGAGGATCGTCGACGGCAAACTGTACCTGAACTACAACAAGGACGTTCAGACACGCTGGGAGGCCGACATCCCCGGCCACATCGCCTCCGGCGACCGGAATTGGCCCACCGTCCTGAACTGAGACGATCGCAGACCCCATCCGTGTTAGAACATGCCACCTTTACTTGGCACCACTGAGACGGTCTTCGCAGCCTTCGGCCGCTTTTCCGGTCAGCCGGAGGGCGTCGCCGACCCTTGCCGATGCGCCGCATCGCCTGCAGACCGGCTCCTGCCCGGCTGAACGGCAAAGCGATCTCAGTCGATTCCAAGTAAAGGTGACATGCTCTACCGCCGGGTTTCCAGCCCGGCGTCTTTCATTTCGGCCTGCAAAAGCGGGCCTGGTTTGACTTTTTCCCGATTTCAGGCGTATCACCCCGCGCGTTTCCGCTTTAGGCGGCGCATCGGTTATCGGGGGCGGGGCTATTACCCCGTTGGGAGAGGCAGGGGCCTCTCGTCGCCCGTAACACAAGGAAATGACATGCTTACCGACACCAGCGTTGTGAAACGCATCCTGCCGCCTGTCGTGGCCATGGGCCTGGTCATACTTCTTTCCAACATCGCGGTCGAACATCCCGTCCAGCATGTGCTGACATTCGGGACCGCCGCCATCGACCTGTCGGAATTGCTGACCTACGGCGCCTTCACCTATCCGGTGGCCTTTCTGGTGACCGACACCACCAACCGCCTGTTCGGCGCCGCCGCGGCGCGCAAAGTAGTCTATATCGGCTTCGCGCTCGGCGTGGTGCTGTCGCTTATTCTGGCGGACCCGCGCATCGCCGTTGCATCCGGCAGCGCGTTCCTGGTCGCCCAACTGCTTGACGTCCTGATTTTCGACCGGCTGCGCAACGGGGCCTGGTGGCATGCACCGGCGATTTCCAGCCTGTTCGGCTCCGCCATCGATACGGCGCTGTTTTTCACGCTGGCCTTCGCCGGGACGGGATTGCCGTGGATAAGCTGGGCTGCGGGAGACTTCGTCGCCAAACTGACGATGATCGCCATCCTGCTCTATCCGTTCAAACTGCTGGTCGCTTTCTATCCGGCGGCCCTGCGTGAAAACGGGGTTTAGGTTTTCAGCGGTTCCCGCCCGCGCCCCCACCCAGTCACCCATAGCGTACAATGCCGTTGGGTAACCGGGTGGACGCGGGCCGGAACCGCCGACCGAAAAAGAACCATGCGCGTTGACCTTTTCGATTTCGACCTGCCGGCGGATCTGATCGCCCAGCACCCGATAGAGCCGCGCGACGCGGCGCGGATGCTGGACCTTCAGGGAACGGAAACCGTCGACCGGACGGTTTCGGACCTGCCGGATCTGCTGCGGCCCGACGATGTTCTGGTGGTCAACAACACGAAGGTCATTCCGGCGCGTCTGACTGGCACGCGCGGCGAGGCGAAAGTAGAGGTTACGCTGCACAAACGCACCGGCCCGGACCGGTGGCACGCCTTCGCCCGACCGGCCAAGAAACTGCGCCCGGGCGATCTGTTCCGCGTTTCAGACGATTTTCATGCGGAAGTGACGGAGAAGCGCGAGGCCGGCGAGGTCGAGCTGACTTTCAACCGGACCGGCGACGCCCTGTTCGCCGCCCTGCACGAACACGGCCTGATGCCGCTTCCCCCCTATATCAAGCGGGAGAGCGGCGACGAAGACGCCGCGGAGGCCGACCGCCAGGATTATCAGACCATCTTCGCCAGACAGCAGGGCGCGGTCGCCGCGCCGACGGCGTCGCTGCATTTCACCGACCGCCTGATCGACGCCCTGAAGGCGCGGGGCGTCCGGTTCGAGACGCTGACCCTTCACGTCGGCGCGGGCACTTTCCTGCCGGTCAAGGTGGAGGATACCGACGACCATGTCATGCATGCCGAGATCGGAATCCTGAACCCGGAGACGGCGCAGCGGCTGAACGACGCCAAAGCGGCGGGCCGCCGGATCGTCGCGGTCGGCACCACGGCGATGCGGCTTCTGGAAACGGCGGCGCGGGACGGAACCGGCATCCGCCCTTTCGACGGCGAAACGGACCTGTTCATCACCCCCGGATTCGATTTCAAGGCGGTCGACCTGCTGTTGACCAACTTTCATCTGCCCAAATCGACCCTGTTCATGCTGGTCTCCGCCTTCGCTGGGCTTGAACGGATGAGGGCCGCCTACCGCCACGCGGCGGACGAGCGGTACCGTTTCTATTCTTATGGCGATTGCTGCCTGTTGGAGCGCGCATTATGACCGGGATCGAATTCAAACTGACGCACACGGACGGCCCGGCCCGGCGCGGACGGGTCGGCACCGCCCACGGCGTCATCGACACGCCCGCCTTCATGCCCGTCGGCACCGCGGGCACGGTAAAGGCCATGCTGCCGGAATCGGTCGCCGGCACCGGCGCGCAGATCGTGCTGGGCAATACCTATCACCTGATGCTGCGCCCGGGGGCGGAACGGATAGACCGGCTGGGCGGCCTGCATCGGTTCATGAACTGGCCCGGGCCGATCCTGACCGATTCCGGCGGTTTTCAGGTCATGTCTTTGTCGGAAATCCGAAAGATCACAGAGGACGGCGTCCGATTCCGGTCCCACATCGACGGCAGCTATCACACGCTGACGCCGGAACGGTCGATCCAGATCCAGCACCTGCTGGATTCCAACATCACCATGGCCTTCGACGAATGCACCCCCTATCCGGCGACGGAGAAGGAGGCGCGGACTTCCATGGAGCTTTCCATGCGCTGGGCGCAACGGTCCAAGGACGCCTTCGTGGAACGTCCCGGATACGGTCTGTTCGGTATCGTGCAGGGCAGCGTCTTCGAAGACCAACGGCTGGAATCGGCGCAAACCCTCGCCGATATCGGGTTCGACGGCTATGCGGTCGGCGGCCTGGCGGTCGGCGAAGGCCAGGAGCTGATGTTCGGGACGCTCGATTTCACCGCCCCCGCGCTGCCCGTGGACCGGCCCCGCTATCTGATGGGCGTCGGCAAACCGTCCGATCTGGTGGGCGCGGTGGCGCGCGGGATCGATATGTTCGATTGCGTACTGCCGACCCGGTCGGGCCGCAACGGTCAGGCCTGGACCGCCGGCGGTCCGGTGAACCTGAAGAATGCCCGGCATGCGGACGACCCCCGCCCGCTGGAGGAGGGGTGTCCCTGCCCCGCTTGCACCGACTACAGCCGCGCCTATCTCCATCATCTGGTAAAGGCGGGTGAGATTCTGGCGATGATGCTGCTGACCTGGCACAATCTGACCTATTATCAGCGCCTGATGCGCGGTATGCGCGACGCTATCGAGGCGGGAACCTTCACCGTCTTCCAAAAGACCTTCCACGAAACCGCCGCCGCCGGCGACATAGACCGCCTGTAACCCTTCGCGCTATAAGCGGGGCGTAATGAGTGACAGCGACCTGCGCCGGAAAACCGAAGACAAGGCCCGCGAGCTTGGGTTCGACGCGGTCGGCTTTGCGCCCGCCGAAACGCGACAACGCGACCGTGAGCGGCTGCACAACTTCGTCGACGCCGGACAGCACGGCGATATGGGTTGGATGGCGGAGACGCTGGAGCGACGGTCCTCACCTTCCGCCCTGTGGGAAGAGGTCCGGACGGTGATCGTCCTGGGCATGAGCTACGCGCCCGCTTCCGATTCACTGGCGGATCTGAAGAACAGGGACCGCGCCCTGATATCCGTCTATGCCCGCGGCAAGGATTACCATGACGAGGTAAAAAAGCGCCTGAAGCAGTTGGCGCGTTGGCTGGTGGAGACGGCGGCAGGCGATGTGAAAGTCTTCGTGGATACCGCCCCGGTGATGGAAAAGCCGGTCGCATCACTCACCCAGGTGGGCTGGCAGGGAAAACACACCAATCTGGTCAGCCGGGAGCACGGCTCCTGGCTGTTCCTGGGCGAAATCTTCACCAGTCTGGACCTGCCCAAGGACGACCCCGCGACGGACCGGTGCGGATCCTGCAGGGCCTGTCAGGATATCTGCCCGACCGCGGCCTTCCCCGCCCCGTATACGCTGGATGCGCGGCGCTGCATCTCCTACCTGACCATCGAGCATAAGGGGCATATCCCAGCCGAGTTCCGCAGCGCCATGGGAAACCGCATCTATGGCTGCGACGATTGTCTGGCCATCTGCCCCTGGAACAAGTTCGCGGAACGGACCAAGGAAATGGCCTTTCTGCCCCGGCCGGAACTGACTGCGCAAAAACTTATCGACTATCTGGACCTGGACGATGCCGGGTTCCGGGAGGTGTTTCGCGGCAGCCCGATCAAACGGATCGGCCGGGACCGCTTCATCCGCAACATCCTGATCGGCGTCGGAAACAGCGGTGAGACCACCGCGGCCCCAAACGTTGAAGCGCTGCTTGGCGACGCATCCCCCCTGGTCCGCGCCATGGCCGTGTGGGCTTTATCCCAGCTTGCGGACGAGCAGGCATTCGCCGCCGCGCGGACACGCTTCAGGGACACAGAAACGGACAGGGCGGTCCGGGCCGAGTGGGGTTGAGCCACAGAGCCAACAAAAAAGGCCCGCCGAAGCGAGCCCCTTTCGAGATCATACCTGAGACGCCGGTCAGGCGGCGGCCTTGGCGAGCCGCTTCGAAACGCGGCGCTTCAGGCGCAGGGCTTCTTCCGGCAGCTTCCGGTTCGGCGTCTTCATCAGGAACGCATCCAGGCCGCCGGCCTTTTCGATGGTCCGGATGGCGCGGGTGGTCAGGCGCAGGCGCACCTGTTCGTTCAACGCATCGCTCATCAGGCGCGTATACTGCAGGTTCGGCAGGAACCGGCGGCGGGTGTGGTTCATGGCGTGGGACACGTTGTTCCCGGTCATCACGCCCTTACCGGTGATGCTGCAACGTCTGGACATCGTACAATCCTTTGTCAGCGCCGTGTTCAGCGCCGTCTATCTAGCCAATCTTTGTCTTCTTTTCGCACTTGAGAGCCGGGATTTTCAGCCCAAATCGGCCAAAACACACCGCATACGCAAGCGGCACCCCGCGCGAAGCACGGTCTTCTAGTGCACGACACAGCGCACGTCAAGCGCGGAAGCGCCATCCTGACCGCATTCGCCGGCCCGCACCGCCGCCCCGCGCCGGCCCCGGTACATTATCGCCGGTCTGTCTTGTCCGGAACGATGCGATCATTATGATACGGCGTGATTTTTCGATCTCGGGGGAGACTGATTCATGGTTCGGCGACTTCTCAGCGCGGCACTGGCGGCACTCGTTCTGGCATCCCTGCCGGCGGCCAGCGCGTCGGCGAACGGCGATCCCGCTTTCTTGCGGTTCGGCGCGGGCTATTACGACATCAACGACGATGAAGACGCCGGCGAGTTTCATTTCGAATATATCTCGGACTGGGACTGGTGGGTGTTTACGCCCCAGGTCGGCATCATGGCGACGACAGACGCCGCAGCCTATGTCTATGCGGGCATTCGCATGGACCTGTTCCTGGGCCGCCGCTGGGTGGTCTCCCCGCAATTCGCACCGGGCCTGTACCATGACGGCGACGGCAAGGATCTGGGGCATGTGATCGAGTTCCGCTCGGCGATCGAGGTCGCTTACCGTTTCGACGACCGCAGCCGGTTGGGCCTGTCCTTCTATCACCTGTCGAACGCGGGCCTGGACGACAACAACCCCGGCACCGAGGTCCTGACCCTGCATTACTCCTATCCGCTGACCAGCGCCTTCGACTAGCCGCTTCCCGGCCTCCGAATCGGGTAACACTGCGCACAGTCCAGGCAGTTTTGCGGTGTCCGCCGGGCGTCGCACCTGTCTTTACAGGCAGGCACAGGCCGGGGTGCGCCCATGAACGTTATCTTTTTCGCCATTGTCCTGATCGCCTTTGTCGTGGCGGCATTCCGGCAAGTGACCTGGGAAGCGCCGGACGCCGAAGCCCAGAGCCCGATGGAAATCCTGGGGATCGGCATGATCGACACGGCGGAATCGTCGGTCACCCTGGCATTGGGGCTGGTCGGGGTGATGGCCCTGTTTCTGGGTCTGATGAAGGTGGCGGAGGAAGGCGGCCTGCTGGTAATCATCGCCAAGCTGCTGCGCCCGCTGATGAAGCGCCTGTTCCCGGACGTACCGGCCAATCACCCGGCGATGGGGGCGATGATCCTGAACATGTCGGCGAATGTGATGGGCCTGGGCAACGCGGCCACGCCCTTCGGCATCCGCGCCATGCAGGAACTGGACAAACTGAACCCGGTGAAGGGAACCGCCACCAACGCCATGGCCCTGTTCCTGGCCATCAACACCTCCAGCGTCACTCTGCTGCCGACCGGCGTGATCGCGCTGCGCGCGGCGGCCGGATCGGACGACCCCGCCGGGATCGTGCCGACCACGCTGGTCGCCACCATCTGCTCCACCACGGTCGCCATCGTCATGGCCAAACTGCTGCAGCGGTTCTGGACGGTGGAAAGACCCGCGGTCCCGGCCGAAGCCGCGGTTGCGGAAGCAGACCGGGAACGAGACGATTTCAAGGATCAGGATCTCAGCGCCGCGGATGACGCCTATCCGGTCTATGTCTCCACCCTGGCGCTGGGCTTCATCGTCGCGCTGGTGCCGCTGACCGTTCTTTACGGCAAACAGATCGCCCCCTGGATTATTCCGGGCCTGATGATTCTGCTGTTGGGTTTCGGCGTGGCGAAGCGCGTGCGGGTCTATGAATGTTTCGTCGAAGGCGCGAAGGACGGGTTCAATGTGGCGCTGAGGATCATCCCCTATCTGGTGGCGATCCTGGTGGCGGTCGGCATGTTCCGGAACAGCGGCGCGATGGAATATCTGATCACACCGCTGGCGGCGGTCACAGGCCCGCTCGGCCTGCCGGCGGAAGCCCTGCCGATGGCGCTGCTGCGCCCGCTCAGCGGGTCGGGCGCCTATGGCATTCTGGCCTCCATCATCAATGACGGGGCCATCGGGCCGGACAGCTATACCGGCTATCTGGTCAGCACCTTGCAGGGATCGACGGAAACCACCTTCTACGTGCTGGCGGTCTATTTCGGCGCGGTTCAGATCCGCCGCATCCGCCACGCGCTTGCCGCGGCGCTGAGCGCGGATCTGGCGGGGATCGTCGCCGCCGTCGCAATCTGCGGCATTCTGTACGGCGCCTTGGCATAGAAACCCGCCATATTAGGGCAGACCGGGAGACCGTATCCGAGTACTATCGCCTTCTGGCGATGGAACGGACCGAGGGCGTGGTTTGATCTCAGAAGGCTATAACACAGGTCACTGTCATGTCGTTGTAAAGGGCAGACACGGCCATTTCATCGTCAACAAGAACGACTTCTATCTCGGCCAATCCATCATTCAGTATGGGGAGTATTCGCCGGAAGAATTCCGGCTGCTGCAGCATCTCATTGCGCCCGGCGGCACCATTGTCGATGTTGGCGCGAATTACGGCCTGCTTACCATACCGCTTGCCTTCGCAGTGGGCGAAAGCGGGCATGTAATCGCCTTCGAACCGCAGACCATCGTGTTCAACGCCCTGTGCGGATCCCTGGCGTTGAACGAGTTGACGCATGTTTCAGCACACAAAAAGGCCGTCGGCAAAACGGCTGGGAAGACCTTCATAGACAAAACCACCCGCAGCCAACTGCAATCGGCCAACAGGCAACAGCAGGTCCTGAATACAGGGGCGGCATCGACGCAGGACCGCGGTGGCGCGCTTCAGGAAGAGGTCGATGTCATCACCATCGACAGTTTGAACCTGCAAACTCTCGGATTGCTGAAAATCGATGTGGAAGGCATGGAGCCGCAAGTACTGGAAGGGTCCGTTGAAACGCTCAAACGCTGTCGCCCCTTTGTCTATGCCGAGAATGACAGGGTGGAAAATTCCCCTCAACTGCTGGGGTTCCTCGATGGGCTTGGCTATACGTGCTATTGGCATCAGCCCCGGCTGTATGAGCAGAACAACTACCGGGGCGCGACAGCGAATATCTATGAGAACATAGCCTCCTGTAACATCCTATGCATTCCAAATGAAGTGGAATTGACCATTCCCGGCCTGACCTTCGCCGACCCGGCGCAACCGCACCCCTGGGCGCGGTAGACGCGCATTCCGGCTCCGGCTAGGGAGGGCGCGCGCGGCCTGTCCGCAGACCGCTAGAGGAATCTGGTCCGCAGCCACCCGCTCGCCTGTTCCACGGCCAGCACCAGGACGAAAATCGACAGGATGATCATGCAGGCCAGGTCGTAGCTGAAGAAGTCCATCGCCACTTTAAGCTCGATACCGATACCGCCGGCGCCGACCAACCCAAGGACCACAGAGGACCGCGTCGCTTTTTCCAAGGCGAACAGGCTGGTGGCGATAAAGCTGGGCATAACCTGCGGAAAGACCGCGCCCAGCACGACGCCCGTTCGGGTGGCGCCCATGGCGCTCAACGCCTCCTGCGGGCCGTCATCCGCCTCCTCCATCGCTTCGGCGAAAAAGCGCGCGCAGAAGCCGATCGTATCGATCATGATGGCCAGCGTCCCCGCCGCCGGCCCCAGTCCCACGGCGATCACGAAAACCAGTGCCCAGATCAGGTCTGGGACGGTGCGGAAAAAAGCGATCAGGCCGCGGAACGCCACCCGGACCGAAGGATGCGGCGCATGTTTCCGGCTGGCCATCACCGCCATCGGCACGCTGAAGAAGACGCCGAGCGCCGTGCCCACGGCGGCCATCTGGAAGGTTTCGAACAGGGACAGCAGCACCGGCTGCAGACGCGAAAGATCCGGCGGAAACATCTGACCGACCAGGCGCGCGAGACCCGGCCCGCCGTTGGAGATCCGCTCCCAGGACAGACCGACCTGATTGAAGGAGACGATGACAAAGGCCACAGCCGCCACGGTCAGCGCAAAGGCCATCGGGTTGATCCGCTCGCCGAAGCGGCCCGGCGGCATGGAACGCATCGGCGTCGGCGCGTCAGTGGCCATAAACCCAATCCAATTCACCGGGTTTCACCAAATCCGCATGACGGTCCAACGCCACACGCCCCGCTTTCAGCGCAACCACCCGGTCGCTGAAGGCCGTGGCCTGTGCCACATCGTGAGACGTAAAGATCAAGGTGATCCCCTTGTTCCGCATCAGTCCGGCGAAAAGGGTCATGACGTCTTCCGCCGCCACCGGGTCGAGGCTGGCGACCGGCTCGTCCGCCAGGACGAGGGACGGCCGCTGCATCAGGGCGCGGGCCACGGCGACGCGCTGCGACTGGCCGCCGGAAAGACGGTCGGCGCGCCGTTGCGCCATGTCCGCCAGCCCGACCTGATCCAGACAATCCATCGCCTCTTCCCGCACCGCCCGCGGCGCGGTCGCCTGATTGGAGACGCGCCAGGGCGACAGACGTCCCTGCGCGCCATGCACCACGTTGGAGAGCACCGACAATCGGGTCGAGAGATTGTGGCGCTGAAACACGAAACCGATGCGGCTGCGCAACCGGCGCAGGGCCGCGCCCCGAAGATCGCCGACGGAGGCCCCGAAGATCGTGATCGTGCCCTCGTTCACGGGCGTCAACCCCGGCAGGCAGCGCAGCAGAGTGGACTTGCCGGCCCCGTTGGACCCCAGCAGGGCGACGGCCTCCCCTTCCGCGATGGAAAGCTCCACGCCCTTCAGGACCGGCGGCGTATCGATGCCCCCGAACCGTTTCACCACCCGGTCGACCGCAACCAGCGGCGGGCGCGCCGCCTTCTCCAGATCGACGGCGGCGGGAAAAGGCTGCGCCGCGCCGGGGGTGGAGCCCGCCTTGCGCGCAGCGTCGATCCCGGCATCGGGACTAAAGGACTGGGACATGAGCAAATCGGCGGGGTGCGCCGGGGCGAGACGCCCCGGCGTCCCAACCGTCCTAGTTGCCGACGAAGCTGTTGAACTTATCGACACCGATTGTGGAATACATGGCGCGGACATAATTGTAATCGCTGTCTTCGATTTCTGACAGGAAGTGCCCGCCCTTGTATTTCTGGTTGTCGTCGCCCTTCAGAACCTGGGCGAGCAGCTCATCGGAATGGTCGATGAAGGCCGACTTCACCTTGCCCAGCATGTCGCCGGAGACATGCTTGCCGGAAATCAGGATATCGTTCGGCAGGTCGCGGCCCCGCGCCACCACGGTGAATGCCTGATCCGGGAAGGCTTTACGGATTTTCTGCAGGTGGCCGAAATTCATCCCGACGGCCTGGATGTCGCCCCGGATCATCGCCTCCACCGCCACGTTGCGGGAAATGATCTGCGGCTGATAATCCCTGCTATAATTCAGGCCCATATCGGCGAGCGCCTGGGCCGGGCCGAGATGCTGGCTGGTGGAGCCGACCGACCCGAAGGAAACTTTCTTGCCGCGCAGATCCTCCACGCTTTTGACCGGTCCATCCGCCATCACGACGATCTGGGCGAAATAGTCAGGCCGCTGCCAGCCGACAACGACGTCCGCATCGGTCCGCGCCTTGAAGACGACATATTCCGCGGGGCCGGTCAGCACGAAATCGACGCGCTCCGAACTCAGGGCCTCTACGGCGGCGGTGCGGCTGTTGACCGGAAAGAACTCAACCGGGTGCCCGGTCAGCTCGGCAAGCTTGTCGCGGAACGGACCGAATTCGGTCTGCAGGGCTTCCAACCCTTCGATATCGGTAACCGCAAAGCGGATCGGATCGGCGGCCTGGGCGGCGGGTGCGGCCGCGGCAAGGGCGGCGAACCCGGCAAGACCGGCGGCCGCGGCCAAAAAGGTGCGTCTCATCATCTCTCTTTTCCCCATGATATTCCGCCCGCCTTTGGACGCCGCCGTAGATCGGAAGACGCCTGTGCCAAGCGGCCGGTCGGTTGAACTGCAAACAGGTGGCGGGCTGTTCCCGGCGGCACACAATGTTGCACCCGCCGGGTCCGGACGATGACCGTTCCATGGCGATTGAGAGACGATTGCGTAACGATTTAATGACAAATGGACGAACCCGGCATTGGTCCATCCGAAAGGAAATTTCTCTAGGAAACGGGGACGGTCGCCGGACCGCCGCCGCCCGGAGACCGCGCCTGCGGCGGAGCGAGTCAGACCGTGGGCGTCAAGCCGCAACGCCTTTCAGGATCGACTGAGAGACGGCGATATCCTGCGCCGCAAGGCCGGTAAGGTCGGCTATCGTGATCTGGTCGCCGGCATGGCGGCCCGGATGATCCCGGGACAGCACATCGCCGAGCGTGACGACACCGGCTGCGTTCAACCGCCCGCTCCGGGCCAGCGTCTGAAACTCTCCGTGATCCAATGCCTGTTCGGGTGAGTCGCAGACAAGAAGGCCCGCACGCGCGATCAATTCCACATCCAGTTCTTGCTTACCGGGACAATCCGCCCCGATGGCCGTGATATGGACGCCGGGTGGCACCCAATCGCTGTCTATCAACGGGCTTTGCGCCGACGTCGTGGTGACGATGGCCTGGTTGTCCCGGCAAGCTTCGGCCAAATCCTCCACAATACGCGCCCTTAAACCTGCGCCTTGGAGTTCGCGCGCGGCGATTTCCGCCTGTTCGCTGCTTCTGCCCCATAGGGAGAAAGACAGGCGGCGGTCGGGGATCAGGTGCTGAAGGCACCGCGCCTGATGCCGGGCCTGCAAGCCGGTTCCAACGATCAGAACATGGTCAACCCCCTCAACGGCGAGGGCCTGAGTCGCCAGCGCGCCCCCGATGCCGGTTCGAATATCCGTCAACCACCCCTCGTCCCGCAAAAGGGCCAGGGGCGCGCCGGTCTCGGCGGAAAAAACCAGATTCATGCCGTTGGAACTGGGCAGTCCCTTGGACGGGTTGTTGTAGAACCCGGTCGCGACCTTGATGACAAAGGCGTCGTCCCCGGCGATATGCCCGGACTTGATATGACAGTCGCCGTTCGCGCCCGGAAAACCCAGATAGGTTACCGGTGGCGTCTGAACGCTTCCCCGCGCATAGGCGATATAGGCCGCCCGCACCGCGTCCACGGCGATTTGGAAGTCGAACAGATCCTGGATACGGCCTTTGTCGAGATCGATCATGGGCCCGTTCTTTTACGCGTCGCCCCGGCGGGCCAGAAAGCCGGAAAACTTCGCCAATCCAGCCTTCAGATCCTCCGTCGGATTTGTGTAGCCGAGACGCAGCCAACCTTCCATGTCCATGGCGCTTCCGGGGGTGAGCATCACGCCTTCTTCCTGCAACAGCGCCACACACAGATCGCGCGAGGACATCGGCAGATCGTATTTCAGCAGGGCCGTGGTGCCGGATTTCGGTTCTATCCAACTGAGCAGCGGCTCATTCGCGATCCAGTCCTTCACGATCCGCAGATTTTCCCGCGTGATCCGGCGCGAACGGTCCAGAATCTTGTCGCGGTTCTCCAGCGCCATGGCGGCCAGCAGTTCATCGACCTGTCCGACCGCAATCGTGTTGTAGTCGCGGTGGATCATCACATCGTGCAGCATGTCCTTGGGACCGGCGATCCAGCCGACCCGCAAGCCCGCCAGAGAATAGGCTTTGGACATGCCCGCCGTACTGATCCCTTTTTCATAGACATCGGCGACAGCGGCCGTGAAACCGTCTCCGGTCTGATCGGTTCCGCGGTAGACCTCGTCGCACAGAAGCCAGGCATCGACACTGCGGGCGATCCCGGCGATCTGCTCCAGCATCGCACGATCCATCAGCGAACCAGTCGGGTTGTTCGGATTGTTGATCGCGATCAGGCGCGTATCCGGACGCACCATGCCGCACAACTCATCCAGATCGGGCAGGAAATCGTTTTCCGGACGCAGATGCAGCAGCTCGATATCCGCGCCGATGCTTTCAGGGATGGAATAATGCTGCTGATAGGTTGGAATGACCGAAATCACATGATCCCCATGCGCAACCAACGTCTGATGCACCAGCGAGTTCGCGCCGATTGTTCCGTGCGTGGTCAGAATGTTTTCGCGGGACTGCTTCTCGTACAGGCCGCAGATCGCATCGCGCAGCCGGTCCGACCCTTCAATCGCCCCATATGTCATCTTCATGGCCGACAGATCGTCGAGAATGCTGTTGTGCTTCCCGGCCATCTGGAACAATTCGCCCAATGTGATCGACTGTACACAGGTCTCGGCCAGGTTGAGTTCGCATTTCGTCTCGAACTCGTTCATCCACATTTCAACGCCGAAAGGTCTGATATCCATAAGACTCTCCTAAATACGCAAATCAGGCTTTGGCCGCTTCATAAACCGCGCGCGCCATGAAGATATCTTCCAACCCCAAACCGATGGAGCGGAAGAAAACAGGTTTGACGCCGGACGGCGCCTCGCACACCCCGGTCTGCAACTCCGCCAGATCTCCACGAATGCTGTCCGCCCGCCAGCCGGCCTCGGCGGCCAGTTTCATTTCGCCGGCCGAACCGGGCGTCGTGGCGCGATAGTCGCAATAGACTTCGGCCTTGTTCAGGAAAGCGATATCGACCTCATGCGCGTTGGCGACATTAGTGCTGATCGAGGTTACGAGCGTCCCCGGCGCAACCGACGCCGTATCGAAGACCGGGGTTCCGGAAGAGGTGCAGAGCATAACGGCATCGGCGTCTTTTCCGGCGGCGGCCGCGGTTTCGGCCAACTGCACGCGGCTGTCCGCCCCCTGCCATTGGGCCGCAACATCCCCCTTCTCCTTCAGGTTCGGGGAATAGACGCGGATTTCCTTCCACGCGCGCAGTGGCAGGACATGTTTCAGGTGAGCTTGCGCCACGCTACCGGAACCGATGATGGTGAGAATTTCCGCCTCTTTCCGCGCCAGATGATCGACGGCCAGCGCGGTCGTGGCGGCCGTGCGTTCGGTGGTCAATTCGCCTGAATCGCACAACATCAGCGGCTGGCCGGTTTCCAATGACATCAATACCGTCCAGGCGGTAATCACGGGTTTGCCGGGGCGCACCAGATAGGGAGACAGCTTGGCGCCGAACAGACCCGCGCCCGTGCTGGCCCCCAGATAGGTGATGAAATCGCCTTTGTCCTCCGGCAACAACGTCAGGGTCTGGGGGGGTTGTACAGCCTGCCCGCGTCCCAGTTCGCTGAACAGTGCGCGCATCGCCCCCAGCGCATCGACCTTGGTCAGAACTTTTTGCACGGCTGCCGCATCCAGCACGAGCGCCGCTTGTGATATATCGGTCATGGCTGAGGTCCTTATGTCGTCGGTTCGGAATGGTATCCGGTATCATCTAACCCCGTGCGGAAGGTTCGAAAACACTTCCCTATTCGGACGCGATAAGATTTTCCCAGACGCGTCGCGGTCAAAAAATACCTAGCCCTGCAAAAGGTCCTAAGCCAGCTTTTCGCAGGGTGAATTATGGAATTGACGGATCACTTCGATTTTTTCAATGTTTTTCCATGAAGCTGACCGGTTCCGATCTGCGTGCGTTGGGAATTTTCGATGCGGTTGTCCGGCATCGCGGATTCGCCGCGGCGCAAGCGGAACTGAACATCAGCCAACCGACGATTTCCAACCATATCACCGCGCTTGAACAACGGCTTGGAGTTCGCCTGTGTCAAAGGGGGCACAGCGGCTTCAAACTGACGGAAAAAGGCGCGATGGTTCATGCGGCCGCGGCGCGCCTGTTGCGGACACATGACGATTTCGCCTTCGAAGTGGAAGAGCTGAAAGGGCATCTGGTCGGCGAGTTGAAAATCGGGATCGTCGACAGCATCGCCACCGACGAACGTTCGAAACTGCACGAAGCGATAGGGCTGTTTCAGCAACGTTCCAACGATGTCACGCTGCATCTGTATCAAGAGACGCCGCAGGAGATGCAGAGAAAACTGATCGATGGCGACCTGCATATGGGGGTGGGCAGCTTCCCTCATAAAATCTCCGGGTTGGACTACAGGCCCTTGTATGAAGAGAAGCACGGTCTGTACTGCGCCGAAGGACATCGATTGTTCGACGTTCCGGATGCGGCGCTGGACGCGGACCGGCTGCGTCAGGAACAAATCGTCAGCCGCGGTTATTGGCGCGATGAATACCGAAAGAACCTTGGCTTCAACAACGTTGCGGCAGTGGTCTATCAGATTGAACCGCAGCTAATTCTGGTCCGAAGCGGCCACTATGTCGGCTTCTTGCCCGATCACCTGGCGCAATGGTGGGTGGATGCCGGGAAGCTGCGCTGTCTGGCGCCCGACCGTGTGTCCTATACCTGCGAATTCAGCCTTGCCCTACGAAAGGGATATCGCAAGACCCGCGTCATCGGCACGTTTCTGGAAGACATCACCGAAGCCTACGGGGTGTGATATAGTTTTGGAAAACCAAATGTAACATTTTCATCTGCACTATCGAAGGCCGGTATCCGCCGCGATACAGTCAGGCCGATTTTGGATATTCGCCCCCATGGCCGCCTGATGAAACGGCGGCCGGGACAGGGGTTGTTTTGGCGTTATTGTTGTGACTCGGGAAGGGCCGATGAGAAAAATAAAGGCGGCGATCGTTCAACAGCCGACAGCGGTTCTGAACCTGAAGGAAGGCGTCGCCAGGGCGACATCCTACATTCGGCAGGCAGGGTCCGAAGGCGCGACATTGATCGCCTTTCCTGAGACTTGGTTGACGGGTTACCCCGCCTGGGTTTTCGGAATGGCGGGCTGGGACGATGCCGAGGCGCGGCGGTGGTACGGAAAATTCCTGGAAGAGTGCCCCACAGCCATCGACCCGGAGCTTCAGCCGATCCGCGACGCCGCACGGGAGGCCGGCGCGGTCGTATCGTTGGGCCTGAACGAACGGTCGCAAGAGAGTTCGGGGACCGTCTTCAACAGCATCATGTTGATCGACGCCAACGGCGAAACCCTGAATGTTCACCGCAAGCTGACACCGACCCATACGGAAAAGAACGTGTGGGCCCCGGGCGACGCCAGCGGCTTGCGGGTGGTTGAAACGCATGTCGGCCGGGTCGGCGGATTGGTATGCTGGGAACATTGGCAACCGCTTTCCCGCCAAGCCTTGCATTCGCAGTATGAACAATTGCATGTCGCCAGTTGGCCGGACATGCCGGACAGCCATGGGATCGCCTCTCGCCACTATGCGTTTGAAGGGCGCTGCTTCGTGGCGGCCTCTGCACAGTATCTTACGGTGGACGATATGCCTGCGGAACTGGTCGACGCCTATCGGACCGGTCTCGGTCCCGCAAGAGCGCCGGACGGCATATTGCTGCGCGGCGGCAGCGGTTTCGTTCACCCCGACGGCTCCTGGATCGAAGAACCCGTGCTGGACGAAGGCAAAATCATCTACGCCGAATTGGATTTGGCGGAAACCGACCGTTTCAAGCACGACCTGGATGTGGCGGGCCATTACTCGCGGCCGGACATATTCAAGCTCACGGTGGATCGCACGCCGCGGGAAATGGTTCGTTGGGTAGATAGTAGCGATAACGAACGGTTCGATTATTGAGTTTTTGGAGCGGATGCACCCGATGAACTACAATCAACCCCTCAGCGGAAACGATATGGGGCGCTTTGCCGGCCCCTCCACAATGATGCGCCTGCCGTCGCAAGAGACGGCCGAAGGGCTGGATGTCTGTTTTATCGGCATTCCCTTGGATATCGGCACGTCCAACCGGCCGGGAGCGCGGTTCGGACCGCGGCAGATCAGGGCCGAATCCTCCATGCTGCGGCCCTACAACATGGCGACGGGCGCGGCGCCCTTCGATTCATGTCAGGTCGCGGACATCGGCGATGTGCCGATCAATACCTTCGATCTGAAAAAATCGGTCGGCATCATCGCGGACTTCTATCGCGATGTCCTGACGCATGACTGCATCCCCCTGACGATGGGGGGCGACCACACGCTTGTCTATCCGATCCTGCAGGCAATGAAGGAGAAGCACGGCCCGGTCGCGCTGGTCCATGTGGATGCGCATGCCGACATCAACGACGAGATGTTCGGCGAGAAAATCGCCCATGGCACGCCGTTCAGGCGCGCCGTCGATGATGGATTGCTCGACTGCAACAAGGTTTTCCAGATCGGGCTGCGCGGAACAGGCTACGCGCCGGAAGATTTCGACTGGTCGCGCGGTCAGGGTTTCACGGTCGTTACGGCGGAGGAGTGCTGGCACAAATCCCTGGAACCCCTGATGCGGGAGGTCCGAAGCAAGATCGGAGACGCCCCCACCTATATCTCGTTCGATATCGATGGACTCGATCCCGCATTCGCTCCCGGAACCGGCACGGTAGAGGTCGGGGGATTGAGTGTATGGCAGGGGATGGAAATCGTCCGCGGATGCGCCGGCTTGAACATCGTCGGCGGCGACCTTGTGGAAATTTCGCCGCCCTACGATCCATCCGGCAATACGGCGCTGCTCGGCGCCAATCTTTTGTACGAAATGTTGTGTGCGCTGCCGTTCGTAAAGCGTCCCTAGAGCATGTCACAGGAAGGACAGAAAATGACAAAGATTAATCGGACATCCGCCGTCTCCAGACGGCGCTTCGTCAAGACAACCGCCCTGGCCGGCGCAGCCGTGCTGGCCGCCCCCTATGTCAAACCCGCCCGGGCGGCCGACCCTTTGAAAGTCGGCACCTATGGCGGCTATTTCCAGGATTCCTTCGATAAGCATATCTACCCCGATTTTACCGCCGCAACGGGGATCGAGATCGAGTCCATCGGCGAGCCGACCGGGGAAGCCTGGCTGATCCAATTGCAGACGGCGGCCCGCGCGGGCCAGGCGCCGGCCGACGTATCCATGATGGCGCAAACAGCGCGCCTGAAAGGGCAGAAGGCGAAGCTTTGGACCGGGCTGGACGAAAAACGGCTGCCCCATTCGGCCAACCTGCCCGATCACTTCATTCACCGTTACGACGACGGTTCCATCGCCGGCGTCGGGGCGGTTGCCTGGTACATCACGCTGGTCACGAATACGGACGTCTACCCGGAATCGCCGAAATCCTGGAAAGCGCTGTGGGATCCGGCGAATGAGGACAAGCTCGGCCTGCTTTCCCTGGCCTCCAACTCATTCCTGTTGGAAGTCACCGCGAAAACCTGGTTCGGAGGATCCGCTATCCTCGATACGGACGAAGGCATCTTGAAGGTGATGGACAAGCTGGCCGAAGTGAAACCGAATGTGCGCCTGTGGTACCGCGATGAGGGTCAGTTCCAGCAGGCGCTGGAAGTCGGCGAAATTCCGATGGGTCAGTATTATCACGATGTGACGGGGCTGGCCGCGGCGGACGGCAAGCCGGTCCGCTCAACCTTCCCGCAGGAGGGCGGCGTGCTCGATTCCGGCGATTGGTGTCTGACCAAGGCGTCGGATCGCCTGGACGAAGCGCATGTTTTCATCGATTACATGTGTCAGGCCGATATCCAGGCGAAACTGTCCCGTTTCGTCGGAACGGCGCCGACCGTTAAACGCGAACTGACCGATTTGACGGACGATGAGTTTGGCGCGGTCGCCAGCGATATCGATCCGATTCTGCCCCGGTACGATCTGTACAGTACGAAAGGCGACTGGGTGAATCAGAAATGGTCGGAACTGATTGTCGGCTGACGGGCCGAAACAGTGATAGGGTAAAGGCGGTCGGCAGGTGATGCCGGCCGTCCTTTTCGTTCATGCGGACGGGCTTTGGATGAGTGATCGATGACCAGCTTAAGCACACGCAATCTTACCAAGATGTTCGGCAGTTTTGCCGCGGTCGACGATGTCAGCGTCGACATTCCGGACGGCAAATTCGTGTGTTTGCTGGGCCCGTCGGGCTGCGGAAAGACAACGCTGTTGCGGTTGATCGCAGGGTTGGAAGACGTCAGTTCCGGCAGCCTGATCGTCGACGGTGAAAATCAGGAAAACATTCCAGCCCACAAGCGCGATTTCGGGATGGTGTTTCAATCGCTGGCGCTGTTCCCCCATCTCAGTGTCGCGGAAAACATCGCCTATCCACTAAGGATAAGGGGTGCGAACGCCGAGGAACGCCGGGCGAAGGCGACGGAACTGCTCGATCTGGTTCAGCTTCCCAATGTCGAAGACCGGCGTATCGATCAACTTTCCGGCGGTCAGCGGCAGCGCGTGGCCATTGCCCGCGGGTTGGCCATCGACCCGAAACTGTTCCTGTTGGACGAGCCGCTCTCGGCGCTGGACGCAAAGCTGCGGGAACATATGCAGCGGGAACTGCGGCAGCTTCAGCAGAAGCTCGGTGTGACCACCATCGTCGTAACGCACGATCAACGCGAAGCCATGACGATGGCCGATATCGTAATCATCATGAACCATGGGAAGGTGCTGCAGATCGGCCCGCCCATAGAGATTTACCGCAACCCGGCGGATTCCTTTGTCGCCAATTTCATCGGGCTGAGCAATCTGCTGCCCTGTTCCCGCGACGGCGATGGAAGCCTGACCTTCTTTGGAAAGCGCTTCGACGCATCGGCGGTGGGCCGGTGCGACCTCTCCCCCGGCTCGAACGGCATTCTGTCCGTCCGCCCGGAGGATGTTGAAATTCTATCGGCGCCGGGCGCCGGCGATATGGATGCGTCCGTCAGCTTCATCCGCGATCTGGGCGCGAGCATCGAGATATCGGCAACCGTTCAGCAAACGGAAATCCTGTCGGTCTGTACGCCGGCCAATCGCCCCGACGTCGATGTCGGGCAAAGCGTATCCATTTCCATTCACGCGGACCGGGCGACGGCGCTGACATCATGACGACGGCCCAAAACGCGATCTGGGCGCGAGCATCGAGATATCGGCAACCGTTCAGCAAACGGAAATCCTGTCGGTCTGTACGCCGGC
>JANQIT010000169.1 GCA_028282025.1 Hwanghaeella sp. | reverse complement strand
GGCGCTGGCCTATACGACGCTTATGGCGCTGGGCACCTTGACGCTGTTTCTGGGGCAGGAGTCCGGATACGCGATGACCGCCTTCGCGACCTTCCTGATTGTGCATTCTCTGTATAAGGCCGCCCTGTTCCTGATGGTCGGCTGCGTAGACCATGCAACGGGCACGCGCGAAGCCGACATCCTGGGCGGGTTGGGCCGGGCGATGCCGGTGACCGCGGCGGCGGCGGCGGTGGCGGCGATGTCGATGGCCGGCTTTCCCCCATTCCTGGGCTTCATCGGCAAGGAACTGAAATATGCTGGTGCGCTGGGTGTCGCGTCCGAGCCGGTCGTGGTGGCGGGTGCGGTTCTTTTGGCTAACGCCTTGATGTTTGCTGTCGCCGGTGTTGTCGCGTTCCGGCCTTTCTGGCGGCCCGCCGGCGGTCCTCTGCCGCGCGCGCCGCACGAAGCCCCGTGGACTATGCTGGCCGGCCCGGTGATCCTGTCGGCGCTGGGCGCCCTGTTCGGGATCTATCCGGATCTTCTGCAGGTTGCGCTGGTGACGCCGACCGTGGTTTCGCTGACGGGAACGGTGGAAGAGGCGAAAGAATTAAAGTTGTGGGCGGGCGTTAATCTGCCCCTGGCGCTCAGTATCGCGACCTTCGGGATTGGCTTCGTTCTTTACGCCTTTCATCGGCGTATCCGGGACTGGCTGGCGCGGGTCGATGCAGCGACCCCCAGCCTCGATGCCGGCTGGGATCGGTTCCTGGAGGGGCTTAAGAGGTTGGCGGCGTGGCAGACGCGGATGCTGCAGACCGGCCAATTGCGGCATTATCTGATCGTGACCTTCGCAACCGTCTTTGCCGGTATGGGCGCGGTCATACTGCTGCGCGGCGTCCTCGATGTACGCCCGGATTTCTCCGGAATGGTCTGGCAGGATATCTTCCTCTGCGGTCTGATCCTGGCCGGGGCCGGCCTGACGGCGCTGACGGCGTCGCGGATCGCGGCGATCGCCGCCCTGGGGGTTGTCGGGATCGGCGCGGCGCTGGTCTTTATCGTCTTCAGCGCGCCCGACGTCGCCATCACCCAGCTTCTGGTGGAAACCCTGGTGGTCGTACTTGTCGCCCTGGCGATGCTGAGATTACCGCGACTGGATGATGAGGCGAAGACCGGCCGCCGCCCGCTGGACGCTGCTCTGGCGCTTGGGGTCGGCGCGACCGTGACGGTCACGCTTCTGGCGGTCTTGAGCGAGCCGTTCGACCGGCGGCTGACGACCTTTTTCGAGGGGGCAAGCTGGCCCGAAGCTTTCGGCCGGAACATCGTGAATGTGATCCTGGTCGATTTCCGCGCCCTGGATACGTTCGGGGAGATTGCGGTCGTCGCCATCGCCGCTTTGTCCGCCTATGCGCTGTTGCGCACGACCAAGGGGAAGGGCCGATGAACTCCGTCATTTTGCGGGCGGGCACCCGATATCTGGTCGGTCTGCTGTTGCTCTTCTCGATCTATATGCTGCTGCGTGGACATAACGAGCCGGGCGGCGGCTTCATCGGCGGTCTGATCGGGGCAACCGGGTTCGTGCTGTATGCGATTGCCTGCGGCACGCAGGATGCGCGTTCCGCACTGCGGGTTGCGCCGGGGGCGATTGCCATGGCGGGGCTAGGGATCGCCCTGCTGGCCGGTCTGACTGCGGCGCTGTTCGGCGACGCGTTCTTCACGGGTCAGTGGCTGTTCCTTGGCGGATCGGAGACGGAGAAAGGGTTCCCGCTTTCCACGGTCCTGGTGTTCGACATCGGGGTCTATCTCGTCGTTTTCGGAGGTATCCTTACTTTGGTCTTCGCGATGGAGGAGGAACTCTGATGGAAAGCCTCCTCGCCATTACCATCGGCCTGTTGGTCGCCGCCGCGGTCTATCTGATGCTCGCCCGGAATGTGCTGCGCTTCATCTTCGGTCTGGTGCTGATCTCCAATGCTGCGAACCTTACGATCTTTGTCGCCGGACGCCTGACGACAGGCGCGCCGCCCTTGATTGAAGAGGGGGCGGCCGCCCCGATGGGATTGGTTGCCAACGCCCTGCCGCAGGCGCTGGTGCTGACCGCCATCGTCATCGGCTTCGGTCTGTTCGCCTTCGCGCTGGTCCTGGTCTTCCGGGCCTGGAATACGCTTGGCACCTTGAACGCGGACGAGATGCGCGTCGCCGAACCGCCGGAGGGCGGGCGATGACCTGGCTGCTTGCGCTTCCCATAGCGATTCCGTTTCTGACTGCGGTGTTCGCCTATCTGGCCCGGAACCGGGGCGCGGGACGGTGGATTTCCGTGACCGGGTCTGTCGTGCTGCTGGCTGTGTCCGGCTTGCTGATGTCTGCCGTCTTGGAGCAAGGAGTGCTGGCGGGGCAGATGGGCGGCTGGGCCGCGCCGTTCGGTATTACCCTGGTCGCGGATAATCTGGGCGCGGTGATGGTCGTGATCACCGCGATCATCGCGGTCGCCGTTTCCATCTACGCCTTGGCGGATGTGGACGAGGCGATGGAGCGCCTCGGCTACCATGCTCTCTTCAACGTTCTGATCGCCGGCGTGTGCGGCGCGTTCCTGACCGGGGATCTATTCAATCTATATGTCTGGTTCGAGGTGATGCTGATCGCCTCCTTCGGTCTGCTGGTGCTGGGCGGCCGGGCGGAACAGATTGACGGCGGCATCAAATATGTCGCGCTCAACCTGATTTCGACGATCCTGTTCCTCTCCGGCATCGGGCTGCTCTACGGCATGACCGGCACGTTGAACATGGCCGATCTGTCTCAAGCGGTGGAAGACGCGGACCAGGGACTGCTGACCGTGGTCGCCGTCATGTTCATGATCGCCTTCGGGGTGAAGTCGGCGGTGTTTCCATTGTTCTTCTGGTTGCCCGCGTCCTACCACACCCCCGCCTTCGCGGTGTCTGCGGTTTTTGCCGGCTTACTGACGAAGGTTGGCGTCTATGCGATGATCCGCATGTTCACCCTGGTTTTCGATCACGACACGGAACTGACCCACACCATTCTGCTTTGGGTGGCCGGCCTGACCATGGTGACCGGCGTGCTGGGCGCGGCGGCGCAGAACGATTTCCGCCGGATCCTGTCATTCCACATCGTCAGCCAGATCGGCTATATGATCCTGGGCCTCGCGCTGCTGACGCCGTTGGCCATCGTGGGGGCGGTGTTCTATCTGGTGCACCACATCGTGGTGAAGGCGAACCTGTTCCTGATCGCCGGGGTGGCGCAGCGGCTCACCGGATCGACCGCGCTCGCCAAGATCGGCGGATTGTACAAATCCGCGCCGCTGCTGGCGCTGCTGTTCCTGGTGCCGGCCTTCTCGCTTGCCGGATTTCCCCCACTTTCCGGCTTTTGGGCAAAGTACATCCTGGTGAAGGCCGCCTTGGACGTCCAGGGATGGGTGATCGCCGGCGTGGCCCTGACGGTCGGTCTGTTGACCATCTATTCCATGACCAAGATCTGGGCGGCGGCCTTCTGGGAGGCGCATCCCGACGGCGTCGAACCGCGCCTTGCGGCAATCGACGGGCGCACCCGCGCCGCGCTTCTGCTGCCGGTGGCGGGGCTGGCCGCGATCACGGTTGTCATCGGGATGGCGCCGGAGCCGTTCGTCGCCTTCGCGGAAGCGACGGCGGAACAGCTTCTGGATCCGTCGGCCTATGTTTCGGCAGTGCTGGGGGAGGCCCGATGAACATTTTCGCGCTGAACCTTCTCCTCGCCATCGCCTGGGCGGCGCTGACCACCAGTTTCAGCCTGTTGAGCCTGGCCGTGGGCTTCGTCATCGGTTATGCGGTTCTGTGGCTGATCCAGCCCCTGACCGGGGCCAGCGGATATTTCGGCCGGGTCTTCGCCTGGGCGAAGCTGATCGTGATGTTCCACTATGAACTGATCGTCTCCAGCCTGTCGGTCGCCTGGGATGTGATGACGCCCCGGCATCGCGCCCGTCCGGCCATTGTCGATGTGCCGCTGGATGTGAAGTCGGACGCGGGCATTCTGCTGGTGACCAATCTGATTTCCCTGACCCCGGGGACGCTCAGCCTCGATGTCAGCGAGGACCGAAGCATGCTGCGGGTGCACGCCATGTTCGTCGACGATCCCGACGCGATCCGCCGGGAATTGAAAACGGGAATGGAGCGTTGGGTGATCGACGCCGTGGAGGGATCATGACACCGGAAGCATTCTTGAACTTTTCCGTGGAAGCCGGGTTTGTCCTTCTGGTGATCTCCGTCTTGCTGGCGCTGGTCCGGTTGGCGCAGGGTCCGTCCCTGCCGGACCGGGTCGTGGCGCTGGACATGATGACGGTGGCCATTGTTTCGTTCTGCGGCCTTGTCGCCATCCGCGTCGGGCAGAACGCTTTCCTGGATGTCGCGATGGTGTTGGCCTTGGTCGGGTTTCTGGCGACGGTCGCCCTGGCGCGTTTCGCGGAACGCAGGCTGGTCCGGCAAAATGGAGATGAGGGGCCGTCATCATGATGGAGGTCATAATCGGTCTGCTGATCCTGACCGGCGGTTTCTTCGCCGTCATTGCGTCGCTGGGGCTTGTGCGGTTGCCTGATGTGCTGACCCGTATGCATGCCTCCACCAAGATCGGCACGCTTTCCGGCGGGTTGATTATGGCGGCTGTCGCCTTGCATTTCGCGCAACTGGGCACCGTGGTTCTGGCGCTTGCCATTGTCGTGTTCCTGGTGCTGACTGCGCCGATAGCCGGCCACATGATCGGTCGCGCGACGATCCTGACCGGCGTGCGGCTATGGAGCCCCGAAAGTGAAAAGACCGGAACGGCCGAACCGTCGAAAGATTGAGCGCGCGTCGCCCCGGGCGGGGACGGCATGAGACTGCTCTCCGTCACAACCGAAATGATGCAGGACGAGACCGGGGCCGATTATCTCGGCTGCCCTATCGCGGAAGCGTCCGTCTCCCCGGAACTGGCCGCCGTGCGGCGCCTGCTCAGCGCGGAAGAAGCCGCCGGGTACGAAAGAAACCTGCTGGACCGGAATGGCGGCGTCTATCATCTGACCGTGGTTTCACCCCCGGAATGGGAGGGGCTGGCTGTGGACGGGACGTCGGTGTCGGGTCTTGATTTCGAGATTGCGCTGATCGGCCTTGGGTGCGCACGGCAGGAGATGGAAGAAACCTATTACACCGTCTGCGAGGCCGCTGCGATCCAGACCCTTCGGGCGTCACTGGGATTGCCTTCCCGGGATCTGCACGTGACGCTGGCCTTCAAGCAGGTGGATATCCACGGGGTCTGCAAGGACCGGTCGACGCTGATCGACGCCGGTCTTTAAGTCCTCTTTTCTTTGGTGGGATTGCGTGGAAAGCGCGGGATGCCGATCCGTGGAAAAGGGGGGCCGGTCATTCCATAAGGCGTGAAACGCGCGCCGCGGCGGCAGCGGCGATCTCTGTAGAATCCACAGTGCAAAGGGAGCCATCCCGAACCACGGACCGGCCTTCGACCAATAGGTCGCGCACCGGCATGGGCCCGCAGAGAACCAGCGCCGCGACCGGGTCCCATGCGCCCGCCGCCTCCAGCCCCGAGATATCCCAGATCGCTATGTCGGCGCGTTTCCCAACCTCTATGGAGCCCAGCTCCCGTTCCCGGCCCAGCACCGCCGCGCCGCCGCGGGTGGCAATTTCCAGGACTTCCCGGGCCGACATGGCGTCGGCCCCGTTCTGAACCCGTTGCAACAGCATGGCCATGCGGGCCTCGGCCAGAAGATGACCGCTGTCATTGCTGGCCGACCCGTCCACGCCCAGTGCGACCCGCACGCCCGCATCCCGCATCCGGCGCACCGGCGCGACGCCCGATCCAAGCCTGCTGTTCGAACAGGGGCAGTGGGCGACGCCCGTTCCCGAGCGGGCGAAGAGGTCGATCTCGGCTTCATCCAGTTTGACGCAGTGGGCGTGCCAGACACGCTCCCCAGTCCAACCCAGGTCTTCCGCATATTGCCCGGGGCGGCAATTGAACGTCTCCAGGGAATAGGCGATGTCCTCGTCATTTTCCGCCAGGTGCGTGTGGAGCAGTACCTGTTTGTCACGCGCAAGGTCCGCGGCGTCCTTCATCAATCCGGTGCTGACGGAGAAGGGGGAGCAGGGGGCGATCCCGACCCGCACCATCGCGCCGTCCGACGGATCGTGAAAGGAATCGATGACGCGGACCGCGTCTTTCAGGATCGCGTCTTCCGGCTCAACCAGGGTGTCCGGCGGCAGGCCGCCGTTGCTTTCGCCGATGCTCATGGCCCCACGCGTTGGGTGGAACCGCAGTCCGACCGTGCCGGCTGCTTCAATCGTATCCTCCAACCGCACGCCGTTGGGATAGATGTAGAGATGGTCCGCGCTCATGCTGCAGCCGGAAAGCGCCAGTTCGGCCAGACCCAGTTGGGTTGAGAGAAACATGTCCTCCGGCGTCATCCGGGCCCAGATCGGATAGAGCGTCTTCAGCCAGCCGAACAGGAGAGAATCCTGGCAAGGACCGACCGCGCGGGTGAGGGTCTGATAGAGATGATGGTGTGTATTGACCAATCCCGGGGTCGCGACACATCCGCCCGCATCGATGATCTCTTCCGCGTCAACCTTGGCCGATGCGCCGACGGACAGAATCGCGCCGTTCTCGATCAGTATATCGGCTTGCGCAAGCTCCCGGCGGTTATCGTCCATGGTGACGATAACGTCCGCGTTTCTGATGAGGGTGCGGTTTCGGCGCGCCGCCATGGTTTACGTCAGCACGGTGTATGGCGTCTGGAAGATATACTCTTCCAGATTACCGCCGCCGCCGATCCGGTCGACAATAAGGAAAGCGGACGGACCGGACAGCGGCGCCAGAACGCCGTGCCAGGTATTCGGTTTGTATTGGATGCCTTGTTTGCCATTCGACAGGAACGCGCGTGGCTCGCCGGGCTTCCCACCCGCATCCGGGGCGACGGTGACGAGAAGACGTGCGCCTTCTATCGGGACGAAAGCCTGGCTGCCAAGCGGGTGCCGCTCCATCAGGTCCAGGGTCATTGGAAACACGGCAGGGTCGCTTTGCGCGACACTTAAGGAGACGTGCCCGTCCTCGTCGACGGTGCGCGGACGTGCAAGATCGTCATAGCGGCCGCACCGACCGCCATTGATCATGAAGCTGGGCTCGCCCTGCGCCTCGATGACGTCGCCGAACGGTGCGAAGGCTTCCCGTGTCAGCGGTTCCGCAGTCAACGTTCCGGTCATCGTCCGAAGCCGCCCACGCCGCGCAGACGGGCATGCCTGTTGATATCCTTGTACAGCAGGTAGCGGAACGGACCGGGGCCGCCGGCGTAGCAGGCCTGCGGGCAGAACGCGCGCAGCCACATATAGTCGCCGGCCTCGACCTCCACCCAGTCGCGGTTCAGCTTGTAGACGGCCTTGCCCTCCAGCACGTAGAGACCGTGTTCCATCACATGCGTCTCCTCGAAGGGGATCAAGCCCCCCGGCTGGAAGGTGACGATGTTCACAGCCATATCGTGCCGAAGGTCGTCCGGGTCGATGAACCGCGAGGTCGCCCAGCGCCCTTCCGTATCCGCCATCGCCTGCGGCGTGACCGCCGCATCCGAGGTCACGAAAGCTTCCGGCGCATCGATCCCGTCGACCGGTTCATAGAGTTTTCGAATCCAGTGCAGGCGCGCCGGCGCATCGGATCTGTTGTGCAGCTTCCACTCCTGCCCGGCGGGGATGTAGGCATAGCCGCCTTCGGTCAGCAGATGGGCATCGCTGCCGATGGTCAATTCGATGCGACCCTGAACAACAAAGACAACCGCTTCTGCGCCGGTTTCCGGTTCCGGCCGGTCGCTGCCTCCGTTTGCGGAAACCTCCAGAATGTAGTGGGAAAAGGTCTCCGTGAAGCCGGACAGCGGACGGGCGATGATCCAGGTGCGGGTCTCGCGCCAGTGGGGGAGACTGCTGGTGACGATATCGCTCATCACGCCTTTCGGGATCACCGCATAGGCTTCGGTGAAGACCGCGCGGCCTGTCATCAGGTCCGTCTGGGCCGGCAGTCCGCCGTTCGATGCGAAATAGGAGCGGTTCAAGGCGCTCGGTGCTGCGGAACTGTCGTTCATGGCAGGATATCCCTTAGTCTGAGTTCGGCGATCCGTTCGACCTGCCGGCAGGCTTCCGCCAGTTCGGCCGAACCGTCGTTTTGGATGCGGCTTTGAAACGCCGCCATGATTCCCGCCTTGTCATGATCGCGCACCGCGATGATGAAGGGGAAACCGTGTTTTTCAACATATTGGGTGTTCAGCTTTTCGAACGTGCTGCGCTCTTCGTCGGTTAGGGCGTCTAGACCGGCGCTGGCTTGTTCCTGCGTCGATTCCGGCGTCAGCTGCTTTGCCTGCGCCAACTTACCGGCCAGGTCCGGGTGGGCCTTCAGTACGCCGACGCGCTCTTCCTCCGATGCCGACCGGAACATACGGGCCAGGGCATTGTGAAGGCCGAGCGCCGTATCGTGGGCGGGACCGAGTTCCAGTTCGAACGCACGTTCCGCGATCCATGCCGAATGTTCGAACACGCCGCCATAGACCGATACGAATTCTGCCCGGTCCATTTCACTGGGCCGGGTGCGGCGTGGGTGCGGGAAGCGTGTGCGCCAATGACGGGCGATGTCGCACCGGCGCGCGAACCAGACATCCGCGTGGCTTGCGGCATAGTCGATAAAACGCTTCAGACCCAAGATCCGGCCCGGCCGCCCGACCAGACGGCAATGCAGGCCGATGGACAGCATCTTGGCTTGTCCCGCCGCCCCTTCTGCATAGAGCACGTCGAAACTGTCTTTCAGATAGTCGAAGAAGTGATCGCCGGTGTTGAAGCCCTGCGGGGTGGCGAAGCGCATGTCGTTGGCGTCGAGCGTATAGGGGACGATGAGCTGATCCCGGTCGCCGATTTCCAGCCAGTAGGGCAGATCGTCTGCATAGGAGTCGGCGATATAATCGAAACCGCCCTGTTCCACGACCAGGCGCACGGTGTTTTCGGAACACCGGCCCGTATACCAGCCGGTGGGACGGTTGCCGGTCACCTCGGTATGGAGCCGGATCGCCTCAGCGATCTGTGCGCGCTCCTCTTCCTCCGGCATATCCTTATGTTCGATCCATTTCAGCCCGTGGGACGCAATTTCCCAATCCGCGTCCTGCATGGCCCGGACCGGGGCCGGATTTCTGGCCAGCGCCGTCGCAACGCCATAGACCGTTGCCGGGATTCCCCGTGCGGTGAACAGGCGATGCAGACGCCAGAAGCCGGCGCGTGCACCGTATTCGTAGATCGACTCCATGTTCCAATGCCGCTGACCGGGCCAGGACGCGGCCCCGACGATTTCGGACAGGAACGCCTCGGACGCGGGGTCTCCGTGCAGGATGCAGTTTTCGCCGCCCTCTTCGAAATTGACGACGAACTGAACAGCGATCTTTGCGCCGCCCGGCCATGCCGGGTCCGGCGCTTCCCGCCCATAGCCGTGCATATCGCGCGGATATCTCTGCATAGACTCCACCATCTGCCGAATCCTAAGCGCACCATTTCAGAATTATACCGATTGGACATTCAATAAATTATTGAAAGAGTCTCCTAACTTACTTGCTTTTCTATAAACATACTTGGGTTTCTAATCGAGCGATGCATTGAGCCTGACTGGCTTCCAAACGAGGGGACATAGGACGTTATGGGGCAGGGTCGACTGACGACGCATGTATTGAATACCGCATCCGGCAAGCCGGCGGGCGGCTTGCGGATCGCCCTGTTCCGCGAGATGCAGGGGGCGCTCCAGCACATCTTGGAGGTCAGAACCAATGCAGATGGGCGCACGGACGCGCCTTTGCTGACCGGGGAGGTTTTCACCCCCGGGGTTTATGAACTGCACTTCCATGCGGGCGACTATCTGAAAGCCAACGGTCAGGCCGGGGAAGAGCCGCTGTTTCTGGACCGGATTCCGATCCGTTTCGGGATCGCGGACGCCGATCAGCATTTCCATGTGCCGCTGCTGCTGTCGCCGTTCGGCTATTCCACCTATCGCGGGAGCTGATCCGTGACGTCCGCTCGCACCGAAATCCGTTTTCTGCTGAATGACCGGGAAGTCCGGCTTGCGGAAGTGGGGGCCGCCGATACGCTGCTGGACCATATCCGGCTCGACCAGCGTCTGCGCGGAACCAAGGAAGGATGCGCGGAGGGCGATTGCGGGGCCTGCACCGTCCTTGTCGGACGCTTACGGCAAGGAACCCTGAAATACGAAACCGTTAACGCCTGTATCCGCCTGCTGGCCTCGGTCGACAATTGCCATGTGGTCACCGTGGAACATTTGCGCGGCCCCGATGGCGGCCTGCATCCCGTGCAGCAGGCGCTTGTCGATCTGCACGGCAGCCAATGCGGTTTCTGCACGCCCGGATTCGTAATGTCGCTCTATGCGCTGTGGATGGAGAACCCGACTCCCGGCGTGCGCGATGCGGAAGTCGCGCTTCAAGGGAACCTCTGCCGCTGCACCGGGTATCAGCCGATTATCGATGCGGCGCTAAAAGCCTCGGACTACGGCGAACCGGCGTCGGACAGGCTGGTCCAGGAAAGGGAGGCGGTGATCGAACGTCTGAAGGGTTGGGGCGGCGGTGGCCGGGTGACGGTGTCCAAGGGTCAGGACACAGCCATTCTTCCCGCTGATCTATCCGACCTTTCCACCGTGTTGTCGGAAAATCCGGAGGCGACCATCGTTGCGGGATCGACGGATGTGGGCCTCTGGGTCACCAAGTTCATGCGGGATATCTCGCCTGCGGTCTTCGTCAATCACCTCGAAGAACTTCAAACCGTTACCGTCGATGAGGCCGGGGTCACTATCGGCGCGGGCGTCAGCTATACCGATTGCGAGGCGGCGCTTGCCGAACACCATCCGCATCTTGCGGAATATTGGCGCCGCATCGGCGGCTGGCAGGTCCGCAATATGGGGACCGTCGGCGGGAATATCGCCAACGGCTCCCCCATCGGGGATACGCCGCCCGTGCTGATCGCCCTGGGAGCGGACGTGACGTTGAGAAAGGGAGCGTCGCGCCGAACCTTGCCGTTGGAGGAATTTTTCCTGGAGTATGGGAAACAGGACCGGCAGCCGGGCGACTTCGTCGAGTCGATCCGCATACCCCACCGAGCGGAAAACGCGATGGCTGCCGCTTACAAGATCTCGAAGCGCCGGGATGAGGATATCTCGTCGGTATGCGCCGGATTTACCGTGACTCTCGACGGTGGGGCGGTGACGGAGGCGCGGCTTGCGTTCGGCGGTATGGCGGCGACGCCCAAGCGCGCGGCGGCCGCCGAAGCCGCCCTTCGGGGCATGCCTTGGTCCGAGCAGTCGGTCAGGAACGCCATGGCGGCCTTGGCAAAGGACTTCACACCCATCACGGACTGGCGCGCCTCCGCCGAATACCGGGCGAAGGTGGCGTCGAACCTGCTGTTGCGCTTTTACAAGGAAACGGCCGGCGGCGACCGGCCCGTGCGGTTAAGCGCGTGAGTGGCGGGGAAGGGGCATGAAGATGCAAGCGGTCATTCGCGGCGGCGTTCACACAGAGGAGCGTCATGATTCCACCCACAAGCATGTGACGGGTCAGGCGGAATATGCCGACGACATCGCCGAGCCCGCGGACCTTTTGCACGCCTATCTTGGTTTGAGCGAGGCCGCCCATGCCGAGATCGGGTCCGTCGATCTGTCCGCGGTGCGTGCGGCCCCCGGCGTCGTCGGTGTCCTGACGGCGAAGGATATTCCGGGCGTCAACGATGTCAGCCCCATGGGCCTGCATGACGAACCCATTTTCGCGGAGGGTAAGGTCGAGTTCCTGGGGCAGCCGATGTTCGCCGTGGTGGCGGAAACAAGGGACGTGGCCCGCCGGGCGGTCGCCTTGGCCAGAGTGGAGTACCGTTCCCTGCCCGCCGTGATCGACGTGGCGGACGCGATGGAGGCCGGTTATCCGCATGTGACAGCGCCGCTGACGCTGGAGCGTGGAGCCGTTGAAGAAGGAATGAAGGCCGCGCCGAACCGCTTGTCGGGCAGCATGCGCGTGGGCGGCCAGGATCATTTCTACCTGGAAGGACACATTGCTTTCGCCATTCCGGGGGAAGACGACGATGTGACTGTATTTTCTTCGACCCAGCATCCCAGCGAGGTTCAGCACATGGTGGCGCATGTGTTGGGAGTCCCGTCGAACGCGGTGACCATCACCGTGCGCCGGATGGGCGGTGGGTTCGGAGGAAAGGAAACCCAACCCAACATTTTCGCCGCCGTGGCGGCCCTTGCCGCAAAGCGGTTCGGACGCGCGGTCAAACTGCGGCCGGACCGGGACGACGACATGATCGCCACCGGCAAGCGGCACGATTTCAAGATCGATTACGATCTGGGCTATGACGACGAAGGGCGCATCGCGGCGGTGGACGGCGTGTTTGCGGCGCGCTGCGGGTTTTCCGCCGACCTGTCCGGGCCGGTTACGGACCGCGCCCTGTTCCATGCGGACAATGCCTATTTCTATCCGCATGTCCGCCTGCGGTCGCGGCCCATGAAGACCAACACGGTTTCCAACACGGCCTTTCGCGGTTTCGGCGGCCCGCAGGGCGTGATCGCCGCCGAGCGGTTCATGGAGGAGATCGCCTATCGCCTTGGCAAGGATCCTTTGGAAATCCGTAAGATCAACCTCTATGGCGGGCCGGGGCGAGATGTCACGCCCTACCATCAGACGGTGACCGACAACATCCTGCCGCGCCTGTTCGAAGAGTTGGAGGAAAGCTCCGATTACCGGGCCCGGCGGCAGGCGATTTTGGAACACAATGCCCAGGGCGGGATCATCCGCAAGGGGATCGCGCTGACGCCGGTGAAATTCGGAATCTCCTTTACTGCGACCTGGTACAATCAGGCGGGCGCGCTGGTGCATGTCTATAACGACGGCTCGATCCATCTGAACCATGGCGGCACGGAGATGGGCCAAGGTCTCTTCACCAAGGTGGCCCAGGTCGTCGCCGACTGTTTTCAGGTCGATTTGGACAAGGTGAAGATCAGCGCCACCAACACTGGCAAGGTGCCCAACACGTCCGCCACCGCCGCCTCGTCCGGGTCGGACCTGAACGGGATGGCGGCGCAGAACGCGGCCGAACAGATCAAGGGCCGGCTGATCGCCTTTGCCGCCGAAAACTGGAAGGTTGACCCGGATCAGGTGGCGTTCGAACCGAACAGCGTGCGCGTCGGGAACGACGTCATGTCCTTTCCAGAATTCATTAAGCAGGCCTATCTCGCCCGGGTGCACTTGTCGGCGGCCGGCTTCTACAAGACGCCGGACATCCATTGGGACCGTGCGGCCGGCAAGGGGCGGCCCTTCTACTATTTCGCCTACGGCGCCGCCGTGTCGGAGGTCAGCGTCGATACCCTGACCGGGGAATATCAGGTCGACCGCACGGATATCCTGCACGATGTCGGACGGTCCCTGAACCCGGCGTTGGACAAGGGACAGGTCGAAGGCGGTTTCGTTCAAGGCGTGGGGTGGCTGACGACCGAGGAACTGTGGTGGGACAAGGACGGCCGGCTGCGCACTCATGCGCCATCGACCTACAAGATTCCCCTGGCGTCGGACCGGCCCAAGATCTTCAACGTCAATCTGGCGCAATGGTCGGTGAACAAGGAACGCACCATCCGCCGTTCCAAGGCGGTCGGCGAACCGCCGCTGATGCTGGGCATTTCGGTGCTGGAGGCGCTTTCCATGGCGGTTGCCAGCGTTGCGGACTATCGCGAATGTCCGCGCCTCGATACGCCGGCCACGCCGGAACGCATTCTGCTGGCCATCGACCGGCTTCAGTCCGGCGGGGAGGGTTGATCGATGCGGACCCTCGCCCAGTTCTTCGCCACGCCGGGGCCGTTCGCCGCGATTGAACTTACGGCGGTGAAAGGGTCGTCCCCGCGGGAACAGGGCGTCGCCATGTACGTCTCCGCCGATGCCTGCTTCGGAACCATCGGGGGCGGACAGTTGGAATACATGGCGATTGACGAAGCGCGGGCGATGCTGCGCCGCGGCCATGACAGCGCCCATATGTCGGTGCCGCTTGGACCGGAAATCGGCCAATGCTGCGGCGGTCATGTCGAGGTCGCACTGAACCGTATGACCGGCGCCGACATTGAAACGGCGTTTGAACGTGAAGCGACAGCGATTGCGGAATATCCGTCGGTCTATGTCTTCGGGGCGGGGCATGTCGGGCGCGCCTTGGCCGCCGCGTTCGCCCTATTGCCGGTGCGCGCGGTCCTTTTGGACTCGCGGCGCGAAGAGCTTTCGCTCTGCACCGCGCCCGTTGAGATGCGGCTGACGCCGCTACCGGAAGCGGATATACGCACCGCCCCGCCCGGCAGCGCGTTCGTCATCCTGACGCACGATCACGCGCTCGACTTTCTGCTCGCGGCGGAAGCGCTCGACCGGCCGGACGCGGCCTATGTCGGCATGATCGGGTCGAAGACCAAGCGCGCCTCCTTCCGGTCCTGGTTCGGCAGGAATGGAGAGCCGTCCGTGGATATGAACGCCTTGGTCTGCCCGATGGGCGCACAAGGCGGCAAGGATAAAAGACCCGAGGTGATAGCCGCCTTCGTCGCCGCAGAAGTCATGGCGGCGCTGACTGCGGCGTCCAACCCGGGCGTGCGACAAAGGGGGCGGCGCGAGGCCGTGGGAGGACAAACATGACGACGACCGCGTTACACCGGTTGGAACTGCGGGGCATCACCAAGGCGTTTCCGGGCGTCCTGGCGAACGACCATGTCAGTTTCGCGGTAAAGCCAGGCGAGATCCATGCCCTTCTCGGTGAGAACGGTGCCGGTAAATCGACCTTGGTGAAAATGATCTACGGCATCATGCATCCGGACGAGGGGGAGATCTTCTTCGACGGACAGCAGGTCCATGTGGCGAATCCGAAGGCCGCCCGCGCCATGGGGGTCGGCATGGTGTTTCAGCACTTCTCGTTGTTCGAGGCGATGACCGTGCTGGAGAATATCGCGCTTGGTATGGATCACAGTTATTCGCACGGCGAGCTGGAACAGAAGATCAAAGCGGTTCTGGATGAATATCATCTGGCGCTGGACCCGCACCGGACGGTTTCGACGTTAAGCGTCGGCGAGCGGCAGCGGATAGAGATCGTCCGCGCCCTGCTGCTGGAGCCCAGCCTGCTGATCATGGACGAGCCGACATCGGTGCTGACGCCGCAGGAGGTGGCGCAACTGTTCCAGACCTTGCGCGCCCTGGCGCAACGGGGCTGTTCCATTCTCTATATCAGTCACAAGCTTCATGAAATCCAGGAACTGTGCGATGGAGCGACGATCCTGCGCGGAGGGAAGGTCGTGGGCGAGTGCAATCCCCGGGAAGAGTCCTCGCGCAGCATGGCCGAGATGATGATCGGCGGCACCCTGAAGGACATCGAGAAGGGCGGAGAACGGAGGCTCGGCGAAAAGCGTTTCGTCGTTCGGAACCTGACCTTGCCCGGCGAAGGGGAGTTCGCCGTCGATCTGGAAGGAATCGGCTTTTCCGTCCATGCCGGCGAGATCTTCGGGATCGCTGGTGTCGCGGGCAACGGGCAGAACGAATTGCTGAGCGCGCTTTATGGAGAGGAACCCTGCACCGATCCGGCGGCCATTCAGATCGATGGCGTGATGGTAGGGACGCAGGATGCGAAGGCGCGCCGCCGACACGGTCTGTGCGCCGTGCCGGAGGAGCGCAACGGCCACGGGGCGGTGCCCGGATTTTCGCTGAGCGACAACGCGATCCTGACCGCACGCAATCGCAAGAACATGGTGAGTTGGGGGGTGATCAATTCGAAGATCGCCGACGCCTATACCGACGAAATCATCCACACCTTCGCCGTGAAGACCACGGGCTCCAAATCGTCGGCGGGATCGCTCTCCGGCGGAAATCTGCAGAAATTCATCATGGGGCGCGAAATCATGCAGACGCCGGAGGTTCTGGTCGTTTCGCAGCCGACCTGGGGTGTCGATGCGGGTGCGGCGGCGGCGATCCATCAGGCGCTAGTCGATCTGGCCGACCGGGGATCGGCGATCGTGGTGATCAGCCAGGACTTGGACGAGCTTCTGGCGATTTGCGACAATATGGCGGTGATCAATGAAGGGCGGTTATCCAAGCCGTTGAAAGTCGGCGAGGCGTCGATTGACGAAATCGGTCTGCTGATGGGCGGCGTTCATGGGGACCCGGAAGCCACCGCCGAACTATCGGAGCCCGCTCATGTTGCTTGAACTGGAAAAACGCAAGCAGCCCAGCCGGGCCATGCTGTACCTGACCCCGGTGATCGCCGTTCTTCTGACCATGGTCACCGGCGCGGTGATATTCAGCCTGCTGGGGTATGACGGGTTCGGTGCCGTCTGGCATATCTTCGTGACGCCGGCGGCGGATATCGACAAATGGCAGGATCTTGGGATTAAGGCGGCCCCGTTGATCCTTATCGCGACCGGGCTTTCCATCGGGTTCCGGGCGAATGTCTGGAACATCGGGGCGGAAGGTCAGTATGTGATGGGGGCGCTGGCCGGAACCGGCGTGGCGCTCGCCACCTGGCACATGGAAGGGGTCTGGATTCTGCCCTTGATGTGCCTTGCCGGCATTCTGGGCGGCATGGCCTATGCGGCGATCCCGGCCTTCCTGAAGACAAAGCTGAACGTCAACGAAATCCTGTCCAGCTTGATGCTGACCTATGTCGCCATTCAGACGCTGTACTATCTGATGCGCGGCCCGTGGAAGGACCCGGATGGGTTCAATTTCCCGCAGACGCGGTTGTTCAACGACAGTCAGATCCTGCCGGAAATCGGCGATACCTTCGTCCATATGGGCGTGCCCATCGCCTTCCTGATCGCCATCCTGGCCTGGTACATCCTGTCGAAGACGGTGTTCGGCTTTGGCGTCCGCGTGGTGGGCGCGGCCCCGAACGCGGCGCGCTATGGGGGCTTCAACAAGAACAGGACGATCTGGATGTCGCTGCTGGCGGCGGGCGGTCTGGCCGGGTTGGCGGGCACGTTCGAAGCGGCGGGACCCTTTGGCCAGATGGTGCCGCAGTTCCCCACCGGCTACGGGTTCACGGCGATCATCGTCGCCTTTCTGGGCCGGCTGCACCCGGTTGGGATCATCCTGGCGGGTATCATTCTGGCCATTTCCTATGTCGGGGGCGAAATCGCCCAGACCACGATTGGCCTGCCGAACGCGGCGACAGGCCTGTTCCAGGCGATGATGCTGTTCTTCCTGCTGGCGACCGACATCCTGGTGAATTACCGCCTTAAGATCGCCGGTCTGGCGCGGGGAGGTGCGGCGTGACCGATACAATCTTGATTTCAATCGTCATGACCGTGGTGGGGGCGGCGACGCCGATCCTGCTGGCGGCGCTGGGTGAATTGGTCGTGGAGAAAAGCGGTGTGCTGAATCTCGGCGTGGAGGGGATGATGTTGATCGGCGCGGTTTCCGGCTTCGCGATCACGTCGATCACCGGGTTCGGCCTGCTGGGGGTGCTGGCGGCGATGGGGGCGGCGGCGGCGGCTTCCATGATCTTCGGCTATCTGACGCTGACGCTCACCTCTAATCAGGTGGCGACGGGCTTGGCGCTGACGATCTTCGGGATCGGCCTGTCCTCCCTGATGGGCGAGGGGCATGTCGGCCAGACGGTGGAAATCCTGGGGCCGGTCTTTCCGTCCTTCCTGGCGGATCACGCGATCCTGCGCGTCGTGTTCGGCTATAGCCCGATTGTCTACTTCTCCTTCGTCATGACCTTCGCCGTGGCCTGGTTCCTGAAGAAGTCCCGCGCCGGGCTGATCCTGCGCGCGGTGGGGGAGAGCGATATCTCGGCCCACTCCATCGGCTATTCGGTGGTCGGCGTCCGCTATGCGGCGGTGGCCTTCGGCGGCGCGATGGCGGGGATCGGTGGCTGCTATTACTCGCTTGTCCTGACCCCGATGTGGGCGGAGCAACTGACGGCGGGGCGCGGCTGGATCGCGCTGGCGCTGGTCGTCTTCGCCGCGTGGCGTCCGGGCCGTTTGCTGCTGGGCGCCTATCTGTTCGGCATCGTCATGACGCTGGAACTGCATGCCAAGGCGGCGGGCTTCGCGCTTGTCGCGCCGGAGTTCCTGGCCGCCATGCCGTATCTGGCGACCATTGTGGTTCTGGCGTTGATTTCGCTGAGGAAGTCGGTCGGCTCGCTGGCCCCGGCCTGCCTTGGCCAACCGTTTAAACCAACCACGTAGATCACCAACCACGTAAATGAAGAATAGGGAGGTACAGATGACCAGATTGAACCGGAGGCAGATCCTCCAGACCACCGGCGCGGCCATGGCCCTGCCGCTGTTGGGCAAGGCGGCGTTTGCCGCCGATCCGTTGAAAGTGGCCTTCGTCTATATCGGTCCCGTCGGGGATCATGGCTGGACCTATGCCCATGAACAGGGCCGCCAGGACGCGATGAAGACGTTCGGGAATGCGATTGAGACCACGATTGTGGAAAACGTCGCCGAGGGGCCGGACTCCGAACGGGTGATCCGCCGCCTCGCGGAAGAGGGGCACGGCCTGATCTTCACGACCTCCTTCGGCTATATGAACCCGACGCTGAAGGTCGCCAAGCGCTTCAAGAAGGTGCGGTTCGAACATGCCACCGGCTATCAGCGCGCCAAGAACATGTCGACCTACAACGCCCGTTTCTATGAAGGGCGCGCGGTCTGCGGCACCATTGCGGGCCATATGTCGAAGTCGGGCGTGGCGGGATATATCGCCTCCTTCCCCATTCCTGAGGTGGTGATGGGGATCAACGCCTTCACGCTGGCCGCGCGCAAGGTGAACCCGGATTTCCGGACCAACGTGCTGTGGGTTTCAAGCTGGTACGACCCGGCCAAGGAAGCCGACGCGGCGAAGGCGCTGATCGACCAGGGCGCGGACATCATCGCCCAGCATACCGACAGCCCGGCGGCCCTGCAGGCGTGCGAACAGCGGGGCCTGATGGCCTTCGGTCAGGCGTGGGACATGTCCTCCTTCGCGCCGACCGCGCACCTGACCGCCATCGCCAACAAATGGGGCGTCTACTATACCGACCGCATCCGCAAGGCGCTGGACGGCTCTTGGGCCAGCGCGGACACCTGGTGGGGCCTGAAGGAAGGTATCATCGAGATGACGCCCTACAATGACCGCATCCCGGCCGACGTCCAGGCCGCCGCGGAGGCCACCCGCAAAGGCATCATGGACGGATCCGCCCCGGCCTTCAGCGGCCCGATCACCGACACGGCGGGCGCGGAACGGCTCGCCGCCGGCGGCGTACTGACCGACAAGGACCTGCACGGCATGGATTGGTATGTTGAAGGGGTTCAGACGTAAGCTGACGCTCCGGCGAGGGGCTCATTTCCGTTTTCTGAAGGCGTGCGCTCCTCGTGGGCCGCACGCCTTTGCCTTTCCGCTCAAAGATCACGCTTTCTCTTTAAAGTGGCAGAAAAAGCTGTAATGTTGCCCGCGCGCATTTGCTCGTAAGGACAGAGTTCTATAACAAAGTTTGTGGTTCGCAACTTCAAGAGAAGCATTGTGAAAATCGCTCTGCCTCCCGTAGATAACACTGTCGGATCGACCCTCACTGTATAGTAGAAATTCGACCATCCGGCCCCGGCCTGGCGAAAACGGCGTAGTCTGTGCCGAAGGTCTGTGCAAATCGGAAGACGGAGCAAAGCCAATTGCGCAGGTACACTGGCGCTCGCTGTAGTCTTGCGGCAACGGCAGGACGAAGAAGGACAAGGATCTGCGAGAGGACCGGAGTCCGACCGGGGGAATAGGAGAGAACGATGACCAAGCCAACCGCCTGTGTCCTGTGGGCCAAGATGAACGAGGAGTCGGAACAGCGCCTGTTGGACGGCGCGACGCGCATGCGGCCCCAGGATTGGAACAGCGGCGACCGCCACTGGATCATCGATGTCATTTCCCTCCAACCCTTGAACGAAAAACTGGTTGAGGACCTGAAAGCCTCCGTCTTCAAAGGTAAGAGTTTCAAATTCCACAAGAACGCCCCCGACGGACAACGGTATCTGGTGACGGCGGAGGGAGATCCCCTATGAGCTGGGATCACC
>JANQIT010000138.1 GCA_028282025.1 Hwanghaeella sp. | reverse complement strand
CGTGATCGATGCTTCCCAGCCGCCGGTGCCGCTGGCGGGGAAGGTGATGATGCTGCCGGTTTCGGTTTTGAAAACTTTCTTCAGATCCCGCAGAACCGGCGCCAGAACGTCGACGAAATCAGGCGCGCGGTGGTCCGTCGTCTGGGTATTCATCGCATGGCGAAGCCGGTCCGGAATATTGGTCGGGCCGGGAATGAAAACAGGGTTTTGGCCGGTCATGGTCGTATCTCCCTTGAGGTCACGGGAGTAAAGATATGGATTTGGAAATATTTTTCAATTTTTCTGAAAAATATTTCCATTATTATGAAAAATAGTTTATCCAATTGTTAAATATGCATTTATGTTTTTTCAGTATTGGGTTTGCAGTGCAGCTTAAAAAATATTTTCATTTTTTCTGAGTGTGAAAAGAGGAGGATTTTCGATGGAGCGCCGGCATGACGGATGAAAACAATACGGAAAAGCGGCGTCGGGGCAGGCCGCGGTCGGCTTTTAGCGAGCCGCAGGCCGCTACGGTTCAAGCGTTGGACCGCGGGCTGACCCTGTTGCGCGATCTGGCGCGGAACGACGGGGCGACCTTGTCCGACCTTTCTCTACGGCTGGGCATGCCCGCCTCCACGGCCCATCGCATCCTTGCGACATTTCAGAAGCATGGCTTTGTCGAACTGAACGAAGCGACTCAGGAATGGCATGTCGGGATCGAGGCTTTCCGCACGGGAAATACGTTCCTGGTGCGGGCGAATCTTGTCGAGGCGGCGCGCGATGTCATGCATTGGCTGATGGAGGAAACCGGGGAAACCGCCAACTTGGGCATCATGGACCAGGGCGACGTCGTCTTCATCAGCCAGGTGGAAACCCATAATCCGATCCGCGCCTTCTTCCGGCCGGGGACGCGGGGCCACATGCACGCCTCCGGGATCGGCAAGGCCCTGTTGGCCGATCTGCCGACGGACCGTGCCAGGCAGATCTTGTCGCAGAAGGGGCTTCCGACCTTTACCGAGAAGACCCTGACGTCCCCGGACGCCTTGTTCTACGATCTGGAGGTGACGCGTTCGCGCGGCTGGTCGCTGGATGACGAGGAGCGGTATTCCGGAATGCGGTGCGTCGCGGCAGGCATCTATAACGCCTATGGAGAGGTTGCGGGGGGAATATCCGTGTCGGGTCCGACGGTACGTTTTCCCGATACCGAACTGTCCAGGCTGGGGGCGGCTGTCCGCAAGGCGGCGGACGAGGTTACGCAGAGTATCGGCGGCAAGAGGCCGGCCCGCTAGCGACCGGCCCGCTAGCGCATGTCGCCACGCTCTGACTTGCTCGGGCGATCGGCGTCTTGCACCGTCCTCTGCGGCCCGGTTCAGGCGCGGCGGCCCCAGGCGACGCGGGCCCAGATCTTCTCATGCAGAAAGAAGGAAACGCTGCCGACCACGACGCTGGTCAAGGCGATCCCACCGCCGGCCGAGACCGATCCCGTGTACAGATAGCCAATCCCGGTCATCACGATCAGACCGGATCCCTGCCAGGTGGCGGACTTCATGATAAGGCGCAGGTTGCTGTCCATTCTTTTCTCCTTGTTCCTGCCGTTGATGGGCTGCTGCGGATGTATCGGCGTTTGAGGCTTTTGGGAATTGAGGGAATTTGCTACATAAAATCCCTAATGCAGATAAAAGTCATCATATGTGAGAAAAATGGATAAGCGGGAAAGGGCGGCGATTTTTCGCCAGCGGATAGTGCAGATCATGGAGCGGGAGGGGATTTCCCGCAGTGCGCTGGCCCGGCATATCGGGTGCGACCGTTCGACAATCGGGCAACTGTTGGTCGACGGCGAAACCCGGTTGCCGAATTCGCAACTGGCGGCGGATGCCGCATCTTTTCTGGGGGTGAGCACCGACTGGCTGCTGGGGCTGACGGATCGTCCCGAACGGCCCGGCGACCTTGTGGAGGCTGCCGTATCCGTCACCAAGGCGGAGCGGACGGCGGCGGACCAGCAGATCATCGATTGGCTGCACGAGGCGGCCGGTTACAAAGTGCGCCATGTGCCAGCGACCCTGCCCGAGGTCTTCAAGACCGAGGATGTCCTGCGCTGGGAATATGCGGCCTTTCTGGGCAAGACCCCCGACCAGGCGATCCGCGCCATGCGTCAGCAGATCGATTGGGCGCATGCGGGAAACTCCGACTACGAAATCGCTCTGCCCCTTCACGAGGTGCAGGCTTTCGCGACCGGCAGCGGCTATTACGAGGGGTTGGAACCCGGCGTCCGCCGCGCCCAATTGGACCGGCTTGCCACGCTCAGCAACACGCTGTTCCCGGCAACCCGGGTCTTTCTATTCGATGCGCGCGAAGTCTTCAGCGCCCCGCTGACCGTCTTCGGTCCTGTTCTGGCCGTGATCTATATCGGCCGGTTTCATCTTGCTTTCAGGGAAAGCCGGCGGGTCCGTTCCTTAACCGAACAGTTCGACTGGCTGGTGCGCGAAGCCAAGGTCGATGCCCGGCATGCCGCGGATTACTTTGCGGCCTTGAAGGACAAGGTCTGACGCCGCGCCCGCCTATGAATGCGCCCGTACCGTATTCTTCAGAATGTCGATGGCTACCCGGACCTTGCGCGGTAGGAAGGTTCGGCTTGGATAGACCAGCCAGGCGGCGGTGTCGAAATCGGTGGCCGTTGCCTGGTGATGCGGGAAAAGGTCGACCAGACGGCCCGCCTTCAGATCGTCTCCGATCAGCCAGTCGGCCAGCAAGGCGGGTCCAAGTCCCGCCAGCGCCGCCTCGCGCAGGGCCAGGGCGGAAGATATGACGATATCGCCGGAGACCGGCACGGTCAGAACCGTCTTGTCGGGGGCGCGGAAAAGCCATTGCGTCCGGAAGTCCGGCAGGTTGAACCGAAGGCAGGGGACCCCGGACAAGGAGGCGGGGGTCGCCAGGCCCGGGTTCGCTTTGCACCAACTTCGGCTTGCCACGACCCGGTAGCGCGTGGGCATCAGTTTCGAAACGATCATGTCCGCGTCGGCCACCGGTCCCAGGCGAATGGCCAGATCCACACCTTCCGCGATCAGGTCGACCCTGTCATCCGTCAGCAGCAGTTCCACTGCAAGCGCCGGATATGCTTTTCGAATCTCCGCCAGAAAGGGCGTAAGACGCCGTTGTCCGAACGCGACGGAGGCGGAAATCTTCAGCAGGCCCTTGGGTTCCGCGCCGAAGGAAGAGGCTTCCTCCCCTGCCTGCGCCAGTTCCTCCAGAACGGGTTCGATGCGGGCGCGATAACGCAAGCCCGCTTGGGTCAACTCCATCCGCCGTGTCGAACGTTGCAACAACCGCACACCCAGATCGGTCTCCAGAACCGCGATGGCGCGGGAGATGGAAGAAGGGTCAACATCCAGGGTGCGTGCGGCGGCGGCAAAGCTGCCAAGACGCGCGACCTGGGCAAATGCGTTTAGGTGATCCAAATTCATTCGTGCAAAAATCACATGAATATAAAGTTAAATAAAGGGTTTTATGATTCAAAAGGGATAAGTAGAAAGATGCTTAAACCGAAACAGAAGGAATTCGACCGATGCAGGAGCTAAAGGGAAAAGCAGCCATCGTGACGGGGGCAAGCCGCGGAATCGGGGCGGAAGCGGCGCGGGAATTGGCCGGACACGGCGTCTCGGTGGTTCTGGCCGCGCGGTCCGCCGATCAATCCGCCGCCGTGGCGGATGATATTGCCAAGACCGGCGGGCGCGCCATTGCCGTTTCCTGCGATGTCAGCCGCTACGACCAGGTCGCCGCGGCGGTGGAGACGTGCAGGGACCGTTTCGGATCGGTCGATATCCTGATCAACAATGCGGGTGTCATCGACCCGATCAGCCGCATTGCAGAATCCGACCCGGATCAATGGGCGCATGCCGTCGATATCAATTTGAAGGGCGTCTATAACGGTATACGGGCGGTGTTGCCGGCCATGGAGGCCCAGGGCGGCGGGGTCATCGTGAATATCAGTTCCGGGGCCGCGACGAACGCGCTTGAAGGGTGGAGCCACTACTGCGCCACCAAGGCGGCGGTGCTGTCCCTGACCCGGTGCACCGACAAGGAAGTACGGGATAAGGGGATCCGCGTAATCGGCTTGAGCCCGGGCACCGTGGCGACCGACATGCAGCGATCCATCAAGGCGTCCGGTATCAATCCGGTTAGCGCGCTCGATTGGGAAGATCACATCAAGCCGGACTGGCCGGCGCGCGCGATTGCCTATCTCTGCACCGAAGCCGCCGCGGATCTGGTGGGCACCGACTTTTCCTTGAAAACGGAGGAAGGCCGACGCCGCATCGGTTTGATCGACTGATCGCACCGTCGATGCCGGCCTCTCGATTTATTGATTAAGCGTACCCTCAATCGCCGTGAAATTCCCAAAACACACCCCAAATACGGGTCAGATAAAATCGGGAACTCGCGATGAGAAAAATTAGACGATTTTCGCAACCGGCGGTATTCGCACTGGCGATTGGTTTGACGGGGTGCGCCGCAACGGGCCAGGGGCCGGCGCAAAGCGCCGCGGACGACGGTCTGCTCCCGCTGTCTATATCCTGGGGTGTCGTCGGTGACGGGTACGGCGAACTGGATTGGAAGGCGTCGCGCGAAAAAGGAAACATCCGGTTCAGACTGCATGACCGGGAACGGGACTCCGGCGTGTCTACCGCTTTCGTCAACAGATGCTATGGCCATTGGGAGGCGCAGGAAGTCTTCAGCCATGAATCGGCGGCCGCCGTTGCAGGCACCTGGCGGGTTCACTGCGCCAGCGGCCGTATTGCCGAAGGCCGCTTCTCCGCAGACGAAAGCGGCAATGGCCGCGGCGAAGGATTCGACCGGACGGGACGGCTGGTGCGGCTGGCGTTCGGGACTCCGACGTCCGAGCAGGATCCGGCCCCGGTGGAGTAGTAAAAACAGGCCGGGCGGCGGGTTAGCCTGTCGCCTCGTACAGGTCTTCGCTTCTTCCGCCATGCGGAATTCTACGCGCGCGGCCTTCGGAAACCATCTTGTCCAAATGGGATAGAACCGACCGTCCCGCCGCGTAATGCAATTCATGGGTAATGTCTGCGTACATCGATGCGACCATTTCCGGAATCGATGCCGGGCCGTTCGAGATACAGTCTAAGATCTGCCTCTCCCGTTCGCGCCGATGGGCGAGCAGCGCCCGGACATAGGATTGGGGATTGTCGATAGGGGCGCCGTGCGTCGGGAAATATCGCAGGTCCCGCCGCCGTTCCAGTTTGGCGAGCGAGGTCATGTAATCCGACATGCTTCCATCGGGAGGAGAGACCACTGTGGTGGACCATCCCATGACATGATCCCCCGAAAACAATGTGCGCCGTTCGACGTGTTCGTAACATAGATGGTTGGATGTGTGTCCCGGCGTATGGACTGCACGCAGCGTCCAGCCATGGCCTTTCACGGCGTCGCCGTCCCGGAGCGTTCGGTCGGGGCGGAAGTCGAAATCCGCTCCTTCTTCCACTCCTTGCAGACCTCTATCCCCGCCATGGGGGCCGAAGCCCATCGTCTCCGCACCTGTCGCCGCCTGAAGTTCCTTCGCCGCCGGGGAATGATCGAGGTGGGTGTGCGTGATCAGTATGGCCGTGACGGTTTCCGACTTTAGCGCCGTCAGCAGCGCCGCGGTGGCGCTGGGGCGAACCGGCCCAGGGTCGATTACTGCGACCTTTCCCGTGCCGACAACGTAGATGCCTGTGCCGTGATAGGTGAATCTGCTGGGATTGTTGACGACCAGCCGGCGCACGCCGGGCGCGACGTCGATCAGCGTGCCGTAGACCGGCTTTTCTTCAGCGGTAAAGGCGACGGACATTCGGCTCAAATCCTATAGCGGTTTGCGCATAGTCTGAACCACGAGGACGCTGTATCCAACCTTGCGGTTGCGCGGCCACTCATCCCGCCAGGCACGAATACAGGGGCGCGGAAGGCGGTTATGTCCCGACAGAGGGCAAGCGGTGGCGGAGGGGATGGCGTAAGGCCGATACAGGGGTCGTTCAGGGCAAGAAAAATCCCCCATGCCCGTCCATGGGGGATGATCGCATACGGCCCAGGACTTAGATGTCCGCGTCGACCTTCGCCTGGGCTTTCACCAGATCGAAAACCCGCTTGCGAACCATCGGATCCTTAATCCGATAATAAGCGCGTGCCAGTTCCAGGGTCTCGCGCTTGGCCATCGGATCCGGCTCGAAATCCACTTCCGGGACCGGCTCTTCCGACAGGCCGGCGCGGAGCCGGGGACTGTTTCCCGCCACTTCGTGCGGCATGTCTTCGTAGAAGAAGGTAATGGGAACGTCCAGGACGTTCGAGAGGTCCCACAAGCGGGAGGCGCCGACCCGGTTCGTGCCGCGCTCGTATTTCTGAACTTGTTGGAATGTCAGCCCCAGCGCTTCGCCCAGCTTCTGCTGGCTCATGCCCAGCATGATGCGGCGCATGCGCATGCGCGAGCCGACATGGATATCGATCGGGTTGGGAACACCCGGGCGGCCAGCGGGGATGGGACCTTCCGGGGCTTCATAAACAACCGGTTTGCTACGTCTTGGCATTTTTTAGATTTCTCCGTGATTGGAGGGTTGAATGCTCTCCTCCTGTATCCCCAGAGGCAACCCATTCTACAAATTCACCATTCGTCCATGAACGGCGATAGCTAGTATTTTCCTGCTTTCTTACACCTTTATCAAGTGTGGAGATAGGGTTTTGCCCGCGATTGCTAGTATATGCAACAATGTTCTGTGAAGGAGATGTGATGTTTAAACCTTTTGATTGTTTCGTGGTTTTCATGCACGGATTTCCGATAGATTGATGGCGGTTCGACGGTAAAATGCCCCTGAAAAATCGAATCGCTCCAACGGGTGAATTTGTCGCCGATCCCGCGCGGGGCCTGTTCATGGGCAACCGGGGGATACTCCATGACGCCGCCGGGCGTCTATCCCACCGACGCTGGGCGCACAAGAATTGGTTAATTTGTTTAACCAGTTTTAAGGAACGCAGACGCCGCATTATGTCGCCGGGTCATTACACGGAATTGTTCTTCCTGGATGAGGCAACCGCTCTGGCCGCCGGACACAGACCGTGCTGCGAATGCCGGCGAGAAGCTTACCGGCGCTATTGGGGCGCGCTGCAGCGCGAGCTGAGAGCGCCGATGCCGAGTAATGCGAATGAGCTGGACAAGCGGCTGCATGAAGAGCGCGCGGTGCCCAGGCGTTTCGTACAGCGCGCGCACACTGCGCGTCTAAGCGATGTACCGAACGGCGCGATGTTCGGAATTCGGGGCGACGGACCGGTTTACTTGCGATGGCGCGACCGGTTTTTCCCCTGGCATATCGGTGGTTATGGCGAACCACTGTCCTTGAGCAACCTGCCGCCGGACCATGCCGTCGCCGTATTGACGCCGCCCACGACGCTATCGGCGCTGCGCGGCGGTTATGAGCCTGCGGTGCACCCGACGGCGGAGGGCTGACCGGTGTGCTGTGCGGGCCGCGGTAAAGCGAACTTTCTTTCATCCGGCGGTGCCGCGCGCGTTGCTCTCTACTCGGTCCAGTTATATTAGAACTCTATTGGATTTAGTCTTCGTCTCAATCGAGTCACCGTTCGCAAAAAGGATACTAAGGAATGAACCAGGAAGAACTGTCCGAAACAGCGATACAGTTTGTGGAAGTGGCGACGGCCTATGGACTTCAGGTCGTCGGCGCCATTGTCATCCTGATCGTCGGGTGGGTCGTGGCCGGCTGGTCTCGCGGGGCGGTAAACCGCGCCCTTGGCAAGATTAAGGGAATGGACGAAACGCTGCGCCACTTTCTGGCGACGATGGTCCGCTATCTGGTAATCGCCATTACGGTCGTGATGGTGCTGGAACGGTTCGGGGTCCAGACGGCCAGCCTGATCGCCGTGCTCGGCGCCGCCGGTCTCGCAATCGGTCTTGCGCTGCAGGGGACGCTCAGCAATCTGGCGGCCGGAGTCATGCTGTTATTCTTCCGCCCCTTCAAGGTCGGCGACTTCGTCGAGGCGGGCGGTGTGTCGGGAACGGTGAAACAGATCAGCCTGTTCACCACCGACATGGCCACGCCGGACAACGTCAAGATCATCGTGCCGAACAAGCAGCTTTGGGATACGTCGATCAAGAACTACAGCGCCAATGAAACCCGGCGCGTCGATTTCCTGCTCGGCATCGGCTATGGCGACGATATCGACAAGGCGATCGCGGTCATCCAGCAGACTGTCGCGGCGGACAATCGCTGCCACACGGACCCGGCGCCGCAGATCGTCGTCGGCGACCTGGGGGCCAGTTCGGTGGATATCGTCGTGCGGGTCTGGTGCGAAGCGGGCGATTACTGGGGCGTCAAATTCGACCTTACGAAAGCCTTCAAGCAGACTTTCGACAAGGAGGGGATTGAGATTCCGTTCCCGCAACAGGTCGTTCACATGATGAAGCCGGATGGGGAAAGCGCCTGACCGGCGCTTGCTCCGGCCTTGTATCCGCACAAGGCCGACCCTTTATAAAACGGGTATGCCGGGGTGCGGGCGGTATCGTGGAGGCCATGGAGGCGCTGTATGGATAGCCTGCAAATAATCGCTCTCGCCCTCGGCGCGGCATGGGCCAGCGGCATCAATCTTTACGCCACTGCCTTGCTGCTCGGCGCGCTGAACGCGTTCGGTGTGGTGACCTTGCCCGATGAGATGTCGGTGTTGTCCAACCCGATGGTCCTGGGCGCGGCCGCGCTTCTTTTCTTCCTGGAATTCTTCGCCGATAAAGTGCCGGCCGTCGATTCCCTCTGGGACTCGGTCCACACCTTTATCCGCATTCCCGCCGGGGCCATGCTGGCGATGGGCGCGGCGGACGGATTGAGCGGGGAATTCCTTGGTGAGGATCTGGAGACGGTGGCCGCCATGCTGGCGGGCGGAACGCTGGCGGCGGGCAGCCACCTGACGAAAGCATCCAGCCGCGCGGTGATCAATACCTCGCCCGAACCGTTTTCCAACTGGATCGCCTCTTTCACCGAAGATGTCCTCGCCATCGGCGGCGTGCTGCTGGCAATCTTCAATCCGTTGGTGTTTCTCGGCCTGTTGGCCTTGTTTGTTCTGTTCGCGATCTGGCTGGTGCCGAAATTGTGGCGCGCTTTGCGTTATCTCTTCGCCAAGATCGGCATCGGGTCGGAACCGCCGCCGCCGCAAATGCCGGGCGGCCTGCGATTCCGCCGGCCGGTTCAGGAAACGGGCGACACACAGACGGCGATAACCGACGACCGGTAGCCGCCGGTTTATCGGCGTCGGTATGTCAGCCCATAGCGATCCCGTATCCTAATAGGTGGCGCGGCCGCCGCTGATATCGAAGACGCCGCCGGTGGTGAAGGAGTTTTCCGCGCTGGCGAGCCACGCGGCCATGGCCGCGATCTCTTCCACCAGAACGAAGCGTTCGCGCGGAATCTTCGACAGCATGTAGTCGATATGCTGCTGACTGATCTGATCGAAGATCGCCGTGCGTGCGGCGGCGGGCGTGATGCAGTTCACGCCGATATCGTGCTTGGCCAGCTCCTTGCCCAGCGACTTCGTCAAACCGATGACGCCTGCCTTCGCCGCGCTGTAGCCGGATGCGTTCGGGTTGCCTTCCTTACCCGCGATGGAGGCTATGTTGACGATGCGGCCGTAATTCTGCTCGATCAGGGTGGGGGCCACCGCTTTGCAACAATAGAAGACGGCGTTCAGATCCAGGTCGATGACCTTGTTCCAGGCGTCCACCGGATAGTCGATCACGGGCACCGCGGGGCCGGCGATCCCTGCATTGCAGACCAGGATATCGATCCCGCCCAGGGCGTCTTTCGTGCGATTGACCGCATCGGCAACAGCCGCCGGATCGGTGACGTCCAGTGCAATGCCTGCCGCCGTACCGCGCGCGGACAGGGTTTCCACCGAATCCGCCATCAGGGTTTCGTCCAGATCCCAAAGCGCGACGGACGCTCCCGACTCGACGAACCGCTCCGCGATTGCGTAGCCGATTCCTTGCGCGCCGCCGGTCACGATTGCCCGTTTGTTCGATAGATCTATCCGGTTCGCCATGGCGATTCCCCCTTAAAGTACGGTTGATTTGTGGTTCGACTGATATGCGATTGGGTCGGGAAGACGGGTTACGCCTTCCGAATCCAGATACGGTTGTCGTGGAAGGCGGCGCCCCCTTGCGGGCCGGCGGCGTCTGCGCCGGTCAGGAAGTTTATGCCCTTGCCGTCCTCGAAAGCTTCGTTCGGCCAGATGCTTTCGACCACGACCACCCCGCGGCGGACGCCCGCAAAGAATTGCAGGGCGATCTTGATTTCGCCCCGCCCGTTGCCGAGCTGCAGCGTATCGCCTTCGGCCGCGTCGAGCGCCGCGGCGTCTTCCGGATGCATCATCACGGTGGGACGCTTTTCCTTGGCTCGCGACGTTTTCGTTTCGGTGAAGGAGGAGTTCAGGAAGTTCCGAGCCGGCGCCGTCACCAGGCGGAACGGCATTTCCTCCGTCGCTTCCTCGATGGATGTGAAATGATCCGGCAGGTCCGGCATACCGTCGATACTGCCGTTCGGTGCGAAACGGTTGTGGTCGGGATGGCTCCAGTCCGCGTGGAAATGATATTTCCCATCGGGTGTGCCGAAACCTTCGGTGTAATGGGCCGTGTCGAAATCCGGTTGTGCGTCCACCCAGCGTTCCCGCTCCAAAGTTTCGAGATCCGGCCAGCCGCTGTTGACCAAGGTCCAGTCGATGATTTCCCGCGCCGACATCTCGAAGCCACGATGCTCCGCGCCCACGCGCTTGGCGATGCCGCAGATAACCTCGTGGTTGGTGCGGCATTCGCCCGGCGCGTCGATCAGTTCGGGTCCGAACAGGATATGCTGCTGGCCGCCGCCCTGATAGAAATCGTCATGTTCCAGGAACATGGTCGCGGGCAGGACGATATCCGCCATTTTGGCTGTCTGCGTCATGAACTGTTCGTGCACGCAGACGAACAGATCCTCCCGTGCAAAACCCGCATGCACTTTCGTCAGATCCGGGGCGACCATCATCGGGTTTGTGTTCTGGATCAGCATGGCGTCGACCGGGGGGCCGCCGAACAGGGCTTCCTTGTCGCCAAGCAGCACCGAACCGATTTTCGACATGTCCAGCACCCGGACGGTTTCGTCGCGGACGTCGAGGCCTTCGATAAGGCTCTTGTCCCAATGGAAGATGGCTCCGTTGGTGTGGAACGCGCCGCCGCCCTTCAACGGCCAGGAGCCCATCACCGTGGCGATGCTGGCGGCGGCATGCATGTTCACCGCGCCGTTTCGTTGCCGGGTGAAACCATAGCCCAGGCGCAGATAGGTGCGCTTGTTGCGCCCTAACAGCGCCGCCAGCGACTCGATTTCTTCGACGGGCATGCCGGTAATGCGGCTTGCCCATTCCGGCGTGCGTGTTTTGAGATGCGCTTCCAGCCCTTTCGGGTCATCGGCAAGACGGTTCATGTAATCCCAGTCCGCATACCCGTCGCGGAACAGCACATGCATGATCGCGCAGGCCAGCGCGCCGTCTGTGCCGGGCCGAAGAATAACAGGTACGTCGGCCTGTTTCAGGGTCGGCGTCTCGTACACGTCGATGGCGACGATCTTGGCGCCGCGTTCGCGTCGCGCCTTCACCGCATGCGTCATCACGTTGACCTGGGTGTGAACGGCGTTGGTGCCCCAGATCACGACCACGTCCGCATCCGCCATTTCCCGGGGATCCGGCCCGGCGAGCCGGCCGGTCCCGGCCGCGATACCCGGCCAGGCCAGCATCGTGCAGATCGACTGATGCATGCCGGAATACTTCTTTGCATGTGTCAGGCGCTTGATGCCGTCCCGCATGACAAGCCCCATGGTGCCGGCGAAAAAGTAAGGCCATACGGATTCCGCACCGTGGCGGGCTTCCGCCTTCATAAAGGCTTCCGCCACGTCGTCCAGTGCGTCGTCCCAGGAAATCGGCTGGAACGAGTCCGACCCTTTCGGACCCGTCCGGCGCATCGGTTGGGTCAGTCTGTCCGGATGGTGGACCCGTTCTGCGTAGCGCGCGACCTTGGCGCAGATTACGCCGTCCGTATAACTGTTATCCTTGGCGCCGTGAACACGGCCGATCCGGTCGGATGAGAGAACTTCTACGGTAAGGGCGCAGGTGCTGGGGCAATCGTGCGGACACGCGCTGTATCCGATCCGTTTTTCCGCAGCGGTGGCCAATTGCCCATCCATTGAACGCTCCTAAGTTTAGCTCTAGGCCTTCCGGACCCGAGCGAGGAATATAAACGGCATTACCGTAAAACAAGCCAGTGCGAACAGGTAGAACGCATTCACATAACCTACCATGACCGACTGTCTGCCGATCTCGGCGCCAACGGCGGCTATGCCTTCCAGTTCTTCCAGGGACCATCCGCCCGCCACAAACGGCAAGCCGATGCGCTCGCTGAAATCGGAAATCACCGTCGATATCTCGGCATAATTGATCTTGCCGGTCCGGATTACGACGGCGACGCAGATGGAGATGAAAACACTCGATCCGAAGTTTCGCAGCAGATGGAAAAGCGCCATCCCCTCCGGCAACAGTTTGTTATCGAGTGTCCCGAAAGTCACCAGGGTAATCGGAACCCAGATAAGGCCGACGCCAAGCCCCTGCAGGGCGCTGGTCCAGGCGACTTCGAACGTCGTCACGTTGACGTCGAACCCGGCCATTGCGAAGCCGGCGATACCTTGCAGCGAGAAACCGATAATCAGCAGTGGGCGTGGGTCCAGGCGGCTTAGATAGATCATCGCCATGAAACCGATCAGGCTGCCGAATCCGCGCGCCCCGAGCAACCAGCCGACAATCGTGTCCGGGTAGTCCTGAACCGTCTGAAGCAGCGGGGGCAGCAGCACCATGGGCGTGAAATTCAGCATCCCGAAGATAAAGACGATGAACAGGCCCAGCACATAATTACGGTCCTTCAGAAGAACCGGGTTCAGGAAGGAGGATTTAGCGTCGGTCGTCGCGGTGTGGGCGATGAAAACATAAAGCGCCAGTCCCGCCAGTCCTGCGGTGGCCAGAATTTCCGTCGAAGTGAACCAGTCGTTGCGTTCGCCGCGGTCCAGCATCAGTTGGGCGGCCGCCACCGCGATTGCCAAGGACAGAAACCCGGTCCAGTCCAGATTGGTCTTCGGCCTGTGCCCGCGCGCCCGGATCAGAGAGACGACGCCGAACCAGGAAACCACGCCAAATGGAATGATCATGAAGAAGACCCAGCGCCAGCTCAGCGCCTCGCTCAGATAACCGCCAAGCGTCGGTGCGATGATCGGACCCAGGATCACGCCGGTCCCGTAAACGGATGTCGCCATTCCATGCTGTTCCTTCGGATAGGTGTCCAGCAGCAGGGCCTGACTCAGCGGAACCAGGGGCGCCCCGAAGGCTCCCTGCGCCGCGCGGAACAGAATGAGTGTTTCCAGATTTGGTGCAATGCCGCAAAGAAAAGAGGAAACGGTGAACCCGGTGACACCCCAGATCATAACGTTCCGGCGTCCAAACCGGCCGGCGAGCCAGCCGGTCATCGGGGTTACGATGGCGGTTGCGACAATGTTGAAAGTGACCACCAGGGCGATCTGATCGGTGGTCGCCGATAGCGCTCCTTGCATCTGGGGCAGGGACACGTTCGCAATCGTCACCGTCATGGCGTACAGCATGGTGACGAATGTCAGCGTGACCAGAACCAGCGTCCGGCTCGATTCCGGCGCCGTTGAGACGTCTGTCTGTGCCGTCCCGCTCATGCCCTGCGCAGCGGCGAGAGAATACTCTCTACCGTTTTTGCGCAATCGAACAGATGCGCGTCTTCGCCCCGCGCGCCCGTCAGCATCAGCCCGACCGGCGCGGCACCCTCCCCGTGGCAAGGAAGCGAAATCGAACACCGATCCAGGAAATTGCCGACCGATGTGTTGCGCAGGCAGAGCAGGTTGGTCGGCCCATAGGTTTCTTCGTTATCCACCTCTGCGATGGCGGGGGGGACGATGGCGACCGTGGGGAACAACAGCGCATCGAACGGTGCGGTGGCGCGGTCCGTCTCGGCGATCATCCGCCGCCGCGCCTCAAGCAGACGGATATAGTCGTCCGCACTCTGATCCGCGCCTTTCGCGATCCTGCCGCCGACCCGGGGGTCGTATCCGCTGCTTTTTTCCGCAAGCAGGTCCCTGTGCCAGGAATAGGCTTCGGCAGCCGCGAAGCCGCCTTTTGCGTTGATCTGCGGCAATTCCGCCAACTGGGACAATGGGATTTCGGTAATCAGCGCGCCGGCGTCCGAAAGGGCGCGGACCGCTGCATCGAAGGCCGCTGCGACAAGATCGTCCATGCCGTCGAACACCAAGGTCTTTGGAACGGCGAAATGCAGCATCTTCGGGTCGCGCGCGTCTGGCGGGCGAACCTCATCGCCCGCCAGAATGGCGTCGGCAATGGCGCAGCAGTCGACGCTCAACCCCATCGGACCGGCGGAATCCAGTGAAAAGGACAACGGCACGATACCGTTCAGCGGCACCCGGCTGGCGGTCGGCTTGTAGCCGGTGATCCCGTTGAAGGCGGCGGGGATGCGGCACGACCCGCCGGTGTCGGTGCCCAGCGTGACGGCGGCCATCCCGTCGGCGACAGACACGGCCGATCCAGACGACGATCCACCCGGGATACGCCCGGTTTCCCGGTCCCAAGGGCTGCGGGGCGTTCCGTGATGGGGGTTGAGGCCCAATCCGGAATAAGCAAATTCCGTCATGTTCGTGCGACCCATGAAGACGAAACCGGCCTGTCGGCAGCGGGCGATGGTGGGGGCGTCTGCGGTTGCGGTCGTCGAGTCCGCCAGCACCGTCGATCCGGCGGCGGACACCTCGCCTTTGACATCGTAAAGGTCCTTCACGGACATCGGGATCCCCGCATAGGGTCCGACCTCGACGCCGGCTTTGCGCATGGCGTCCAGCGCATCCGCTGCGGTCCTTGCTTTGTCCGCGTGGACGGCGATAAACGCCCGGGTCCCTTCGGACCCGGTTTCGATGGCCTCAAGGGCCTGTTCGACAAGGCGCCGGCTGGTGGTGACGCCGGCGGCGAGGTCTTGGGAAAGAGCGGAAAGCGGCTTCATGAAAGATCCTGTCTCACTACGATAAGCGCGGGTATGTTAGTGAGAACGCGCAACCGGACAAGATCGCAATGAGAACGGCACTTTTGATCGGCGATGTGCAGCGGCGGTGCATTCCGTTCATCTGGAGCCGCTTGGTTGAAGCCGGGGCGGGTTGGCTGCATCCGCTCCTAACCGGCTGTACCGCCGGCGATGTTAACCTGACGCACCTCCGGCTGGGTCTTCACGACCGTGCGTTCGGGGGGGAAGGTCATGGTCACCGTGGTGCCGGTTCCAACCGCGCTGTCGATGGCGAGTGTGCCGCCATGCAGGGCGCATAGCCTTTTGACGATAGCCAGTCCCAGGCCGGTTCCCGCATGGGAGTATTCCACCCGTGCGCGGGCCTGGCCGAACGGTTCCTGAACCCGCTCGATATCCTCCGGCGCGATTCCGGGGCCGCTATCGGAAACCCGGACTTGAATGCCGCCATCCCGCGTTTCCCCGACCGCGACCAATATATCCCGGTCGACGGGTGAAAACCGTTTGGCGTTGGAGAGAAGATTGGTCAGGCACTGCAGGATGGTCCGGCGGTCCCCGTAGAAGTGGGGCTCCGCGCCGCTGAACAGGAATTGAATATCCGGGCGTGGGGCGTCACCGGCCCCGAACAACAGGTCTGTGGCTTCATCCACCATGTCCCGAAGGCTGAAGGCGGTTTCGGTAAGGTCGATCTTTCCGGCTTCAACCTTCGACAGATCGAGGACATCGTTGATCAGAGCCAACAGATGCTGCGCTGATTTTTCGATGGTTTCGGTGTAGTCGCGATACCGCTGGCTGCCCAGGGATCCGAAAATCTCGCGGGACATAAGCTGGGAAAATCCGATGATGCTGTTCAGTGGCGTGCGCAGTTCGTGGGACATATGGGCCAGGAACTCGGATTTGGCGCTGTTCGCGCCCTCGGCATCCATTTTGGCGACGCGCAGTTCTTCTTCGATAATACGGCGGTCGGTGACATCCTGGGTGGTCCCGCAGAACTTCACCAACCTGCCGTCACGGCCGATTGTCGGTTCACCCACCTCCCGGCAATACCGCACTTCCCCGCTTGGCTTCACGATCCGGTATTCCAGGTCGTAGGGACGAGGGGCTTTCTGCAGGGACTCATAGACCTCGACGACCCGATCCCGGTCATCGGGATGGATCAGCCGGCCGTAATTCTGCGGTTTGCCTAAAAACACATCTTCGGGCACGCCCAAGAAGACGGTGGCATTCGCCGAGGCCGTCTCCCAAATGCTGCCGTCCGGACCCGTCGTCCAATAGAACAGGTTCGCGATGCGCTCCGCATGGCTGAACTGTTGGGCTTGTTCTTCGGCGATCTGCGCCGATAGCCGCGCCTTGCGGCCGATAAAGATTGCGTAGCTTAAGACGACTGAGATCAACAGGCCGAAGAAGAGAATGGAATCTTCGATAATCGCGGAAACCGAATAACCGGCCGCGGATTGCAGGCGGTCTTCCTCCACCTGAAGCAAGTTCCAGAGTGAAAAGAACAGCGACGCCGTTCCGACGCCGACCACCATGGGCGGCCAGGCCGCCGGCAAGGATTTGGGCGGACCGAGTGTTCGGATATAAAGGATAACAAGCCCCAATCCCAAGGCGAAGAGGCCGATCGCCATACCGCTCGGAAACAAATCATCCACATTGATGGATGCTGGGTTGGTCGCCAAACAAATCAAAGCGGGCATCGGCAGGCAAACGGTGACGGTGGCGGCGATTAATCCAAGAGGCCGGCTTGCCCCGCCGGCGATCTTTTTCGAACCGAAAAAAGTCAGCGCCAACCCGGCAGCCAGAAGCGCGATGGGGGCGGTCGTATCGGCTGTATGCGCCAGCAGCAACGGCGGCGCGATTTCCAATGCCGCCGTAACGCCGTACCCTCCGTAAAGCACCAGAAACGCGGCAAAAAGGACCGCCGGTGTCTTTTTTCCCCAATTGGCGAGACCAAGCCCGGCTGCGCCGACGGCCAGCATCAATAGGTCTCCAGCCGTATCAATCGGAATGGACCGGGTGGGCAGCGCCAGGGGCTCATTCCCGGAAAGTCCAACCCAGGTTCCCTTCAGCGCGAGCGCAGCAACAATAAGCACAAGGATATTAACGATGTGTTTTGCGATGCCCAACCGTCGAGCCTTCCCCTCAATAGGGTCTTCTACAAAACCGTGTCCCAGGACGATAGTCCTTGAGCTCCGAGACGCATCTCAACATATGCGGGCAAGACTTAAGAAACGGTGAAGATTTTCGCGCAACCGGAATCGCGAAAAGGCCGGCTGAAACAGCGCGGTGTGGTAGTCCATCTTGTCGGTTTCGCGCCCTTTGAAGGGCGATGGGCGCGATATGGGGCCGGCGTGGTGCGCGGCGTCCGCGTTACATTACCGCGCCGATCTGCCAAGGGATGAATTCGTCATCGCCGAAACCGAGAGCTTCCGACTTGGTCTGGCTGCCGGAGGCGACTTCCAGGACCCGCTCGAAGATCCGCTCGCCCATCTCGGGAATCGTGACGGATCCGTCCATGACCTGGCCGCAATTGATGTCCATGTCTTCGTCCATCCGGGCGTACATGGCGCTGTTCGTCGCCAATTTCATGCTGGGCGACGGCTTGCAGCCGTAGACCGAGCCGCGTCCGGTGGTGAAGCAGACGACATTGGCGCCGGCTGCGACCTGTCCGGTGATCGCACAAGGGTCGTATCCTGGGCTGTCCATGAAGACGAAACCCTTGTCCCGAATCGTTTCTGCATATTTGTAGACGCCGGCAAGGTTCGTCGTGCCGCCCTTGGCGGCCGCTCCCAGCGACTTTTCCAGGATCGTGGTGAGGCCGCCCCGCTTGTTGCCCGGGGAGGGGTTGTTGTCCATCGAACCGCTGTTGATCTTGGTGTAGTTTTCCCACCATTCGATGCGCTCTACCAGTTTGCGGCCGACCTCTTCGCTGACCGCGCGCCGGGTGAGGAGGTGTTCCGCGCCGTAAATCTCCGGCGTTTCGCTGAGGATCGCGGTTCCGCCATGGCGCACCAGCAGATCGGCGGCTGCGCCGAGGGACGGGTTCGCGGTGATGCCCGAATAGGCGTCGGACCCGCCGCATTGCAGCGCCAGGGTCAGATGGCTGGCGGGGACGGTTTCCCGCACAAACGCGTTCGCGGCGGGCAGCATACCCTTGATCAGGTCGATCCCCTTCTGCACCGTCTTGCGGGTTCCCCCGCTGCCCTGGATGGTCATGGTCTGAAAGGCGGGGCCGGGCTTGATGTCATAGGCGTCGAGCAGAAAATCGATCTGGTTCACCTCACAGCCAAGACCGACCATCAAAATGCCGGCGAAGTTCGGATGCCGGGCGAAACCCCAGAGAACGCGTTGAAGGTTCGCGTACCCTTCGCCGGAATCAGCCATCCCGCATCCGGTCGAATGGACGAAGGAAACAACGCCGTCGACATTCGGATATTTGTCCAGTTCCTCCTGCGGAAAGGCGTCGGCGATGTAGCGCGCGACCGTGGCCGAGCAATTCACGCTGGTCAGAACACCGATATAGTTCCGCGTGCCGACCGATCCGTTGGCCCGCACATATCCTTCGAAAGTGGCCTGCGCATCGCCGGTGAAGTACTGGGTTGGCCGCTTGTCGGCGCAAAAGGCGTAATCGCGCTCGAAACTGCGGAATTCACAATTTTCCGAATGGACATGCGCCCCCGGTGCGATGGGTTGGGTCGCGAATCCGATGACCTGATTGTACTTGCGGACCGGCTCGTCTGTTCCGATCGGTGCGGTGGCGATCTTATGCCCGCCCGGGATGTGCGCGTTGGCGGTAACGCCTTCCGACGGGACGTCTGTGCCGGGAAGGATGTCGGCGCGCGCCACCGCCACATTGTCCGACGGGTGGAGACGGATGGTGAGTTGATCCTGGGAGGCCACGGTCTTTCTCCTGAAACGGGGATGTACTGCGCTTGGCGCGGTCTATTCTGGCGACTAAAGTATCGCCGCCTCGAGGCATA
>JANQIT010000101.1 GCA_028282025.1 Hwanghaeella sp. | reverse complement strand
TTCATCGGCGCGATGATCGGCGGCGCGTTCGGGATTATCGCCACCATGGTCTTCCCGCATTTATCCTCGGGCCACGGCGCCTACACCCTGGTCGGGATGGGGGCGGTGGCGGGCGCGGTCCTTGGCGCCCCAATGAGCACCATTCTGATGGTCTTCGAACTGACCGGCGATTACGAGCTGACCATCGGGGTGATGATCGCCACCGTGATCGCATCGCAGATCATGCAGTTCGCTTTTGGCCATTCCTTCTTCACCTGGCAGTTGGCGCGGCGCGGCGTCAACCTGATCGGCGGTCGGGAGGAGGTGGTGCTGCGCTCCCGCATGGTGGCCGGCATCATGCGCAGCGATCATCTGACCGTCGGCGCCGCGGCGCCGTTGGACGAATTGCGCCGGAAACTGCGGCAGGTTCCCTACGGAGAACTGTTCGTCGTCAATGATGACGGGGTGCTTCTCGGCACCATCATGTTGCAGGATCTCAGCGAAGCGGCCTTCGACAGCAGCTACGACGCGCTGCTGCGGGCCGTCGATGTGGTCCGGCAGTCGCCGCCTGTCGTGACCGTGGCTGACGATCTGGAAACCGCCATGACATTATTGGAAGATTGCGCGGAAGAGCATGTCGCGGTGGTTGACCGGCTGGATAGCAAGAAGCTGGTCGGCGTGCTTCATGAACGCGACATTCTGCGCGCCTATCACCGCACGGTGCGAGAGACGCGGGGATAGAGCCCCAGATTAGTTTCCGGGATTGAGGCGCAACCAGTCTGCGCGGTCCTGGGATTGGATCTGAACCTGCTTCAGGCCGACGCCGGGCCGCACCAGGGCCAGGGGAACGGTTTTTCCCGCCGGTCCGGCCGCGCGCATCTTGCGCAGAAAATCCAGCATGCCGTTCACTGGGTCGCCATTGACGGCCAGGATGATGTCGCCGCTCAACACGCCGGACTTTGCCGCCGGCCCGTCGGTCGAGGCCCGCAGGACAAAGACATGTCCTTTATGCTCTTCCATGATAACACCGATCCAGGGCTGCTGCGTCCCGGCGCGGCGTCCGTCTTCGAGAAGATCCGCCAGGATCGGTTTCAATTCGTTGATCGGCACGAACATGTTGCCGGGGCTCGGCTGATTGGGATTGGCTGCGTCCGCGACCACAAGACTGCCGACGCCGAGCAATTCGCCCTCGGCGTTAATCATGGCCGCACCGCCGAACATGGAGACCGGCGGGCTGGAGAAGATCGCGTCCGGCAGCAGATACTCCCAATAGCCGGCAAAATCCCGGCGCGAGACGATGCGGACCGGGGTTGCGCCGATATCCGTACTGCTTTCCGATGCGTTCAAAACCAGCGCGACATCCCCGTTCGCCAGTTCATCGCTGTCGCCGATCCGTACCGGTTCCACTTCGGGGCTCTGCAAAGTGCGCAGCAGGCCGAAACCGGACTGATGGTCGTAAGCGACGATGCTGGCCGGCAGGACGCGCCCGTCGGAGAAGGTGACCGTCGCTTCCCGGGCTTCCATCATGATGTATCCGATGGTCAGCACCAAACCGCTGGAATCGATCACGACGCCGCTGCCGGTGCGCTCCGGTCCCAGGACGTTGGCGGTCCTGGCGGTGCCGGGAATGACGGTCTCGACGCGCACCACCGCCTCGCGTATGTCGGCGTCTTGTGCGGCGGCGTTGCAGATTAGGAAGATCGGCAAAAGTAACGCAAGAACGGCCGCGGCCGGCGATGGAACTTTGTTGCAGCGTTTGTTTCGCATCCTTGCCGCCTCCTTAGCAGCGTCAGTATACCGCAATCCGAGCACCCGGAAGGTTGGACGGATTTAACAATTGCGAGAGCGGCGCCGCTGGATGGTGCGGCGGCGACTCGCTATATAGAGAAACTATGTCAGATCCCTTCACCGACGACCCCTTGGCCTACGACGACATCGCCGTTCCCGGCGTGCCGCAGGGCCCCGCACCGGCGCACCCCGCCCAAGCCGCCGCCGCGCCGGACTGGATGGCCGGCCTGAACGATGCCCAGCGGCAAGCTGTCGACACGTTGGATGGACCGCTGCTCGTATTGGCCGGGGCGGGCACCGGAAAGACCCGTGTTTTGACCATGCGTCTCGCGCACCTGGTGCATCGGCAGAAGGCCAAGCCCTATCAGATCCTGTGCGTGACCTTTACCAACAAGGCGGCGCGTGAGATGCGCGACCGGGTTGCCGGCCTGGTCGGGTCTGCGACAGAGGGCATGTGGCTGGGGACCTTTCACGCGCTGGGCGCGCGCATTCTGCGGCGGCATGCGGAATTGGTCGGTCTGAAGTCCAGTTTCACCATTCTGGATACCGACGATCAGATCCGGCTGTTGAAACAGATCCTGGAAGCGGAGCATGTGGACGAGAAGCGCTGGCCGGCGCGCATGCTGATCCATGTGATCCAACGTTGGAAGGACAAGGGGCTGACCCCCGACAGGGTCGGCGCGGAGGAGGCGGGCGATCTGGTCAATGGCCGGGCCGTCGGCATCTACCGCCAATATCAGGAACGGTTGAAAACCCTGAACGCCACCGACTTCGGCGATCTTCTGCTGCACAATCTGACCCTTCTGACGGAGCATCCGGATATCCTGGCGCAGTACCAGCGCAGCTTCCGTTACATTCTGGTCGATGAGTATCAGGACACCAACGTGGCGCAGTATCTCTGGCTGCGGCTGCTGGCCCGGGACCATAAGAACATCTGCTGCGTGGGCGATGACGATCAGTCGATCTACGGCTGGCGGGGTGCGGAAGTCGGCAACATTCTGCGCTTCGAGAAGGATTTTCCCGGCGGGGCCGTCGTGCGGCTGGAGCGGAACTACCGCTCTACACCGCATATTCTGGGCGCGGCGTCCGGCTTGATTGCGCAGAATGAGGGGCGCTTGGGCAAAACCCTGTGGACCGACGAGGAAGAGGGCGATCCGGTCAGCGTCCGCGGCGTCTGGGACGGGGAGGAGGAAGCCCGCACCGTCGGCGACGAGATTGAGGCTTTGCAGTCCAAAGGCGCCCGGCTTTCGGAAATGGCGGTGCTTGTCCGGGCCGGCTTTCAGACCCGGGAGTTCGAGGAACGGCTGATCACGCTGGGCATCCCGTACAAGGTGGTCGGCGGCGCGCGTTTCTACGAGCGAGAAGAAATACGCGATGCGCTGGCCTATCTGCGGGTAATCGCCCAGCCGGCGGACGATCTGGCGCTGGAACGCATTATCAACAAGCCCGCGCGCAAGATCGGCAAGACGACCCTGCAGGCGGTGCATGACCTGCAGCGCCAGACCGGCGACCCGCTTTCCTTCGCGGCGTGCCGTTTGGCGGAGACCGATCACCTGAAGCCGCAGGCGCGCACGGCGCTGACTCGGATCTTGGATGACTTCGACCGCTGGCGTTCCATGGCGCAAGGCGTGGACCATGTGGAACTGACCGAGACCGTGCTGGACGAGTCCGGTTATACGGCTTTCTGGCAGACATCGAAAAAACCGGAAGCGGCGGGCAAACTCGAAAACCTCAAGGAACTGCTTGTCGCGATGGAAGACTTCGAAAGCCTCGCGGAGTTTCTGGAGCATGTCAGCCTGGTGATGGAAAATGAGGGGCGCGGCGACGGCGATCAGATCAGCCTGATGACCCTGCATGCCGCGAAGGGGTTGGAATTCGACAATGTCTTCTTGCCGGGTTGGGAGGAGGGACTTTTTCCCAGTCAGCGGACCATGGACGAAAACGGCATGGCGGGTCTGGAAGAAGAGCGGCGTCTCGCCTATGTCGGACTGACGCGGGCGAAGCAAAGGGCCTTTGTATCCTTCGCGGCCAATCGGCGCATCCACGGGCAATGGACCAGTGCAATGCCGTCACGCTTTATCGACGAGTTGCCCGCCGAGCATGTCGAGATGGAAAGCGATCGCGGGGTCTATGCGGGCGTTGGCGGTGGCGCGGCCGAGGATCGGGCCGCCTTCATGTATGGCGGGGGATACGGCCAGGGTGGATTTGGCGGGCCCGCCACATCGTTCAGTCCGGCAAAGCTCAATCCCGAAGCCTATCGAAGCAGCGGCGGCGGACCCGGTTGGCAACGGCTCAGACAACGCGGCGTCGGTGGATCGAAACCGCCGGTTATCGATGTGCAGGGCGAAAGCCATCACACCGGCGGTCATGATTTCGGAGAGGGCGAGCGTTGTTTCCATCAGAAGTTCGGGCCCGGCACGATTGTGGGGATCGACGGCGACAATCTGACCATCGAGTTCGATAAGGCGGGAACCAAGCGCGTTGTCGCCGGGTTTGTTGAACGCACGTGAGCGACCTGTACAAATTGACGTTCGACGTGCCCTCCGTCGAGGCGATTGGGCCGATGGAGCTGGTCCTGGAGGAGGTCGCGGTTGCGGTTTCTTCGTTCGAGTCAGCTGGAGAGCGCTGGCGCATTGACGCCCTGACATTGGGCATGCCGTCCTATGACGAAGTTGCCGGGCTCATCGCGAGCGGAGCGCGGATTGCCGGAATTGCGACGCCCGATTTCAATTTGTCGCCCGTCCCCTCGGTCGACTGGGTCAGCGAGAACCAGAAGTCCTTCGAGCCGATTTCGGCGGGGCGGTTCTTTGTTCACCCGTCCCATTTTGGTGGCGTCGTACCTGCCGGGCGCATTCCGGTCCGGATGGATGCGGGCATGGCGTTCGGCACCGGCTCGCACGGGACGACGCGTGGCTGCCTGCTGATGATCGACCGCCTTCTCAAACAGCGGGCGTTGCGGCGAGTTCTGGATGTCGGCTGCGGCACCGGCATTCTGGCCATTGGATGCGCGCTGGCGTCGAGGGCGGCGCGGATCGCGGCCTGCGACATCGATCCCGATGCAGTCTCTGTCACGCGGGAGAACTGCATACTGAACGGTATTCCCAACCGGATCCGTCCGATTGTTAGCGATGGGCTTTCTGCGCGCGGCCTTGCCCGTCCTAGATCGCATGATCTGGTGATCGCCAACATTTTGGCGAAGCCGTTGCAGGCTTTGGCTCCAAGATTGGTGTCCGTCGCTGAGCCGGGGGGGCGTATCCTGCTGTCCGGCCTGTTGGTGGAGCAGGAGGCGATGGTGCTCTCCGCCTACCGGCGGCAAGGCGCACGTTTGGAGAAGCGGCTGCATCTCGACGGCTGGTCGACCTTGCTGCTCAAGCGCGGTGCCGCGCGCCGGCGTAGGAAATAAAACACCCCGCGCCGGACTTTAGGGAGAAGTCGTCCGGCGGCGGGGTGTTTCAAATCAGGCTACCGACCTTGGGGTCAACGCCTTATTTTGTCACATCGTGGTGACTTAAACTTAGTGGGTCGGTCGAACGCCGGTCTTGTGCCAGTCGCTCAGATCCATGCGGGACAGACCGATGTCGTCCAGGAGACGATCATCCAGGCTGTACAGTTCGTCCAGGATCTTTTGCTCCTGACGCGATGTCAGCAGGGTTTCGAAGAAGTTCTTAACAGAAGCAACAAAAGAATTCGAACCGTGCGCCGGCATGTTACCGGCAGTAAGGACGTCAGCCATTTCTACCTCCTAAGAGAGAGTGTTTCATCTCTGTGCGTTCGTTACGCCAGCGATCTCAATGGCGGTGATATGGACCCAACAGATGGGACGGACCACCGAAATAATTGCATTTCAGCCCTGCGCTTTCTACATGGCATCACTTGGTGGTGACAGCCATCACACTTGGGCCGCCGGAGCCCCTGTCGGGTAACCCGCAAACCGGACTTGCCGTGGGGGGATGCGCTGCATAGCTTGATGGAAAATCTTCAGTCAGGAGGCCAACCATGACCGGTGCGGAAGCAGTTGCGGCATTGCGCGACGCGGGTATCGAAATCGATGAAGGGGCGCTCGCCGGTTTGATGGCGGGTGTGGTTGCCGCACCGGTGGCGCCGGGGGATGCCTGGACAGATCTGTTCGGCGGAAATCTTCCGGCATCGGCGCGCGCCGCCTTGATCGCCCATCGCGCGGCGCTTGCAGAAAAAGATGCATCCGGTCTTGGCCCGGGGCCGGTGCCGAAGGAGCGTCTGGACGCGGTTCGGCGTGAGATGGCGGGCCAGGGGCTGGATGGATTTCTGATACCGCGCACCGATGAGTATCAGGGCGAGTACATTCCGGCCCGCGCGAATAGGTTGGAATGGATCACCGGTTTCACAGGGTCCGCGGGGGCCGGTGTTGTCGGGACGGACCAGGCAGCGATTTTCGTCGATGGCCGGTATACGTTGCAGGTCCAGTCCCAGGTCGACACGGATTCCTTTACTGTCCGGCATCTGATTTCGGAACCTGTTACCGACTATATCGAGAAAGCATTCTCCGGTGGGCAGAGGATTGGGTACGATCCCTGGCTGCATACGCAAAGCGGCCTTGCCGCCTTGAAAAAGGCGGCCGGCCGGTCGGGCGCGCGGCTCGAACCTGTTGCGGTAAACCCGGTGGATGCGGCATGGGGCGCGCAACCCGCCGCCCCCTTGTCGCCGATCCGCCCGCATGGTCTGGATTATGCCGGAGAGACTTCTTCCGACAAACGGGCGCGGCTGGCCGAGGCATTGACGGATAAGGGCGTTGACGCCGCCGTAATCACGGCCAGCGATTCCATTGCCTGGCTGCTGAATGTCCGGGGCGGTGATGTTTCGCACTGTCCCTTGCCGCTTTCCTTTGCGATCTTGCGCGCTGACGGTTCCCTCGATTGGTATCTGGACAAACGCAAGCTGACCGAGGGGTTGCAGGAACATCTGGGAAATCGTGTGGCCCTGTACGACATCGACGAGTTTCCCGATGCCTTGACCACCCTGGGAGCGGCGGGCGCGGCTGTGCAGGCCGATCCGGCCACGTCAGCTGCCCTTGTTTTCGACAAACTGGTGGAAGGCGGCGCGCGGATCGTTGAAGGCAGCGACCCCTGCCTGCTGCCGAAGGCCCGCAAGAATGCAGTCGAACTGGCGGGAACCCGGGCGGCGCATACTCGCGACGGGGCGGCTGTCAGCAGGTTCCTGTCCTGGCTTCCGGGGGCGGTCGCCGCCGGCGGCGTGACGGAGATTTCCGCCGCCGATACGTTGCAGGCTTACCGCTTCCGCGATCCTCTGATTCGGGACCTCAGCTTCGACACCATTTCCGGCGCGGGTTCCGACGGGGCGATTGTTCACTACCGGGTGACAGAGCAGACCGACCGTCCCTTGAAGGAGGGTGAGCTGTATCTTGTGGATTCAGGTGGTCAGTATCTTGACGGCACGACCGACATCACCCGCACGATAGCACTTGGTGAACCGAACGACGAGATGAAGGATCGCTTCACCCGCGTTCTGAAGGGCCATATCGCAATCGCCACGGCACGCTTTCCGGCGGGGGTCAGCGGCGGGCAGTTGGATGCGCTCGCCCGGCAGTATCTATGGTCCATCGGTTTGGATTTCGATCACGGGACGGGCCATGGGGTCGGCAGTTACTTGAATGTGCATGAGGGACCGCAACGGATCGCCAAAGGTTCGCTCGGCGTGCCCTTGGAAGCGGGAATGATCCTGTCGAACGAGCCCGGCTTCTATAAGACGGGCGCTTACGGCATCCGTATCGAGAATCTCGTTGTCGTCACCGAATTGGCGGGGCAGGGCGCGGGCGATAAGCCGTTGATGGGTTTTGAGACCATTACCTTCGCGCCGATTGATCTTAATTTGGTGGAGCCCGGCATGCTGACCGAGGCGGAGCGCGCTTGGCTCAACAGCTATCACGCGCAGGTGCGGGAGAAAGTCGCCCCGCAACTGACGGCGGATGAGGACGCGGAGACCTTGGCTTGGCTGCAAAGTGCAACACGATCTGTCTAAGGGGCGGCCGGTTGCAGCGGCCCTCTGGCGGTAAGCGGATCTACTTACAGGATGGTTTCAGTCTAACCAGACCCCAGCCGAACGCCTGATCCTTCCCTTTCGCACCCAGATCCTTGGTGTAGCGGCGCAGGCTGCCGCGCAACTGGTCGGGGTCGGTCGGGAAGCCCGCATCGAGGTGGATCGCCACCATCGCGGTGATGAACGGGGCCGCGAAAGACGTACCGCTTTGCTGCTTTATACCGCCGGGCGTCTGGGTGACGAGGTTCACCCCGGGTGCAGAGAAATCGACGTAGCCGCCCTGATTGGCATGCTGATAAATGCGCAGCTTCTGGTCGATGGCGGTGACGGCGATGACCTTTGGATGCGCCGCCGGCCAGGCCGGTTCTGCGCGCGGACCGTTGTTGCCGGCAGCCGCGACCACGACAATGCCTTCCTGCAACAGCTTGTTCAGGACGAACGTCATCACACCGTTTCCGCCGCCTGCAATCGACATGTTGATGACGCTGACCCGGTTCTTCACCAACCAGTCCGCGGCCTTCATCATGTTTGCGAGATTGCCCACCTGCTTGCCGGCCCGCATTTCAAAGATGCCCGCCGCGTAAAGCTGTGCGCCGGGCAACAGGCCGCCGATGGTCTGGTCGCCCTTCGGCCTGCCAACAAGCATGGCGGCTACGGCCGTGCCGTGCGTAACGCCGGCGGGTTTCCGATTTTTGGCGTTGAAACCCTGATAGGTGACGCGCTGGCCGCTCAAGACCGGCGTTTTGACGTTGACCGCCCCGTCGACCATGCCGATCCGCATGCCCGATCCGCAACGGTTGGAGACCGGACCCCAGCCGACGAAACCGCGCGAGAAATCCGGTCCGAACCGGCCGGCTGACAAATCGAAGATCTGGTTCGTATCTATCAGGATCTTCGGATAGTCCTGTTTCAGTTTTCTGAGGGCGGCTTTCTCGCTCATGTTCGGCGGGATGCTGACGCGCCAGACCTCGGCGCCCAAGCTGTATAGCTTTATCTCCTCAACGACCTTGAAGCCGTCCTTTTCAAGATCGGAGCGCACGGAGCTCGGCGGGTTTACCAGCAGGACTTGGCCCCGCATCAGAGTTTTCGTGCGCAGGTTCTTGATCTGCTTTTCGCTGGGGGGGGCGGCGGTTGGCGTTACCGTCTCTTCGATCTGAAGTTCCTCGCCCGTACCTCTGTCCAGGATGATCGGCCGTCCCTGTGCGTCGCGCTTCAGAATCCGCCAGGAAGGCGACTCGGCGTCGCCCAAATCGGATTGAGCTTGGACAGGCATGGCGAGGCTCAAGGCCAAGCCCGTGAGCAGAACCATCGACAGGAAACGCATCTCTTTTCTCCGACTCTACCGAAACGTGCGCAACGCTATGGCAGCAGGCAGTAGAAGTTTGCCTCGCTATATTAGTCTGGTCCAGAGTAGTTACCGAATTGCTAACAAAGTTGAACGCCTGTGAGTTCCTCGGCCAGGTTTAGCCCTGTGGGAGGCGGCTCAGGCGCTGGACGCCATGTCCAGCCATTCCTGTTCACTGAGGACGGAGACGCCCAACTCTTCGGCCTTGCGCGCCTTCGAACCCGCTTCCGCGCCGACCACGACATAGTCCGTCTTCTTGCTGACCGACCCGGCGACCTTCGCACCCAAGGCCTCGGCCCGCGCCTTGGCTTCGTTACGGGTCATTTTCTCCAATGTCCCGGTGAAAACCACGGTTTTACCGGCAACCGGCGATCCGTCGCTGCTTGGCGCCTCCACATCGGATATGGTTAGGGCCTCGGCCAGCGATGCCAGAACGGTGCGGTTGTGGGCTTCTGCGAAGAATGCCGCCAGACTGTCCGCCGCCGTCATCCCCACGGTATCGACCGAGACAAGTTCCGTATAGCGCGGCCCGATCAAGTCCGGCTTTTTGTGTTCGTCAGGGTTTGCCGAACGTTCTTCGGATACCGCCAGCATCGCTGCATGCCAGTTCTCATAGGCGCCGTAGTTGCGGGCCAGCAGTTTCGCGGTGGTTTGGCCGATATGGCGGATGCCGAGTGCAAAAATGAAGCGGTCCAGCGGGATTTCACGCCGGGCCTCAATTGCGTCGATCAGGTTGGCGACGGATTTCTCCTTCCATCCTTCGCGGCCGATTAAACTGTCCCGGCTTTCGCGCAGCCGGAATATGTCAGCGGGCTCCCGGATCAGCTTTTCGGTCCAGAATTCCTCGATGCTTTTGGTCCCTAGTCCCTCGATGTCGAATGCGTCGCGGCTGACGAAGTGCTTCAACCGCTCTACGGCCTGCGCACTGCAGATAAGGCCGCCGGTGCAGCGCCAGTCCACTTCGTCTTCGCCGCGTTCCACATCGCTGCCGCATACCGGACAGGCATTGGGGAACGCGAAAGGCGCGCCCGCGCCGTCTTTGACCACTTCCAGAACCTGGGGGATGACATCGCCGGCGCGCTGAATTCGGACCGTATCGCCTTCCTTCACGCCAAGACGCGCGATCTCATCCTCGTTATGCAATGTTGCTCGTGAGACGACCACCCCGCCAACGGTAACCGGCTTCAAGTTGGCGACGGGCGTGAGTTTGCCGGTCCGGCCTACTTGAATGGTGATCGCGTCGATGACGGTTTCAGCCTTCTCCGCCGCGAACTTGTGCGCAATCGCCCAACGGGGCGCTCGGCTGACCTGACCGAGGCGCTCCTGCCAATCGAGCCGGTTGACCTTGTAGACGACGCCGTCAATGTCGAAGGGAAGGTCGGCGCGTTGTTCTTCTATGGTGCGATAGTGCGCCAGGATTTCGGTGACGCCGCCGCACAGGGCCGCCGGCTGGTTCAGCGAGAAACCCATACCCGCAAGGCGCTCCCTGGCGTCGAACTGTGTGGTGGCCAACGGTTCGGACAGTTCGCCCCAGGCATAACCGAAGAAGCGCAGCGGACGCGATGCCGTGATCGTGGGATCGAGTTGGCGCAGCGACCCGGCCGCGGCGTTGCGGGGATTTGCAAAGACCTTCGCGCCGGCGGCCTCCTGCCGTTCGTTCAGAGCGAAGAAATCCTGCTTGCGCATATAGACTTCGCCCCGAACCTCCAGGACGGCGGGCGCGCCGGGCAGGGTCGCGGGAACATCGTCCAAGGTTCGGATGTTGGCGGTAATGTCCTCCCCTTCGCTGCCGTCGCCACGGGTCGCCGCATAGACAAGGGAACCGCCCTCGTACCGCAGAGATGCTGAAAGCCCGTCGATCTTCGGCTCGGCCAGGATCTCAACGGCTTCATCCTCCTTCAGGCCCAGGAACCGCCGGACCCTGGCCAGGAATTCCGCGACATCTTCTTCGGAGAAGGCGTTTCCCAAGGAAAGCATCGGCTTTGCATGGCGTATCTTGGAAAAGCCGGATTTCAGCCCGCCGCCGACGCGTAAAGAAGGACTGTCCTTCCGGACAAGGGCGGGGAAACGACCCTCAATGGCCTCGTTCCGGCGACGCAGCGCATCGTATTGCGCATCGCTGATCTCCGGCGCATCGTCTTTATGATACCGGCCGTCATGATAGGCGATCTCCATCGCCAGACGCGCCAGTTCCTTTCGGGCGTCCTGTTCGGTCAGAGCCTCCACCGCCGCTTCCATGCCTTGTTTCCCGGTGTTCATCGCCCAGCAGGCTCCTCCAGCAGCCGCGCTGCCGCCGCACGCGCCTCTTCGGTTATCGTCGCGCCGGACAGCATCCTGGCGATTTCCTCCATCCGCTCCGCCTTGTCCAGTTTCGCGACCGCTGTCTTAGCGGTTTTGCTCCCAGCCTGTTTCTCGACCCGCCAATGGAATCTGCCGGTCGCCGCAACCTGCGGCGAATGTGTGACGACCAGGATCTGCTTCTCCGTCGCCAAGCGTTCCAACCTGTCGCCCACCGCGGCGGCTGTTGCGCCGCCGACACCGCTGTCGACCTCATCGAAGATCAGGGTCGGTGCGCCGCCACGTTCGGCAAGCGTCACTTTCAGCGCCAGAAGGAACCGGCTGCGCTCGCCCCCGGAGGCGATCTTTCCCAGCGGACCGGCGGGCGTTCCCGGATTCGTGGAGACCAGGAATTGGACCCGGTTGCGTCCGTGCGGTCCCCAGTCCAGCTCCTCAAGATCCTGAACAGCGGTTTCGAACTGCGCCTTTTCGAGCTTGAGGGGCGGCAGTTCCGCGTTCACCGCCTTGTCGAGCCGTTTCGCCGCGCGCGTACGGGCCGCTGCCAGGGCGTCTGCATGCCGTATGTAGTCCGCGCGTTTGTCCGCCACCGCCGCGCGCAGCGCTGCGATGTGTTCTTCCCCATGTTCGATCAGGGAAAGCTGTTCGCTGAGCGAGGCCCGTAGAGCCGGCAATCCTTCTACTTCTACGCCATGCCGTCGGGCTGCTTCGCGCAGATCGAACAGCCGCTCCTCGACCTGTTCCAGCCGTTCCCCGGACGTATCCACCTGGCCTGCCGCCCTGTTCAGAAGATCGATCGCCTCGCGCGTTTCGATGGCCGCGCGGTCCACCGCGGCGAGGGCCTCGGCGAACAGCCCTTCGGTCTGATCTTGAGCGGCTTCCAGCTTCCGTGCGGCCTGACCCAGCAGATCCTCCGCCCCGCCGCCCGTGAGAAGGGCGGCGACGGACTCCACGGCTTCCGCGACCCGGCCCGCGTTCCGCAGCAGTGCCCGTTCCGTCGACAGCGCGTTTTCTTCCCCGTCCTGAGCGTCGAGCGCGTCCAGTTTCTCCACGGCGAACCGGAGATAATCCTGGTTCTGCCGGCTGACTTGGGCCGCTTCTTCGGCCTCGGTCAGGACGTCTCTGGCGGCGGCCCATGCGGAAAAAGCGGTACGGGTTTTCCCGGCTGGGCCATCCAGACCGCCGAACGCGTCCAGCAACGCCCGGTGGGTTGCGGGATCCATCAGCCCCTGTTGATCGAACTGACCTTGGATTTCCACAAGAAGGCCGCCTAACTGACGTAACAGGCCGACGCTGACCGGCGCATCGTTGACGAAAGCTCTGCTCTTTCCATCTGCGTTGAGCGTTCGGCGCAGGATTAAGTCGTCTTCTGCATCAATCCCGTGGTCCGCCAGTAGATTTGCAACGGAAGCATTGTCTGTGGCTTCAAAGACCGCCGAAACCTGCGCTTGCGCCGCGCCGTGCCTTACCAAGCGCGCCTCCGCCCGGCTGCCGAGGGACAGGCCCAAGGCGTCGAGCAGGATCGATTTTCCGGCGCCCGTCTCGCCCGTCAAGACAGACAGGCCATCTTTGAAGGAAAGATCCAGTTCGGAAATCAGAACGATATTTCGAATGGACAGTTCGGTCAGCATCCGCCGTCGCGAACGCTTAAAAAGGCCAAAGGGACGACAGCCAGGAGTCGCCTTCCGTGGAAGCCAGCGTGCGCCCTTCGAGCAAGGCGAAGGAGTCGGCGTACCACTCGCTTCCCGGATAGTTGTGGCCCAGCACGGCCCCCGCAGTTTGCGCTTCGTCCGTGATTCCCAGCGACAGGTAGCATTCGACGACGCGGTGGAGGGCTTCCGGCACATGTGTCGTCGTCTGATACTGCCGGATAACGACGGAGTACCGGTTGATTGCCGCAAGGCATTCGCTGCGATTCTGATAAAAACGGCCGATTTCCATTTCCTTGCCGGCCAGATGATCCAGGGTCAGGTCCACCTTCAATTCCGCGTCCCGTCCATAGGTCGTGTCCGGAAAGCGCCGCGCGACCTCTTGAAGGGTATCCAGCGCAAGGCGGGTGATACGCTGATCCCGGCCTACGTCGACGATCTGCTCGTAATAGCTGACGGCGCGTAGATAGTAGGCATAGGCGGTATCCGGGTTGCCTGGATGCAGGTCGATAAAACGCTCCAGTGCGACGATGGCGTCGTCGTATTCGTCATCCAGATAGTAGACATAGGCGGCCATCAATTGCGCTTTGGTCGCCCAGATCGAATAGGGGTGCTGACGATCTACCTCTTCGAAATTCTGGACGGCGAGTTCCAGTTCCTCGGCGGCCAGCGAGTCGAGCGCTGTGTTGTAGAGTTCCTCGGGCGGGCGTTCCACATAGGCGATCTCTTCGTCGCCGCCGCATGCGGCCAAGACGAGGATGCCTGCGAAACAGACATAACGGCCAAAATCAGTAAGATCTCTCAGCATTACGCATCTATATCCGGCACAAACACACAAGCATTAAAACAGGCGCGCCGCACAGCAGCGCCATGCATTATGTATAGGGGGACTCCGGTGGGAATCCAAGATGACCGGTGGAGAGCGGCCTATTCCGCTGCGCTGAGAAAAGCTGCCGGAAGGTTCATTTCTTCAGCCGGCACGAATTCCCAATTCGATGAATCCGCGAACAGGGCGTGCAGCAGCTTGTTATTCAGCGCATGCCCGGTACGTTCGGCCTCAACCCGGCCGTTGATCGACCAACCCGCCAGTGCAAGATCGCCGATGCAATCCAGGATCTTGTGGCGCACGAATTCGTCATCGTAACGCAGACCCTCTTCATTCATCACCGTATCTCCGTCGACGACCACGGCGTTTTCCAGGCTGCCGCCCAGGCCAAGCCCCATTTTCTGCATGGCTTCCACCTCATGACGGAAACCGAAGGTGCGGGCTTTAGCGATTTGCGCGCGGAACTCGCTGGAACAAACTTCTATGGAACGCGACTGTCTGCCAATCGCATCGCTGGCGAAATCAATCGCCATATCGATGGAGAAACCATCCGACGGAGAGAGGGTGATCGTGCTTGCTCCGTCCGCCACGCTGACCGGCTTCAAGACGCGAATGACCTGGCGCGCGGCCTGCTGTTCAACAATCCCCGCGCAATCGATCAGAAAAGCGAAGGGTTCGGAACTGCCGTCCATCGCCGGAACCTCCGGCCCGTCGATCTCGACCAGAAGATTGTCGATGCCCAAAGCCGCGATGGCCGCCATGAAATGTTCGATTGTTCCAACGGAGGCGCCGGCGCCGTTCCGGATTATGCTGCACAGTTTCGTATCGGAAACCGCGTCATAGCGCGCCGGAATAAGGTTTTCGCCGTCGGCAAGGTCAGTGCGTTTGAACACGATCCCATGGTCCGCATCCGCCGGGATCAGGGTCATGGTGACATCGATCCCGGAATGCAGGCCTACGCCGCTGCAGGATATCCGGGACTTGAGTGTTTGCTGGAAATACCGTTGAGCCTCACCGGAGTGCCGCCCGTTCGCGGCCCCAGCCGTCTCACATACCCCATCAAGCATATTGCCTCGCACTACCTTAATTTCCCTCGCCAGCCCCAGCGGCCCAATCAAGCTTGCCCGGCGCTCTCGGCGTGACCGCAACTCATTCGAATCACTGTCATTTCTTCGCATGTTGTGTCTAACAAGCAGCCGCCGCGACAACAAATCAAACATTGTTACGAATTGTTTCTTCGTATTCGGCCCCTGCCCGGGGCTGAGGCGCATCGGCGGGCGGCTTGCCGCCGTTGGCCGACCTGTTCGTAGTTTCCAAAAGAAACCGCCGTCTGACCAATCCGAACTTTCGAACGGTCAGACGGCGGATAAGGACTCCTAGCAGACGCGCGCGGTACGCGGTCTAGTTTGCCTGACGCCTCAGAAATGCCGGGATTTCCAGCAGTTCGGACTCAGCGGCGGACGATGGTTCCATCCTTTCCCCGGGAGGCGGCGCATCCAAGCTTTGCTGCCTCGCGGCAGTTGCCGTGGCGGGGGCCGGTTGGGCGGGCTGCATGTGCCCGGCCACAGGAGCAGCTTCCGCTTGAGATTCTTCCTGCGCAGGCTTTGCTCCCAGAACATTGGTCACGCGCCGGAACAGATTCGTACGGGGCTTCTTCGGCTTTTCGCTGCGGCCGTTCGCGAATTCAGCCTCCGCGAAAGGATCGGCGCTGGGCCCCGGTTGATTGTCCAGACGCGGCTCTACCCGCATCGGCGGCGGCGGGATAAAGGCGTCGCGCGGTGTTGGGACATCCGGACGTTTCGGCCGCTCCGCCAAGCCGGGGGCCGGCGGATCATGGGCCTCGACCGTCTCGGTGGAGGCAGGGGAAGGTGCGGGCGTCTCCGACGCCAGGTCGTCGAACAGTTCGGGCTCAGCCTTGGCTTCGGCTTCAACTTCGGCTTCAGCCGGCTTCTCCTCCACCGTGGTTTCGATATGGCTGATCGATTCAGCCACCGCGGCGGCGACTTCCGTCTCCTTGCTCGGCGGGGCGGGCTGCGGTTCCGGTTCGGCAACGCTTGCCGCTGCGACGGCGGGCGTCTCCGGCATATCTGCCATCGGGCTGCTTTCCGCGGCTTCGGCGATGACCCGCTTCGGACGGGTAAGGCCGATAGTCCGGGCCGGCGCCGCTGTCGGGCGAGGTTGGGCGTTGGCTTCGGCTTCGATGCCTGTCGCCACGACAGAGACGCGCATCTTACCTTCCAGGCTCTCCTCGAACGTCGAACCGAAGATGATATTGGCGTTCTCGTCCACTTCCTCACGGATGCGGTTCGCCGCTTCGTCGACCTCGAACAGCGTCATGTCCGGGCCGCCGGTGATGTTGATCAGAACGCCAAGCGCGCCCTTCATCGTGACATCTTCCAGCAGCGGGTTGGAAATCGCGGCTTCGGCGGCTTCGCGGGCGCGGTCCTCGCCGGTTGCTTCCCCGGTCCCCATCATGGCTTTGCCCATCTCGCTCATCACGGTGCGGATGTCGGCGAAATCCAGATTGATCAGGCCCGGCATCACCATCAAGTCGGTGACCCCGCGAACCCCGGAATGCAGAACGTCATCCGCCATTTTGAAGGCGTCCGCGAAGGTCGTCTTCTCGTTGGCGACCCGGAACAGGTTCTGGTTCGGGATGATGATCAGGGTGTCGACGAAGCTGGCC
>JANQIT010000045.1 GCA_028282025.1 Hwanghaeella sp. | reverse complement strand
AGCTCCTGTCGCTGATGCGAAAGACCGATACGCACAGCCAGGCGGAACTCGCCCGATTGCTCTCCGGCTACATCGCCGCCCTGCCGAGGCGTTTGGCGTGATCGTCGCGCCTTTCCACCATATGCAGGAAGAGCGGCTGCACTTGCTTTTGGTAGCGTAGGAATTCGGACATCTGTGCGTCGCCGTGCTCGACAGATGTCAGAAAGAAGAATCAGGGAAAGACCCTGACTAAAGGAGTACCGTCATGAACCTGCTACGTTGTTTGACCATTGCGGTTAGTTGTCTTGCCTGGACCGTCCCGGCCCAAGCCGTCCCGATTATGGACCTGCCGGACCTGAATTCCATTACGGTCTATGAGCGATCCGGCCCCGGTCCGGACCCCTACGTGTTCGCGCCTGCTGCCTCGGAAATTCTGGAACGGCGCGCGGGCCCGCTGTCTGGTGCGAACAATGATTTCGTCGGTACGCCCGGAGAGTTCTACGACGTCTTCTATTCCGATGCCGATGGGACGGCGAATACGCTGGGTGAGTTTCTGACCATCGAGGCGCTGTTCGACAATCCCGCCGACGGCGCCCTCAACATCGCCGCCGTGTTCCTGAACTTCGCCGGTGGCATCACGGAAAGCGCCAACGTCGTGGCATCGTTCTCAGCTTTCGGCCCGTTCGCATTCCCGGACACGGCCGGCAGGGCCGTAGATGGCAACCTGGACACGCACACCGTCTTCGGTTCGACGACGCCCGGTGTTGCCGACCGGCTGCGTCTTACGCTCGGGTTCGCGTCGTCGATGACGCCCGTGGTCTCGGTGCCTGAACCTGGAACGCTGGCTCTGCTGAGTTTAGGTCTCGCCGGCCTTGGCTTCGCAGGCTGGAGAACACGGCATCGGTATCCATGTCGTTGACTGATATAGATAAACCACGCACTGACTTTACTGCATCAAATGCCGGCTCACGAATGCGAGTACATCGCGTTCGTATCGTGCGAGCGCGTCTTCATCCGCCCCTTCGTAGGCGGTAAACGAAATGCCGTTGGCTCTTCCCCGAGTGACCTGTCTAAGCGGTCCCTCGTGAAACGAGTGACCGGCGTTGTCGTAGAACAAAAACCGAACTGGGCTGCCTTTTTCCTGGAGTGATTTTATCAGCCGCTCCAGCGATATTGGGGAAGACGGATAAGTCCTTGTCCATATGTAATCCGTTTCGGACCGGCCAGCCCAGTTGTCTTTTTTGCCGAAAGGAATGATCGTCGGAATACTGATTTCTCCGATTGGGTATCCGTTGGCGGTGGGCGCCTCGGCGATGATGCCTCTTACGGAATTGTCCGCGAGCTCAGTCGCGCCGTGCAAAACCACGCGGGCGCCGTTCGAAGCTCCGTACAGGAAGATGTTTCGATTGTCCCAATCGCCGTTACCCGCGGCATATTCGACGGCGCCTTTAAAAACGTGCCAGATCATGTTCTGTTTGCCGCCGTTCGTAACCCTGCTGGTGACGAATCGCCAATCGTCAAACCCATTCATCTCATAGGCGTCGAAAGAGATCGTTGCAAACCCGTGCCGGCGGAGCATCGAAACCCGGCGCCGATCATCCTCGCGAAAGCCCGCTCCTCCATGGGCGTACACCACGACGGGCGCACTACGGTTTCCGGTCGGGGTCCAAATCTCAACGAACGGACTGCCGGGATCGAACTCCGCGAACGGGGCAAGTGTCGTGAACCATCCCCTCGAACCTACTTCTTTGAGTTCCGGAACGGTCGGTGAAGCGGGCTCCGCAGATTCAGCGTTGCACCCGGCGGCGCAGAGAACTAGCAGACCGGCAAAGGCGATGTTCGGAATGGACATTTTTAACTTTCCTCACGCGATCGAGACCGATACACCGGGCTTATAGGGCTCAATTTTCGATTTGGTTACACCGATCCGTGGGCCTGTCTTCCGTCCGTTGGGCTCTCTGGGTCTGGCCGTCCGGAGGCGGAACGATCGGAGTCTGGCAGTGGCGGGACCAGCGGCGCCTACCAGTAGTTCGCGCGATTCCAGACCGCAACGATTTTCGGGTCTCGATCTTCGACGACGTGATAGCGGTCATACGCCGCGGCCGTCATGTCCGCGTGGTTGGGTAGCACGCGCAGCACACGGCCGACCGGAAACGCTGCCAGGTCAGCCGGAGAACCGTCGCGAG
>JANQIT010000044.1 GCA_028282025.1 Hwanghaeella sp. | reverse complement strand
GGTGATGCCGCTGGTCCAGGGGCGGCTTGCCTTCGGGCTGGGTTAGCTGATTCATCTGGCGACTGGGTTCAGCCCAGGCGGTGTGATCCTGCTGGCGGTGCTGGCGACATCCTCCTCGGATATTTCAGGCCCGCCCACGTTGCGCGCCGGCATCCCCAGCGCCAACCCGTCCAGTTATATCGGGTCTTCCACCAGCGTGGGGACGCCGATCGCCATCGGGGTCGGCATTCCCTTCTTCATCGCCCTGGCGGAAATGGTGTTTCCGGCGACCGGCGGATAAGACGCGCAAGGTGCGCGCCCGGCTGTCCGGGCCGCCTTACACCTTGAATTTTCCCGGGCGCAGAATCTCGACCGGCTCGACATAGGTTATGCCCGAGTAATTCTCGAAATAGGCCGCCACCACCGCTTCGGTGATTTTCTCCGCGGCGTCATGGTCGGGCACGATGACTTCGATCTTCACATTTTCCAGGATGCTGGCAACCTGCGGCACGCGGTCGATGCGGCGTTTGCCCCGGCTGCCCTTGCCGCCCGCTGAGGTATAGGTGTAGCCGGTTGCGCCATGCGCCTCCAGGATTTCGGCGACGCCGTCCAGAATGGAACGCTCGGTGATGATAACGACTTTGGTGGCGGCGTGCATGGGGCGGGTCCATTGGCTGCGTCGATCCGTTTCCGTCCGCCCTACCATGCCGCAGGAGGTGCGGACATGCCAAGGCGAAGTGGCGGGCCGGAGCGTCGCAGGGAAGGCGCGCGCCCAAGAGGGCCGGCGCGGGGAACGGCCGAAGGGGTCAGCCCCGCAACCGCGCGTTCTCCACATCGAAGACCGGCTCCACATAGTTCGGATTGACATAGGCGAAGAGCAGGCTTTGTTGCGCTATTATAAGGATGTGTTGGAGGTTGTGTCGGTCTTCTCCCAAATCTTCGTCAGGCAGCAGCCTTGTTTGCCCGGCGCCCACAGTTCGATCTCATAAGCGAAACCGGCAGCCTCGTACTTAGCTTCGTCCAAGGCTGAGGCGCAGTACAAAAGGGTGCAAATTTCCGTGTCGCTGCACCCTGCGTCGACCCAGGCATCCTTGATCGGGCAGGTCATCATCTGCATTTCAAGGCAGGTGCTGTCCAGCCGTCGGATATCAGTCGAAAAAGTCGCGCCACCGTCGGGTGATTTCCCGTCTTGTTCCGCCAATCCGGCAAAGTCGCGCGGTGCGTTGTGGGCGAGTTGCTCGCCGATTTCCCAGCCAAAGTCATGGGCCACCTTCCGCATGATGTCTACGGCCTGTGGTTCTCCATACCGTTTAGAGAGTTCCCGGAAGGTCAAAAGAAACAATCGGCCGCGTTCCTTAATCGCATTATAGACATGGGGATTAGCGTTGGGGGGCGGGGTAGTGTTCGGCATCTGCAATTGCTCCGGCTCGCTGACTGATCGCGAGGGTTCCACAGGCTGAGATGCGCGGCAAACCACGATTTCTGGCCGATTTGCGCAGAAAATCTGACTCTTGCCGTAGCGGATGTGCAGTTACGGCGACACGTTACGAAACCGCTCGGTCACGGTGACCGTCCGCGAAATCGCTGACGATCAATTTGCGGGCCGATCCGAACTAGCCCCGCAACCGCGCGTTCTCCACATCGAAGACCGGCTCCGCCAGAACCGTTGCTTTGCGCTTTTCGCCCAACACCATGATGTCGAAGGAAGAGCCCGGCTCCACATAATCCGGTTTGACATAGGCGAAGAGCAGGCTTTTGCTGGTGCGGTGGCCGTAGCCGCCGGACGTGGTGATGCCGATGGCTTCCCCCGCGCCGTTCAGCACCGCTTCGCCGCCGCGGGCGTCGCAGTCGCCGGCCTCCATCTCGCAATAGACCAATTGCTGGCTGACGCCGTCCTGCTTGCGCTGCAGGGTGGCGGCCTTGCCGATGAAGTCGTCCTTTTCGAACCGGCAGAAGCGCTCCATGTCCGCTTCGATCATGGTGATCTCGTTGGTCATCTCGGCAGCATAGCCCTTGTAGGCTTTTTCCAAACGCATGGCATTGACCGCGTAGGTGCCGAAATTGACGAGGCCGTGGGCCTGCCCCACATCCCATAGGGCGGCGTAGAGTTTGGGCAGGTCCGCCATCGGCGTGTGCAGTTCCCAGCCCAACTCGCCCACGTAATTGACGCGGAGCGCGCGCAGGGAAACGCCCGCCACTTCGATCTCCCGGCCGGTCAGCCATTTGAAGCCGTCGTTGGAAACGTCCGCGTCCGTCACCGCGGCCAGGATCTCCCGCGCTTTCGGACCGGCCAGCGCCAGGTTGCCGTAGGCGTCGGTGATGTTGGTGACGGTGACGTCTTCGCCGTCGGCCACATGCTGGGTCAGCCAATCGAAGTCCCGCACCTCGGCGGCCGCGCCGGACAACAGATAGAACCGGTCGTCGGCAAGCCGGGTGATCGTGCATTCACCCTCTATCCGGCCATGGTCGTTCAGGAAATGGCACAGGCCGATGCCGCCCGCGCGCTTCGGGATCTTGTTGGCGACGATCCGGTTCAGGAAGGCTTCCGCATCGGCGCCGGTCACGTCGAACTTCGCGAAGCCGGACAGGTCCGCAATCCCCGCCGCGCCGGTGACCGCCGCGCATTCCTTGGCAACCGCGTCGAAGGCGTTGTTGTGCTTGAAGGTGATTTCTTCTTCCGCCCCGTCCAGTGAGAAGTATTTCGGACGCTCCCAGCCGAAAGTCGGGTGATAAAGCGCGCCCTTCTCCGCCAGGATGTCGTAGAGGGAGGATTTGCGCGCCCCGCGTCCGGCGGGCCGTTCCTCGCCCGGCAGGTGCAGCGCGTACATGTGGGTGTAATCCTCGAACGAGCGTTCGCGGACGTGAATCTCGTTGGCGAATTCGCCGAAGCGGCGCGGGTCCAGCCCCGCCATGTTGATCTCCGCCTCGCCATGCACCATCCACTGGGCGAGATATTTGCCGCAGCCCGCACCCTGGGCGATCCCGATGGACGATCCGTTGCACATCCAGAAATTCTTCAGCCCGCCCGCCGGACCCAACAGCGGGTTGGCGTCCGGCGTGTGCGGGATCGCGCCGTTGACGATGCGCTTGATGCCCGCATTGGCGAAGATCGGCATGCGCTCCATCACGCGCTCGATCCAGGGCATGATGCGG
>JANQIT010000041.1 GCA_028282025.1 Hwanghaeella sp. | reverse complement strand
GTGGTCGGTGGGGGCGATGGACCACCGTCTTGTCATTCCCGCGAAAGCGGGAATCCAGACTGTAGCGCTCATGGATCCCCGCGTTCGCGGGAATGACGGGGTTATTCTGGTCCTACATGTGCCTTGGACGCCGGTTCGCGCTAGACTGGATCGGCCACGACGGAAGGGAAATGCGCAATGAGCCTCCAATCCATTGAAATCCGCAAACTGACGCCGACCATCGGCGCCGAGATCACCGGTGTGGATCTCGCGGCGGGGGTCAGCAACAGCCAGTTCGAGGAAATCCATACGGCGCTGCTCGACAATCTCGTCGTGTTCTTCCGGGACCAGGACATCACGCTCGATCAGCACAAGGATTTCGGCCGTCATTTCGGCAAGCTGCATGTCCATCCGCAACCCAGCAATCCCGTCGAAGGGCATCCGGATGTCATTGCGGTAAAGGCCGACGAGAACTCCAAGCGGGTGTCCGGCCAGTACTGGCATTCGGACGTGACCTGCGATGCCGAACCGCCGATGGGATCGATCCTGCATCTGCTCGAAGTGCCGGAAAACGGCGGCGGCGACACGCTGTTCGCCAATATGTATGCGGCCTACGAGGCGCTGTCCGAGCCGATGCGCGAATTTCTGGACGGCCTGACGGCGGTCCATGACGGCGAGTACTTCCGGCCCCGGACACGCGACGAGTCGAAGGTCTTCCCCAAGGCCGAGCATCCGGTCGTCCGCACCCATCCGGAGACCGGGCGGAAGGCGCTGTTCGTCAATCGCATCTTCACGTCGGAGATCGTCGGCTTCACCAAAGAGGAAAGCGATGCGCTGCTCGATATGCTGTACCGGCATATCGAAAAGCCGGCCTGGCAATGCCGCTTCAAATGGGAGCCGAATTCGATCGCATTCTGGGACAACCGCTGCGTTCTGCACAACGCCATGTGGGACTATTTCCCGCAACGGCGTTTCGGCTATCGCGTCACCGTTTGCGGGGATAAGCCATATTAGCGGCAGTCGCCGCCGCTGACCTTTCATTGCAACTCGGGAGGACAAGCCCATGCGCGCCGCCCTGATCGATCCGGCCGCCACCGGACATCTTGCCGTCACGGCCGTGGACGACCCGGTTCCAGCGCCCAACGAGGCGTTGGTGCAGGTGAAGGCGGTTTCCCTGAACCTTGGCGAGGTGCGGCGGGCGCGGCGGGAGCCCACCGGCACGCATCTGGGTTGGGATTTGGCGGGCGTTGTCCAGAAGGCCGCAGTCGACGGCACCGGACCTGCCGCGGGGAGCCGCATCGTGGGGATCAAGCCGGCCGGATCCTGGGGCGACCATGCGGCGGTCGAGACGCGGATGATGGCGGTGCTGCCGGACACCGTCACCTTCGCCGCCGCCGCTGCTTTACCGGTGGCGGGGTTGACCGCGCTATATGCGCTGGAGCAGGGAGGTCAGCTTCTCGGGCGGCGGGTACTGGTGACTGGCGCATCGGGCGGCGTCGGGTTGTTCGCGATTCAATTGGCGAAACTGTCAGGTGCGACCGTAACCGCGTTGATCCGCCGCGAGGCCCAGGAACAGCTTGTCCGCGACGCGGGGGCGGACCACGTTGTGTGCGGCGAGCGCGCCACCGGCGCCGCCGGGCATGGCCCGTATCACTGCATCCTGGATTCGGTCGGCGGCGAGGTTCTCGCGGACAGTCTGTCGCTGGTCGGCCGCGGCGGTGTTCTGGTCAATTTCGGGGTCTCGGCGGGGGAGACCGCGACGATCGATGTCCGCGACTTCTTCCGCGTCGGCCGCGCCCGGCTCTACGGTTTGTACCTGTTCACCGAGTTCGGGCGACGGTCGGCCTGCGACGGGCTGTCCGTTCTGGCGGAACTTGTCGGGGCCGGGCGTCTTGACCCGCATATCGCGGCGGAAGGGCCGTTCGACGAGATCGGACTGTTGGCGGAACGCCTATTCAACCGGGAAATTTCCGGAAAGGCGATTGTCCATATCGATTAACGGCGTCGCGCCGTTGCGTCCTGTATCGGGACGGCGGCATATGCGTCTTCGCCCATACACCGCCGACCAGCATCAGCGCCCAGAGTCCGGCCGCGAGGGCGGTCATCTCGAAAATCGGCAAGCCGGCTCGGGGGCCCTGCTGCAGTGCCGCGAAGAGCGCCACCGTCGACACGACCGCAGCGACAGCATTAAAGACCGCGAGCGGCTTATACGAGGCCCTGGCGAGGTCGGGCGGATGATGGCGGTTTTTCGCGCGCGACACCGCATAGGCGATCATGGTCAGCAAAAGAACGGCGGCGCCGCCGACCACGGCCACCGGCGCGATGCGCAGGAAACAGATCAGGATGACGCCGAGGGACGCCACCATCGCGACCGAAAGGGCCCGTCGGGTCGACCGGTCGGCGATACTCCAATAAAGCACCATCCAGACGCCGGAAAAGACGAT
>JANQIT010000026.1 GCA_028282025.1 Hwanghaeella sp. | reverse complement strand
ACCTTGTATTTCATGCAGGTCTTGGCCTGGATTGACGCGTCGCGGGCGCTGAAGCCGTGGCGTTCATACATCGCCGCCAGCGCATCGACGCGGGTGGCTTCCGCCGTGTCCAGCCGAGTGCGGACCGAGGCGTCCCGGCGCGCCCAATCGCGGATCGCAAAATCCAGACGCGGGCTGTAGAGGCGTTCATCGATCCAGCATTCGAAAATGTTGAGAATAGCTTCGGCGATCGTTTTGGCGGGGCGCGCCGCGTGCGCGACGATGGCCGTCGTATTGGTCTGTTCCCAATGGTCGAGCAACTGGTCGAGCAGGTCCTGCCGGTCCTTGAAGAACCAATAGAAGCTGGAACGGGAAACGCCGAGACCCTTGGCCAGCGTCAGTACTTTAATTTTCTCCACGCCGCCGTCGATCAACGTCCGGCGCGCCAGATCGATCCAATCCTGGCGCGAGGTTCGTTGCCCGTCTTCCAGCGGTGCGGCGGCCGTATCCATTCTTCCTCGCAAAAATTCCCTTCCAACACCTAATCTGGACACTTGTGTCTAGACAATGAAAAAAATACGGAGTTAGAGTTTCGACGAGGAAAATTTGCCGCACCGGGAGTGGAACCATGAAAGATCGGTATCGTGTCGTTGTCATCGGCGGTGGTGTTGTGGGGGCGTCGGTCCTGTATCACCTGGCGAAGTTCGGTTGGACGGATGTTGCGCTGATCGAACGGTCGGTGCTGACCGCCGGGTCGTCCTGGCACGCGGCGGGTGGCTTTCATGCGCTGAACGCCGATCCGAACATGGCGGCGCTGCAGGCCTATACCATCGACCTGTTCGAGGAAATCCAGCAGGTCTCCGGCCAGGATGCGGGCATCCATATGACGGGCGGCATCACCATCGCCGCCGACCCGAACCGCTGGGAATGGCTGAAATCCGCCTATCGCATCTTCCAGACCATCGGCATCGAAGACTGCTATCTGATGACGCCGGACGAGGTTAAGGAAAAGTGCCCGATCATGGACACGACCGGCGTGATCGGCGGACTGTGGGCCGACCGGGAGGGTTATCTGGACACCACCGGCACCGTGCACGCCTATGCCAAGGCCGCCAAGGTGCACGGCGCGGACGTGATAGAGCATAACAAGGTCGAGGAGTTGAACCAGCGCCCGGACGGAACCTGGGACGTGGTGACTGAAAAGGGCACCGTGCATGCCGAACACATCGTCAACGCCGCGGGCCTGTGGGCCAAGCAGGTCGGCCGTATGGTGGGGCTGGATCTGCCGTTGTCGCCGCTGGAGCACCATTACCTGATCACCGACGACATCCCGGAAGTCGCGGCGCTCGACTTTGAAGTGCCGATGACGGTGGATCTGGAAGGTTTCACCTATCTGCGTCAGGACCAGAAGGGGGTATTGCTGGGGATCTACGAGATCGACCACAAGCATTGGAACATGGACGGCGCGCCCTGGGATTATGGGTTCGAACTGATCCAGGAAGATTTCGACCGGATCGAAAAGGAACTGGAACTGGGGTTCCGGCGTTATCCCTGTCTTCAGGAAGTGGGCGTGAAACGCTGGGTCAATGGCGCTTTCACCTTCTCGCCGGACGGCAACCCGCTGGTCGGCCCGACGCCGGGCGTGCGGAACCATTGGCTGGCCTGTGGCGTGATGGCGGGCTTCCTGCAAGGCGGTGGAGTCGGCAAGACCTTGGCTGAATGGATGATTCATGGCGAGCCGGAGGCGGACGCCTGGTCGATGGATATCGCCCGTTACGGCGACTTCACCTCTAACCGCGAATACATCAAACAGACGACGGGTCAGTTCTATTCCCGGCGTTTTGTGATGACCTATCCCAATGAGCAGCTTCCGGCGGGCCGCCCGCTGAAGAAGGCCCCGGCCCATGACGGTATGACGGCGGCGGGCTGCAAATGGGGCAATAGCTGGGGCCTGGAAGTTCCCCTGGTCTTCGGCCCGCCGGGGTACGAGGAAAACCCCACGCTGAACCGGTCGAACGCCTTTGAGATCGTGGCCGAGGAATGCAAGGCGGTGCGGGAGAAGGTCGGCCTTCTGGATATCACGGGCTTTTCCCGTTACGAGGTGACCGGCCCGGATGCGGAAGCGTGGCTGGACAAGATGATGGCCTGCAAACTGCCGAAGCCGGGCCGCGCCAAGCTGGCGCCCATGCTGTCCCCGCAAGGCAAGTTGAAAGGGGATCTGACCGTCTTCAACTGGGGCGACGGCAGTTGGTGGATCATGGGATCCTACTATCTGCGGCAATGGCATATGCGCTGGTTCCAGGACCATGCGGAAGGCGATGTCCAGGTGCGCGATATCTCTGATATGACTTGCGGCTTCTCGCTGTCCGGCCCGAATTCCCGGAAGGTGTTGGAAAGCCTGACGCACCAGGATGTCAGCAGCAAGGCGTTCCCGATCTTCGGGTGCCAGACCGTCGATGTCGGCCTCATCCGGGCCAAGGTCGCGCGTCTCTCGGTCGCCGGGGAACTCGGCTACGAAATCAACTGCACTGCGCTGGAACATATCGCGCTCCGTGAAATGCTGTTGGAAGCGGGGGCGGAGCACGGCATGCGCGAATACGGGTTCTACGCCATGAACTCGCTGCGCCTGGAGAAGAGCTTCGGGATCTGGAACGCGGAATTCATGCAGGACCGCACGCCCGGCATGACCGGCATGGACCGCTGGGTCGCCTTCGACAAGGGCGAGTTCATCGGCCGCGACGCCGCCTTGAAGGAAAAGGAACAGAACTCCGCTCCGCAGCGGCTGGTGACTTTGGAGATCGATGCCGAAAGTGCCGATGGGTCCGGTTACGAGCCGGTCTGGCGCGATGGCAAGCGTGTCGGCTTCATCACGTCGGGCGGATATGGCCACACGGTCGGTAAAAGCCTCGCCATGGCGCTGGTGTCGCCGGACATGATGGAGCCGGGAACGGAGCTTTCCGCCCACATCGTCGGCGTCGAGCGCGGTGCGCGCGTGATCGAAAGCTCGCCCTACGATCCGCAGGGTTCGGCGATGCGGGTGTAACTCACCGCTTATTGCGAAAACGACAGAGCCCCGGCATTCAGGCAATGCCGGGGCTCTTTCATTGCGCCGGTCGATCGGCGCAAGCTGTCCTAAATCCGGCGGCGCACCATACGGCCGACCATGCAAAGCGTGGCCGAGGCCAACAGGCCGATGCCGGTGACGGCGGCGACGTCCTGGACTGTCAGGACTTCAAGAGCGTGCAGTTCAAGGGTGACCGCGAGGACGGTCAGAAAAGCCACAACGGAGATACGCGTGCTGGTCCGGGCCGCGAGACGGCCGGGTAAATCACTGTAAGTCATGGTGGTTGTCCCCCACGCAAAGGCGTCAAAGCGGACGCCGGTACGCTTGCGGCGGGGTATAGGATCGCCGGCTTTCGGAGTCAAAGCCAATCGCAATGCGGTATGATCATACCTGATCGCGGAAAAATGCGGGTCTTCGGCGGCGGAGCGCCTCAATCCGGACATCGCCCGCCGCGCTTTTCAACCTTTCTCAGCCAAGGTCCGGCCGTCCGAGCGGCGGCAGCGCGCCTTCCAGCGCCGCGGCGACCCGCACCGCCATCGCTTCGTCATTCGGGCGCGCGGCGACCTGGACGGCGATGGGAAGGCCATCCTGGTTCAACTGGACGGGAAGCGCGATGCCGCACATTTCCAGGAAGTTGAAGGGCCTGGAGAAATAGGCGGGGGTCGAGGTCTGGTCGACGTCGGCCACCGGAATCGGAGGCGTCATGGTCGCCGGGGTCAGAAGCGCGTCGTAACCCTTCATCGCCTCCAGAAATTCAGCGATCCTGTCCTGCCGGTCCAGCAGGCAGCGCACATAGTCCGACCCGGGAATCGGCTTGCCCTTCAACATCCGCGCCCGCACATCTTCGTCCATCGGGGCGGTGGGATCGTCATAGAGATGCCCGTGATGCGTGAAACCCTCAACAGCGGTAATCGCGCCGTTCAGGTCGGCCAGATCGCCGTATCCGAAAGGTGCGGTGAAGGTGCTGCAATCCGCGCCGAGACTCCTGAGGGTTTCCACCGCGGCGTCATAGGCCGCCAGGACGTCCGGGGTGCAGACGGCCCGTTCTTCGTCGGACAGCAAGCCGATCTTCAACCCCGCGGCGCCGGAATTCAGCATACCGTAAAGACCTTGGCCTGCCGCCATATCCTCGTCAATGCGCCACCCCTCGCGCCCATCCATGACGTCGAACAGGATAAGGGAATCCAGAACGCTTTGAACGATCGGCCCGGGTGTGTCCAGCGTGTGCGACAGGGACATGATGCCGTCGAGCGGCAGGATCCCCTGGGTGAGCTTCAACCCCACAATGCCGCACAGCGCTGCCGGCAGCCGAACCGACCCGCCGGTATCGCTGCCGATGCCGCAGGGGGCCATGCCCGCCGCCACCGCCGTTGCCGAGCCGGAGGAAGAGCCGCCCGGAATGCGCGGCGTATCCATGTCCCACGGATTCATCGGGGTGCCCATTTTCTGGTTCGTGCCCCAGGCCCCGAAGGCGCATTCCACCGTCTTGGTTTTTCCCAGGATGATGCCGCCCGCGGCGATCAGGCGCTTCACCACCGTTCCCGTCTGTTTTGAGACGTGGTCCGCCATGGCTTTCGACCCACAGGTCGTGACCGTGCCTTCGACATGGAAGATATCCTTCAGGGCGAAGGGAATGCCGTGAAAGGGGCCGGTCCGGTATCCGGCGGCGATGGCCCGGTCGGCGGCTTCCGCCGCTTGCATCGCGCTGTCGCGCCAGACGTCCTGAAATGCGCCTACGGCCAGGTCCAGGCGGTCGATCCGGTCAAGATAGCGGGCCACCGTTTCGCTGGGAGTGGTCGCCCCGGTCCGATAGGCTTCGTTCAGGCCTGCAATGGTGTCGAGCGGATTCAGGGCGTTGGTTCGGGTCATGGCCGGTTCCGTATTCGTTGATTTATGCGGTTTCGCCCAACTGCCATTCCTTGCCCGGAATGGCGTCCAGCAGGGTCTTGGTATAGGCGTGCTGCGGGTTGCCGAACAGCTCCGCCGTCGGTCCCACCTCGACCATGACGCCGCGCTGCATGACGGCGATCCGGTCGCAGACCTGGGCCGCGACCCGCAGATCGTGGGTGATGAAGATCATCGAGAGATGCATCTGCTCCCGGATTTCATCCAGCAGTTCCAGCACTTGCGCCTGGATGGAGACATCGAGCGCGGAGACGGGCTCGTCGGCGACTAGAATATCGGGCTTCAACGCCAGCGATCGGGCGATGCCGATCCGCTGTCTTTGCCCGCCTGAGAATTCATGCGGGAAACGGTCGAAGGCTCTCTCGTCCAGGCCGACGACTTTCAGCAACTCCCGGGCGCGGCCATAGGCTTCTTCCTTGTCCTCCCCCTGGGTGATCGGACCCTGGGCGATGATATGGCCGACCTTGATGCGCGGGTTGAGCGAGGCGTACGGGTCCTGGAAAACCATCTGCAAGCGGTGGCGGTAGGGGCGCATATCGTTGCGGTTCAGGCGCGCGATGTCGACCCCGTCGACCGCAATGGCGCCGCTGTCAGTGTCGATCAGACGGATGATGCAACGCGCGAAGGTCGATTTGCCCGACCCGCTTTCCCCAACGATCCCCAGGGTTTCGCCGCGGTAAAGATCGACGCTGACATCGTTTACCGCCTTGACCTGCCGGTCCGGCTTGCCCAGGCCGAACCAGGATTTGCCGCCGAACGTCTTCACCACATTGCGGGTGGTGATGACCGCTTGCTCGGACTGGCTGCGCGCGGCCCTGGGCTGCAGTTTCGGGATCGCCGCGATCAGCGCCTTTGTATAGGGATGTTCAGGCTTGTTGAGGACCTGGGCTACCGAGCCGCTTTCCACCACCAGCCCATGCTGCATCACGATCACCCGGTCCGCGATGTCGGCGACGACGCCGAAATCGTGGGTGATGAACAGCACGCCGGTATTGTGCTCCTTCTGAAGCTCCTTGATCAGGTGCAGGATCTGCGCCTGTGTCGTGACGTCCAGCGCCGTGGTCGGTTCGTCCGCAATCAGAATCTTCGGATCGAGCGCCAGCGCCATGGCGATCATCGCGCGCTGCCGCTGTCCGCCCGACAGTTCGTGCGGATAGGCGTCGACGATCTGATCCGGGTTCGGCAGATGCACGTCGCTCAGCAGTTGGATGATCTTCTCCCGCCGGTCCTTCTTGGCAAGGCCCGTATGGAACCGGAAGCTTTCATCGATCTGGTCGCCGATGGACATGACCGGGTTCAGGGCCGTCATCGGCTCCTGAAAGATCATCGAGATTTCATTGCCGCGAATATCGCGCATATGCTCTTCGCTGACCTTGGTCAGGTCCGCGCCGCCGAAATTGATTTCACCGCCGCCGACACGGACGTGCGGTGCGGGGAGCAGGCCCATCAGGGCGCGCGCGGTCAGCGACTTGCCCGATCCGCTTTCTCCGACCACGCACAGGGTCTCTCCGGGGCCCAGCTCCAGGTTCAAGCCTTGAACCGCATACTGGCGGTCGGCCCCGTCCGGCAACAGGATGGACAGGTCGCGCATGGTGACGAGCGGTTCGGTCATCGGCCTTCCCTCAGGCGCGGGTTCAGCGCGTCGTTCAGACCTTCGCCGACCAGATTGATCGACAGGACGGTGATCAGAATAGCGATGCCGGGGAAGGTGCAGACCCACCAGGCGGACCGCAGCATCGTTCGGCCCGCGCCGATCTGAAAGCCCCAACTCATGACGTTGGGATCGCCCAAGCCCAGGAAGGCCAGGCCGCTTTCGATCAGAATCGCGGTGGCGACCATCAACGATCCGACGACGATGATGGGGCTCAGGCAGTTGGGCAGGATCTCGCGCATCATGATGCGTATGTCGCTCATGCCCAGTGTGTGACAGGCCTGCACGAATTCCCGGTTCTTCAGCGACAGGAATTCGCCGCGCACCAGGCGCGCCACGCTGGGCCAGGAAACGACCGCGATGGCGATCACCACGCTTTCGATGGACGGTTTCATGATCGCGACCAGAAGGATCGCGAAAATGAACGAGGGGATGGTCTGAAACACTTCGGTGACGCGCATCAGCAGATCGTCGATGCGCCCGCCGTAGTAACCTGCGAAAGCGCCGAAGAAGACGCCGATGGTGACGGCGACGACGGTGGCGATCAATCCGATGAAGAGCGACGTTTTCGCCCCATGTGCAATCCCCGCCGCCACGTCCCGGCCCAGCGAATCGCTTCCCAGCAGGAAGCCGTTCATGCCCGGCGACGACAGCGGTTTGCCCGCCAGTCTGAAGGGGTCCTCAGGAAAGATCAGGCTGGCGATGGCGGCAATGAAGATCACCAGGATCAAAATGCCGAATCCCAGCACCGCCGACCGGTTCCGGCTGAAGCGGGTCCAAAACTCACGCAACTCAGGAAACCTCAATTCTAGGGTCAAGGAAGCAATAGATGATGTCGACGATCAGATTGACCGCAATCACCAAGGCGGACGAAATCAGGAAAATCCCCAGCAGCAGGTTCAGGTCCCGCGCGAACAGGGATTCGAAGGCCAGCATGCCCAGGCCGGGCCAGGCGAAGACGGATTCGACGATGACCGAGCCGCCGATCAGCGCGCCCACCTGAACGCCCGCCATCGTCACCACCGGCAGCAGTGCGTTCCTCAGAACATGGACGAAGGTGATCCGACGCTCTGTAACGCCCTTGGCGCGTGCGGTGACCACATAGTCCTGGCCGTACTGTTCCAGCATGGAGGCGCGCATCATGCGCGTATATAGCGCCAAATAAAACAAAGACAGTGTAATGACGGGTAGGACCAAGTGGTGCGCCACATCCACGACCTTGTCCCAGCCCTCGTGGAAGGCGGCGATATTCTCCATCCCGCTGGTCGGGAACCAACCCAGATTGAGCGAAAAGACGACGATCATCATCAACCCCACCCAGAAAAGCGGGGTGGCGTAAGTGATCAGGGCGAAAATCGATATCACGGCATCCTTCCAGGTATTCAGCATCGTCGCCGCCAACAGGCCCAGCAGGATGCCGAAACCGACCGCCAGAAGGATCGTACACACCATCAGCAACAGGGTCGGCCAGAACCGGTCTATGATCAGTTCGGCGACCGGCATGTCGTGCCGGAAGGAGTATCCCAGATCCAGCATCACGACATTCTTGAGATAGACGGCCAATTGTACCGGCAGCGGCTGATCCAGGCCGAACTTGGCCCGCAGTTCCGCCATATATTCCGGCGTTGCGGAGCCGGCTTCGCCGGCCAGCACGTCGACCGCATCGCCTTCGGCCATGTTCAGCAGGAAGAAGTTCAACACGACAATCGCGGCGATGGTCGGGATGCCCTGCAGCAGACGCCGCAGTACGAACTTCATGATCTTTGTGGAACGGGACATAAGAAGCAAACAATCCGTTCAATCAGGATGCGTTACAAAAGAACTTACCGCAAAAAGGGGCGGGGACGCTACGGTGTCCGCAGCGTCCCCTTTCCCGACGGACTGACTTACTCGTCCAGCCAAGCTTCGGCGAAGGAGCTGTAGGCCCCCAGCGCCGAACCGTATGCGCCCTTCAGTTTGGTGTTGTACACCGTGAGGAACTGAAGCTCGAACAGGTTCACGACTGGCATGTCGTCAGCCAGGATCGACTGGATGTCCTTGTAGATCGCCGCCCGCTTCTCGGCATCCGGCTCTTTCGCGCCGCTGGCAAGCAGCGCATCCAGATTCGGATTGCTGTAGCGGGAGGAATTCACGAAGTGCGTCCCCTGACGGATCTGGTCGGTGCCGTAGTGGCGGTGGACGCCGAGAACCGGGTCGGGAAGCTGATAGAAGTAGTTCAGGTTCATCGTGAAGTCGTAGTTGTGATAAACCCGCTTCAGCCAGGTCGGCACATCCTCGTAGCGAAGATCGACCGCAATCCCGATATCGCCCAGCACCTGCTTCAGGTACTCGCCGGCGCGACGCCAGTCTTCGCCGTAGGGGATCAGATCGAAGGTCGCCCGCATGCGCACGCCGTCGCCATCAGGCTTGAACCCGGCATCGTCCAGGATCTTCTTCGCGGCGTCGATATTTCCCTTTTCCGGGAAGTTCGGCATGGACGCGTGCAGGCCGGTTGCGCCGAAGTTGCTGGACAGCGCGCTGGTGGCCGGATTGCCATAGCCGAAGAAGACCGTGTCGATCAGGAAACGGCGGTCGACCGCGGTCGAAACCGCGCGGCGCACCGCGGGATCGATGAACGGGCCGTCCTGGGTGTTGAACTCGATCAAAGTCATCGGGTTGATCATCGAATAGCCGTCGGTGGTCACGTCGATGTCGTCCCGTTCCTTCAGGCGCACGGCGTCGATGTTCGGAATGGCGTTGTAGGCCGCGTACAGAACTTCGCCATTTTCCATGGCTGCGGTCCGTGTCGAGGCGTCCGGGATGAAGCGCCCGACAACCCGGTCGAGATAGGGCAGACCTTCGCGCCAGTAGTTTTCGTTCTTGTCCAGACGGACATACTGGCCCTTTTTCCATTCAACGAACTTGAACGGGCCGGTGCCGACGGGATTGTTGCCCAGCTTGTTGCTCTTGATGTCCGTGCCTTCGAGAATGTGCTTCGGCACGATCGGCGATTCATAGGCCGACAGGGCCCGCAGCATATACGGGGCCGGATTCTTCAGCTTGAAGATCGCGGTGTGGTCGTCCGGCGTTTCGACGGCGGTGACTTCGCGGAACGAGTTCGGACCGCGCGGATGAACCTTGCTGAGAACTTCCATCACCGTGAACTGGACGTCGGCAGAGGTGAACGGCTTGCCGTCGTGCCAGGTCACGCCCTGGCGCAGTTTGAAGGTTACGGTCTTGCCGTCGTCGCTGACCGAATAGCTTTCCGCTAGAACGGGAATGATCTTGCCGTCATTGTCGTAGTCGAACAGACCTTCATAGATCTTCGGCGCGACCAGACCGATGGGTCCCGATGTCGAGACGTAGGACGCCAGTGACGGCGGTTCCGGCTGAACGAGATAAACAAGCGTTCCACCGGCTTTTTGAGCGAGGGCGGGGGCGCCGCCGAAGCTCAGTGCAAGCGCTACCATTGCGCCGCCTAAAACTCTCCACATTACTTCAAACCCCTGTTCTTTTGGATAGTGCACCGCAGCATCCGGCAACTATTTTTTGGAGTCAATGAAGCATATACCCTTATCGATTTTACTGGATTGGTAGGGTCAGTTAGCGGACTCGCCAGTCCGGGGTTTCGCGGCGGCCTTGTCGCTTCAAGATACAGGTCCGGCGCGAGGACGGTAAAAAGGTTAATCTACATGGAGTTAACGGCCACCCGGCGGCGAACCGGCAGAGGCGGATCGCTGCCTTCAAACGGGTGCTTGGAGAGATTATTTGGGACTTCGCGGAACCAGTATTGTTCTATTGGTGTTGTAATACCGTACCGCTCAAGTATGCGCGTGGCGGTAGACGATATCCCGTAATGTCGCCATGCCAATTGGCTTACGATGGCTATCTACAACCAAAGCGCGATTCAAATCAACCCGTAACAACAGGCGGACGGCGTATTTGACATTCATGTCGGCGGGCAGGGTCAGCACCGGCTTGAGCATGACCTCGTATACCGAGACGCGTTCGGTCGCCCGGCCGTTGGCGATGACCTCACGGGCGATTTCATCGGTGGTGATCAGGCCGAATTCGTCCGCATCGTCGCGGCGTTCCACGACAAGCGAGGTCACGCCCAAATCGCGCATCCGCTGGATGGCTTCCTGGACGGAGGCCATTCGGTCGATGGCGTGCAACTCCCCCACCATCACATCGCTCACGCTGATATAGTCTTTTCCGCTCATTCCGATTCTCCTCCGGATTGCGTCGTCCTGTCGGGGCAAGGCTGTACCGGCAGCCCGGTATCCGGCCGTTACACCTCGTCTTCGATTTCCTCGCGCATCACTGCGATCTGGGTCTGCAGTCCGACGACGTCTTCCAGATCCAGCTGCAGGGCGATCCCCTTTGTGCGGCTGCTGCTCAGCCCGCCCGCCGTGTCGATGGTTTCCAGAATGGCGCGTGCGCGTTCGGCGACGACCAGGAACAGAACGATGTCCCGCTGCCCGGTCAGATCCAGGCCCAGAAAGGTCTTTTCGACCTTCAACCCTTCTCCGCGGACGCCGTTGATGATGGTCGCGCCCGTCGCGCCGGCCTGGCGCGCGGCTTCGATGACCGTATCAGTGATGGAGTCGTCCACGATGGCGATCAGCAATTTCATTTTCATGGGGGCGTCTCTCCCTCTGCCGAATTGAGTGTCGCGGTGCGCGGCGCTGCGGCGCGCCGGGCGGCCCGCTTGGCCCTCGCGACATTGAATTGCACGAAACCCATGACGGTAAGCATGGGGAACAGGCTGGCGAAGGCGATCAGACCGAAACCGTCCAGGATCGGGCTGCGCCCGGGGATTGTGGAGGCCAGACCCAGACCCAGCGCGGTGACGATGGGCACCGTAACGGTGGAGGTCGTCACCCCCCCGGAATCGTAGGCTAGGGGGATGATCCATTTGGCGTCGCCCCGGGCGACCCGGACGGTCAGCAGCACAACCCCCGCATAGCCGGTGACGATATAGAGGTAGAGGGGATCGCCGGTGACAATGCGGAAGGCGCCCATGGCGACCCCGATTCCGACGCCGACCGCGACGGCGATCCGCAGGCCGACGGCGTTGAGGCCGCCGCCGGATATGTCCTGCGCCTTCAGGGCGACTGCAATCAGGGCCGGTTCGGCGACCGTGGTCGCGAAACCGATGGAAGCGGCAAAGACGTAGACCCACCCATAGCCTGTCCAGTCGACCTGCCCTGCCGCATCCGTGACGCTGCCGATCAGGGCCGGATCGGTAAGCTGTTTCGCCATGGCCTCGCCCAGTGGAAACAGCGCTTTTTCCAATCCGACGAGGAACAGGGACAGTCCGACCAGCACATAGGCGAATCCGGCCAGCACTTTGCCCAGATCCTTCGGCTTCTTGCGCAACACCAGGACCTGGAAACCAAGCAGCACCGCGGCGATGGGCAAGACATCGAAGATCGTGGTCAGCAGAGAAGCGGCAATCGCCCCGATCATCCGGCTGCTCCCGTCGCTGTCAGGATGGTGCCATAGGCCATGACGAAGATCATCGGCGTCAGGCTGGCCAGCGCGATCAGCCCGAATCCGTCGATCATCGGGTTGCGCCCCCGAATGACGCTGGACAGGCCGACGCCCAACGCGGTGACCAGCGGCACGGTGATGGTGGAAGTCGTCACCCCGCCTGAATCGTACGCCACCCCGATGATCTCGTCCGGTGCGACCATGGTCATGGCGGTTACCAGCATATAGCCGCCGGCGATCAGATAGGGCAGGGGCCAGCCCTTCAAAATACGGAAGACGCCCAGCACCAGCGCCGCGCCGACGCTTAGCGCCACCGTCATGCGCAGCCCGAAGGCATAGTTCGTGGCCTCTTCTTCCGACGAACCGATAACCCCGCCCAGCGCCGCCGCCTCCGCGGCTTCTCCGGCAACGGCGATCAAGGCGGGTTCGGCGACTGTCGTGCCGAAGCCCAGACAAAAGGCAAATCCCAGCAGGGCGAAAAGGTTGGCCTTCCGCGCGAAGGTGTGGGCCATGTCCTCCCCCAAGGGGAACAGGCCCATCTCCAATCCCTGCACGAACAGCGTCAGGCCGATCAGTACCAGGATCATCCCGGCCAGGATCTCATCCAGGTTGTCCGGCGCCTGCTGCAGCACCACCAGTTCGAAGAAACCGATCACCAGGACGATGGGCGCCAAATCGCGGGCCGATCCCAAGAACAGCCTACTCAGTCCTTTCAACTGGCTCCCCATCGGCGGCCCCGGTGCGTCCTTGTCTTAATGTTTGGCGTGCGTGTGAATGACCTCGCTACTTGTAGCGTGACTCAGCGGTGGAAAATTTGCGCTATCGCAAATCTGTCGGGGCGATCGGAACATTTGTCCTCGAACCGCACCTGTCGCCAGGGCGAAAGGGGACATGCTGACTCTGAACGGGGCCATAAGCACGCCTGAAAACGCCAAGGCCCCGCCGAAGGACGGGGCCACTGCCAAACAAATCAGAGGGTTGGAGACGGCGTCTCAGTGGGTCAGAATGAAAGAAAACCGGTTTAGGACAGGTCTTCCGAGGTTTCGACGAAATTGGGCTTCACGATTTCCCAGTTTTCGCCAGCCGCCACCAAACAGGTCATCCCATTGGGGCGGGTTACCAAAACGGACCAGCCGCCTTTTTCCGAGACATACAGCTCTACCAAACCTCCATTTCCTGCCAAACCAAGTCCGGCACGGGCTTCCTTGAAATCGCCTTCCAGCTTTTTCACAACTTCCCCATGCGGGCCACAAACAGCCTGAGCGGTCGCCGGGGAAGCAGTCAGAAGCGCCAGACCCGAAACCAGGCCGATCAACACTTTCCTCATGATACTTCCTCCTTAAACAAGGGACTCCCGCGTGTGAGTCGGTTTCAAATACCCTCGCTGTTTCGCGGACGGCAGTTACTAACCTCCTTCAAAGCTATCGCCTGCCTTTTCTATGATGTGGGGTCGGACCTTAAACCGGCCAAATAAAGACATTGTTTCCACATCGTGAGTTCAAAAGGTACGCAACTAAATCCACTATCGGATAAAAGGTTTAAGGCATTGTTCCGTCGGTTATCCGACTAAAACCAAAAATCCAGCGGTAATAAGCGACGGTTTTGACTTCATTAAATTGTGAGTGTCTCTTCCGTTTCTTCTATCCGTTTGAATGGTCTCAAAAATTCCTAACCAAAATCTTAATCTTCACTGTCACGGAATTTTATGGGCTTTAGCAAAATCCCCACCGCGATTTGTCGATGTAAGTCCATGTATACGGTATGTTCATTCCAAATACGGTGATCCGCATCACTGTGGAAACAATTCTGCTGCAATCATATCTGTTAGTGAATTTTGGATACAATAATGCTCAAACTTCTGTCAGTTGCTTAAAGGTGGCCGGTATCTCTGCGCGGGGATCAGGGCGGTTGGCACCAGTTCCACGCTGAGTTCACGGATCACAAGGCCGGATACCTGTATCAAGTTGCTGGCCGGTGCAGATTTGAGGGAAAGCCAGCTTGCCCGCGTCGCCTGAATGGCGGGGATATCATCCCGGTTGGTGAAATAAAGCGTAATGGCGATCAGGTCCTCCAGCGTGCCGCCCAGTCCGGCAAGGATCTGCCGGGTGTTTCGGAAGCACTGGTTCAACTGTTCCGCGGTGTCGTCCAAACCGACGACGCGATCCTGTGCGTCCCAGGCGATCTGACCCGTGATGAAGACCAATTGGCCCTCTCCAGGGGCAACGGCCTGCGAAAAGACCCGGCCGCCGTGCCCCCAGATTCCATCAGGATTTACACGAACGGTTTCCATATTTCTCTCCTGGTCCGTCTCAGTGGTTCCACGTAAAGGTGACACGCTCTATGCTGCGGCGACGGCTTCGATTTCCAGAAGCCAGTCGCTGTCGAAAATGCCGGTGATGATTACGGTGAGGGCCGTCGGATGGTCTTTCAGAAACCGTTCGCGTACCGCGCGGTTTTCCGCTGCATATAGCCGGTCCGACAGGAAAATCGTCACCTTCACAAGGTTTCCAATGTCCATCGATGCGTCTCTCAATTGCGCGATGACGTTCTGCCAAACCAAGGTGGCTTGATCCTCGAAGGTCTCCGGCGTGTTTCCGTCTGGCGTTTGTGGAATCTGTCCACTAACGAAGAGCCAGCGGCCTGGATTTTGAACCTCGGTGTAGTTGGAATAGTTGCTCAACGGCGCGACCGTTTCCTGTGCGTTACCATGTCTGATCTTCATGGCGTCCCCTTTCGTTTGAGCCGGCAAGATCAGCCGCCGGGGGACGCCGGGGCAAACCATGATTTCTGGTCGGAAAAGGAAGAATTTCTGATTCTGACTTTCGGGCGGCACCCCCTAAGATCGGCGGACGAAAGGATTGAGAGCGTGACCTACAAGATTCCGCCCCTTAACGGTTTGCGCGCCTTCGAGGCCGCCGCCCGTCATCTGAGCTTCAAATCGGCGGCGGCCGAACTGCACGTGACGCCGGGCGCGGTCAGCCAGCAGGTTAAGGCGCTGGAAGACGTTCTCGGCGTTGCGCTTTTCGAACGTATCCACAACGGCCTGATCCTGACCGAGGAGGGCCAGCGCTATCTGGCGCCCGTGCGTTCCGCCTTCACCGGCATTTCGGCGGCGACCCAGATGATCAGTCCGCGTGTGGCCGGCGCGGACCTCACGATTGGGGTGGAACCGGATTTCGGCGTGAAATGGCTCGTTCCCAAGATTCCCGCCTTTCAAGCCTGCTTTCCGGAGGCCCGGATACGGATCGCCAACGCGGTAAGCGCCGAGGACGTCGCCGCGGGGCGGGTCGATATCGCACTCTTGCCGGGGATTTCGTCTTTCCAGGGGTTGTCGTGCCGGACTTTGGTGGCTGAAACGCTGGCCCCCGCCTGCGCCCCGCATGTTATAAGCCGCGCGGGAGAAAGCCCGGACCGCATCGCCCTGCTAACCCATGGCGACGAGTCTTCCTGGGCTCTGTGGTTTAACAGTCATGGGGAAGGGAGCCTCCAGGCGTCCGAGAAAGTCGCCTTCGACGATAGAGACCTCGCCGTGTATGCAGCGATCAACGGCAACGGCTTTGTCCTGGCTTCCTCAATCCAGGATGCGGAGACCCTGACCGCAGGCCGCCTGATCCAACCTTTCACGGCGCGGATTGAAACGGGGCTGACCTATTATCTGCTTGTGCCGGGCGGCAGAGTCGACTGTCCGCACGAAAAAGCCTTCTCGGATTGGGTTCTGGAAAAAGCAAAAGGCCCGGCATAGGCCGGGCCTTTGGCGAAGTACCGTACGGCGTGGATCAGTCCATGCCGGCGACGATCTTCTCGCAGACTTCCTTGGCGTCGCCGAACAGCATCACCGTGTTGTCCTTGAAGAAGAGTTCGTTCTGAACCCCGGCATAACCGGTCGCCATGGAGCGTTTGATGAAGTAGACGGTGCCCGCTTCTTCCACGTCCAGGATCGGCATGCCGTAGATCGGACTGGTTTCATCCGTCTTGGCCGCCGGGTTGGTGATGTCGTTCGCGCCGATCACGAAGGCCACGTCGGTGGAAGAGAAATCGCGGTTGATCTCTTCCAACTCCAGCACTTCGTCATAGGGCACGTTGGCTTCCGCCAGCAGCACGTTCATATGGCCCGGCATGCGGCCCGCGACCGGGTGAATGGCGTAACGGACCTGAACGCCCGCCGCTTTCAACTGGTCGGCCATTTCGCGCAGCGCGTGCTGCGCCTGGGCGACGGCCATGCCGTAGCCGGGCACGATGATCACGCTTTCGGCGTTCTTCATGAAGTAGGCGGCATCTTCCGGCGCGCCGGATTGAACCGGGCGGTCGTCCACCCCGCCGCTGGCGACGGCCGCGCCGCCCTCGGCGCCAAAGCCGCCCAGGATGACGTTGATGATCGACCGGTTCATGCCCTTACACATGATGTAGGACAGGATCGCCCCGGACGAGCCGACCAGTGCGCCGGTCACGATCAGCGCCGTGTTGGCCAAGGTGAAGCCGATACCGCAGGCGGCCCAGCCGGAATAGCTGTTCAGCATCGAGACGACGACCGGCATGTCCGCCCCGCCGATAGGGATGATCAGCAGCACGCCGATCACCAGCGACAGAATGACGATGGCCCAGAAGGCAGTCGGCGACTGGGTGACGCAGAACCAGACGATGAAGCCGACCAGCAGAATGCCCAGCAGGGCGTTCAACTGGTGCTGTCCGGCGAACATGACCGGGGCCGAGCGGAAGATCGCCTGCAACTTGCCGAAAGCGATGATCGATCCGGTGAAGGTCACCGCCCCGATAGCCGTCCCCAACGCCATTTCGATCAGACTGCCGACGGCGATTTCACCCGGTTTGCCAATGCCGTAGGCTTCCGGCGTGTAGAAGGCGGCCGCCGCGACGAAGACGGCGGCGAGGCCGACCAGACTGTGGAAGGCCGCGACAAGCTGGGGCAGCGCGGTCATCTGGATCTTCAGCGCGATCACCGTCCCGATCGCGCCGCCGATCACGATCCCGGACAGGATCAGCCCGTAGCTCAGCACGTTGGGCATGGCGATGGTGGTCACCACGGCGATCACCATGCCGACGATGCCGTAGAGATTTCCCTGACGCGCGGTTTCCGGCGACGACAGACCGCGCAGCGCCATGATGAAACAGATCGCGGAGATCAGGTAGGCGTAACCGGCGAGATTGGCCATCTTTCAAATCCTCCTATCGGATGCCCGGGCCGGTCAGCCCTTGCGCTCTTTTTTCTTGAACATGGACAGCATGCGGTTGGTCACCACGAACCCGCCGAAGATGTTCACACTGGCAAGCACCACGGCCAGGAAGCCGAAGATCTTGCTGATGTTCATGTCTTGCGGGCCGGCAGCGATCAGCGCACCGACGATGATCACGCTGGAAATCGCGTTGGTCACCCCCATCAGCGGCGAGTGCAGGGCCGGCGTCACGCTCCAGACCACATAGTAACCGACGAAACAGGCCAGCACGAAGGCGGTGAACAGGAAAAGGAAGGGCGATCCTGTGGTGGACACCACTTGCTCCGCCGTGGGGCCGGCCATCTGGGCGGCCTGAACCGCCAACGCGTCGGCCTCGGCGGCCAAACCTTCAGCCTTGCTGGAAAGCCGGTCGATCTTCTCGAGGAGTTGCTGCTTATCCATGGCTTACTTCTCCTCCGCGTTCGTGTCGGGGGTCGTGGGCTCCGACGCCGGCGCCGGATCGGCTGTCTTCGCAGCCGCTTTCTTGGCGGATGCCTTTTTTGCACCAGCCTTCTTCGCGCCCGCTTTCTTCGGCGCGGTTTTCTTGGCCGCGGCCTTTTTCGCGGGCGCGCCCGCATTGGCTTTCACACGTTCCTCGACGATCTCTCCGCCCTGGGTGACCAGCGTACCCTTGATGATTTCGTCTTCCGTATTGATCGCGATCTTGCCGCTTTCCTTGTCCACCATCGGGGTGATGAAGTTCAGCAGGTTCTTGGCGAATAGCAGGCTGGTCGTTTGCGCCACGCGGCTTGGCCAGTTGCCGTGGCCAACCAGACGCACGCTGTGTTTCTCGACAACCTTGCCCAATTCTGTCAGCGGACAGTTTCCGCCCGCCTCGGCGGCCAGGTCGACGATGACCGCGCCGGGCTTCATGCTCTTTACATGATCTTCCGTCACCAGCACCGGTGCGGCCCGGCCGGGGATCAAGGCCGTGGTTACGACGATATCCATCTTCGGGATAGTCTCGGCGACCAGGGCGGCCTGTTGCTTCTTGTAGTCGTCGGACATTTCCTTGGCATAGCCGCCGGCTGTCTGAGCCTGCAGGAATTCTTCGTTCTCGACCGCGACGAACTTGCCGCCCAGGCTCTCCACCTGTTCTTTGGTGTCCGGGCATACGTCCGTGGCGTACACCACCGCGCCCAGCCGCTTGGCCGTGGCGATTGCCTGCAGACCCGCGACGCCGACACCCATGACGAAAACATTCGCGGGCGTAACCCGTCCGGCGGCGGTCGACATCATCGGAACCGCGCGGCCATAGTATTCGATCCCGTCCAAAACCGCCTTGTATCCGGCAATGTTGGCCTGCGAGGACAGAATATCCATCGACTGGGCCCGGGTGATACGAGGCACCAGCTCCATCGCGAACGCCTGTACGCCCTTGTCCGCCAGCGCACGTACGGTCGCCCCTTCCACCAGGGCGTTTAACTGGCAGATCAGGATTTGGCCCTGGCTGAAAAGCGCGATTTCGTCCGTCCCTTCAGCACCCGTCATCGGGCGTTGCACCTTCAGGACGATATCCGCACCCTTGACGGTGTCGGCGGGGTTCTTGCCGATTGTTGCGCCGGCTTCCTTAAAGACCGCGTCCGACAGCGCCGCATGGTCGCCCGCGCCGGTTTCGACAACGACGCCGGCCCCGAGGTCGATGAATTTCTTGACGGTCTCCGGGGATGCTGCAACGCGTTGCTCCCCGTCCCGCCGTTCCTTAAGAACCGCGATTTTCATGAAGGCGTCGCCCCCCTCGCTAGTCGGAAAAACCTGGATTTAGTGACCACAACAGATACGTTCGGTTACCCGCCCGGACTAAGCGTACGGCACTTACCGTATGCCTTGTCCGCAAATTAAGCCCCTTATTTACACCGCGCGGCGAAAAATGAAAGTCCGACAGTGCATGCTTCTTCGGCATCGGTTCGTTCGTGGAATGGACGTAATCCCCATCCTTTCCGTATAGTGGAACGGCGGTGGGCCGTTACGCGGGCCGCTGCGGGGGGCGGCCGGACCGATGAGTTGTATTGTGCGAGAGGCAGGCGATGTCCGAAACGGTCGAAGAGAGCGGCGTTCCGGTGCAGGACCCCGACAAGCGGGCCGATTTGATTTCGGCAATCGGCGAAGCCCGGCTGACCGAACTACTGGCCCTTGTGCCGGCTGAAATCCAGAAGGTGATCGGCGCGATTGAAAAGGTTCAGGCGCTGGGCGCACCGCCGCCGCCGGAGGTTTTGGAGGCGCTGCGCCGCGAGGCCCACGGTCTGAAAGGCGTTGCGGTCAACTACGGTCTGCTGCGCCTTTCGTTCACGGCGAGCGCCGTCCAGGACTATTGCCGAACCTTGGGGGATATTGACCTTCTGCGGCGCAAGTTGCAGGAATGTTCCGGTGAGTTGGCGGTCCTTCTGGATCGGTCATGAACTTGCGCCGGACCGGGGGTAGGGGAAGGGGAGATTCCGATGAAAGTCCTGATTGTCGACGACAATCTGCCGAACGCTCTGTTGATCGAAGACCTGCTGCGGAAACTGGATTTCGTCTATACCGTGGTGTTCACCGATCCGGTGAAGGCGTTAAGCTGGGCGACCGTCGAATCCCCGGATCTTCTGATTTTGGACTACCTCATGCCCGATCTGGATGGGGCGGAGTTTCTGAAGCGCTTTCAGTCGATTGAACAGAACGCCCATGTCCCCGTGGTCGTGGTGACGGTCGACGATAAGAAATCGACCCTGCAGGAAATGTTCAATGCCGGCGCCAGCGATTTCATCCTGAAGCCGGTGGACGAGGAAGAATTGCTTGCGCGGTGCCGCAACTTGCTGCGTCTGCGCAGCTATCAGGAAGAACTGCACAAGACGGTTGAGCGCCTGCATGTCATGGCGACGATCGATTCGCTGACCGGGGTCTGCAACCGGCGGCATTTCCTGGAGCGCACCGAAACGGAACTGGCGCGGGCTCGGCGGTTCGACGAACCGTTGTCTATCGCCATGATCGACGCGGACTACTTCAAGTCGATCAACGACAATTACGGTCACGCTGTCGGTGACGATGTTCTAAGGGCTTTGACCGGGGCGTGTGTCGAGATGCTGCGGCGGCACGATATCGTCGGCCGGTTGGGCGGTGAGGAATTCGCCATCTGTATGCCGGAAACGACCATGGACAAGGCACAGATCGTTTGCGACCGGCTGCGCGAGAACATCGCCGGCCTGAAGGTCAAGGCGAAGAACAAGGCGGTCCAGTTCACCGTCAGCATGGGTGTCACGCAGTTCGACGCCGATGCGGATACGCTAGAATCCTTCATGTCCAGGGCGGATGGGGCCCTGTATCAAGCGAAGGACGGGGGCCGCAATCAGGTCGTGCTCGCTATTGCTGAGAACTTCAACGGTAGAGCCTGAAACGTCCCTCATCCACCGTCTCACGCTGACGTGACGGGACAGGCCCGCCCGCTCGGTTAGACTGCCGGGATCTGCGTTTACGCCAATTCCCGGAGGCCACCATGAAACCTGTTGCCGGTTCCGTACTCGCCCTGTTGGCCGCCTTGTGGATTACGGCGGCGCAGGCCGCTCCGGAAGGTCTGCGCATACTGGAATCCCCGCATTCCTTCGCGGCGTTGGAAAAGCGGGTCGCCGAGGCGATCAAGGACAACGGCATGCTGCGCGTCTTCAAGGCCAGCGCAAGCAAGGCGGCCAAAGGGCGCGGCGTGACTATCCCGGGCGACAGCGTCTATGGCGTCTACCGCAACGATTTTGCGGTTCGGATGATCACCGCCAGCCAGTTGGCCGGGACCGAAGCGCCGATCCTGATCCATGTGATGGAACAGACGGACGGCACGGCGCACCTTGCCTACAAAACCCCCAGCAGCGTCTTCGCGCCCTATACGGATGGGGGCGAGGCGTTGCAAGAAATGGCCAGGGAACTGGACGCCATCTTCGCCAGGATCGCGGAACAGGCGGTCGCGCCGTAAAGGTGTGATGCATCTAATGATTGCAGGGTCGCCTTAAAAACCTAGAATGACAGAATGAATGGTCGTATGGCCCTAGAAGGTTTTTCCGATCTGCCGGAAATCACCGCTGGCGACGTGCTGCGTGCGCTCGTCTACACGATAGGTTACTGCACCCTGCTGTTCGCTGCTGGATACGGCGCCTTCGAAATGCTGTGGGCATGGGACGATGACGCCGCATACCAAGTCATTGAGATCGGTCTGTTCGCCTGGGTTGCTGCTTTTGGATTCGCCATAGTGGAGGGGATACATTCAGGCGTGCTGCGTCCGCGCGGTTATTCCTGGCAATCCGTCGGATGGTCTATGTCCGGCCTGCGGTACAATGGACTCGCCGTCGCTCTGGCCGTAATCGCATCTGTCTGCGAATTACCGGTTACGCTTCCCGAAATCGCCGCCGAGGCGCACCTGGCCCAGACGGAAGGCACGCAGGACCCGGATGGGTTCCTGTTTCGCTGGTATCACTACACGGCGTTTCTGATTGGCTTGGCTGGGATCGCCATAGGAATTACGATTTTTTCCTTGGGTTTGGTGTATCGGGCGCTGCGGTCGAGATTGAGCCTCTGGCCTGCTGCCACATCGATGATACTGATCACGACTCTCCCAATTCTGCCGCTGTTTCTGATTGACGACGTTATCGTCTTTGGCTGGGGCGTGGGCACCGTAATACTCGGCTTTGGCGGCGCATGGCTTTTTGAGAGAACAGGATCAGTAATGCCGGCTTACATATCCGTGATGCTGCACGGGATCCCCTACGCCGTGCTTTCGGAACTTGCGGTCGTCAACCCGGCGCTTTTCAGCGCCTTCGCCTGACGCTTCTCCAGCTTCTTCACGTCAAAATCCTGGATCAGGGCGTGGAAGTTTTCGTACCAGTTGATCTCGGCCTTCAGGTGCATGAAGACGGAGCCCAGGCCGACCGCCGCGCGGTCCATCAGGACGAATTCGCGGGGCGGGGTGACGCCGCCAATCTTGCGGAGTTCCTGCTGCACCTTGTGGGCGACCTGCGCACCGTAGAGGCCGCTGTCGCTTTCCTGGATTTTCTGCACCTTGTCTTCCATCAGCGGCGAATAGATGAACTCGGCCCAGATGTTCAGGACGTCCAGCGTTTCGTTGCTGATGTCTGTGAAACCCCAGGTCTCGTAGGCATGCACCGCAAGGTCCCGGTCGTCGGTCTTCAGCGCTTGATAAAGTGCGATCACGCCCTGCACGAAGCTTGGCGGAAAAACCCGGATGCAGCCGAAATCCAGCAGATTGATGCCAAGGTCGTCGCGCACCGCATAGTTCCCCAGATGCGGGTCGCCGTGAATGATGCCGTAGTAATAAAACGGCACATACCAGGCGCGGAACATGCCCAGCGCGATCTTGTTCCGCGTTTCCAGGTCCGCGTCCTTGAAATCCATCAGGGGCGACCCGTTCAACCAGTTCATGGTCAGCAGACGGTCCGTGCTCAACTCCGCGACCGGTTCCGGGACGGTGACCGCCTCCTCTTCGGCCAGCATCGTCCGGTAAAGGGTCATGTTCCGCGCTTCCCGCGCGTAATCCAGTTCTTCGCGCAGGCGTTCGGAAATCTCGGCGTGGATCTGTTTGGTGCTGATCGCCTTGTCGTAGCGCTCGTAGATCGAGAAGACGAGTTTCAACTGCCGCAGGTCGGCCTCGACGGCGGATCCCATGTCCGGATATTGCAGTTTGCAGGCAACGTTTTGCCCATCCGAAGTGACGGCCCGGTGCACCTGGCCTAGAGAGGCTGCGTGGGCCGCCTGCTTGTCGAAACTCTCGAAATTCTTCTGCCAGCCCGGGCCAAGTTCGGTGCTCATCCTGCGCTTTACGAAGGGCCACCCCATGGACGGGGCGTTTGACTGTAGTTGCTGCAACTCTTCGACATAATCGCGCGGCAGGGCGTCGGGGATGGTGGCCAGGATCTGGGCTACTTTCATCAACGGACCCTTCAATCCGCCCAGGGCCCGCTTGATTTCTTCAGCATGCTGCGCCTTGTCCAAGTCCATTCCCAGATAACGCGCGCCCGCAAGCCGCGCGCCAACGCCCGCCATCGCACCGCCCACGCGGGCATAGCGTTTCATCTGTCCGGTAATACTGTTTTCGCTCGGCATGCAGGCTGGTCCCGGTCTCAAACGGTGGGTGTATCAAAGATGGTCATTCGGGAATGGATACGCCAGGGGCGCACCCACGGACCATGGAAGGGCGTACTCGTTGACATAAATCAACGCCACGGGCGGCAAGAGGCTGCATGCTGTTCTCACCTAGTCGACCCTTTCGGCAATTCGGGGTCGGTTCTTTCCGCGCTGCATCCGTAGCGGATTCCGGTGCGCGGGGGATCGTCAGGCTGAAACGGATCGAGTGGGGGAGCTTCTTTACCCTTTTTCTCCCTTTTGCCTCCATCAACTCCGGCTCGAAGCAAACGCCTCGGGCCTTCTCTTTTTTGGGGCGGCCTTTCCTTGCCGCCGTGCAATGGCCGGGAGGGCGGGCCGCCGCCATGGGCCTTCGTGGAAAAGGAGTTAGAGCCCCTGCGCCCAAAGCCATTCGGCCATCCGGCTGGCCACGTCCCGCCAATGGTTATCCAGCATCATGCCGTGGCCGGTATTCTTGAAGAACTCGGCCTTGCGTCCCAGCTGGCGGGCGGTGGAGCGGACATAGGCCTTGCGGATTAGCACGTCGTCATTGGCGCCCAGCACCAGAACCGGCATTCTGTCCTTCCAGTCCTGTGGCGAGAGTTTGAGGGCGCTGTGCATCTCCATCGTGGCGCGCCGGGACTCGCCGCTCATCATGCTGCGATACCGGGCCAGAACGGCCGGGTCCTGCTCGGCGGAGAACATCGCGTCCCGCATGACATCCAACGAGGCCCAGGACGGGTCCATCGACTGAATCATCGCAATCTCGCCCCACAGGCTCGGGTTCCATAGCGCGAGGCTCATGGCCGGCGCCGTCAGGCCGTTGGGGGGCACCGACGCCAGCAGGATCAGCGCCCGGGCCGGTTGGGTTTCCAGATAGCGCATGCCGACAAAGCCGCCCATCGAATGACCGATCAGAACCGGTGGACTATCCAGATCTTCAACCACGCTGACGGTATCGCGGACGTAATCGTCAATCCCGAAGCTGTGCAGATTTTCGCGGCCGGCGCTGCCGCCGTGGCCGCGGAAGCTGGGTGCGTAACAGGTATATCCGCGGGCGGCGAACCACGGCATGAAATGGTCCACCCAGCACCAGGCGCCGGAGAAAGCGCCGTGCAGGAAGACAAGCGGAGACGCCTTGCGCGCGACACCATCCGGCGGCTGCACGCGCAAGATCTCCAATCCCCCGACCTGCGCTTCTGCGCTGAGTGTCACCCGTCCTCCATAAAGCCCGCGACCTGTTGGGCTTAAATGCTCTCCTCCAGACGGTCTATGAATCGGGAGAGGACGCCAAGCCCTTTGTTCCAGAAGGCGGGGTCGGTGGCGTCCAGTCCGAAAGGCGCCAGCAGTTCCCGGTGACGCAGGGTGCCGCCGGCCCGCAGCATGTCGAGATACTTCTCGGCGAAACCGCTCTCCGCTTCCTCGTAGAGCGAATAGAGTGAATTCACCAGACAATCGCCGAACGCATAGGCGTAGACGTAAAAGGGCGAGTGGATGAAGTGTGGGATATACATCCAGTAGTGCCGGTAGTGCTCGTCGAATCGGAACGCGTCTCCCAGGCTTTCCTCGCTGACCGCCATCCAGATATCGCACAGGGATTCCACCGACAGTTCGCCGTCCTTGCGCGCATCATGCACCCGGCGTTCGAACTCGAAAAAGGCGATCTGCCGGACGACAGTGTTCAGCATGTCTTCGATCTTGGAGGCCAGCATGGCGCGGCGGCGCACAGGGTCCTCTGTTTCCGCCAGCATGCCCTGGAACGTCAGCATTTCGCCGAAGACCGAGGCGGTTTCCGCCAGTGTCAGGGGCGTATGGGCCATCAGATGCCCCTGACTGCCCGCCAGCACCTGGTGGACGCCATGGCCCAGTTCATGGGCCAGGGTCATGACATCGCGCGTCTTGCCCTGATAGTTCAACAGCAGAAAGGGGTGCGCGCTGGGCACCGTCGGGTGCGCGAACGCGCCGGACGCTTTGCCGGGCCGCGCGGGCGCGTCGATCCAGCCGCCTTCGAAAAATCGCCGGCCGATGGCCGCCAGATCGGGTGAGAAGCGTCCATAGGCCTGCAGCACGGTCTTTTCCGCCTGATCCCAGGGGACGAGGCGGTCGTCGTCCTCCGGCGGCGGCGCCAGCCGGTCCCAATAGTCCAGCTTCTCGACACCCATCCATTTCGCCTTCAGCCGGTAATAGCGGTGGGACAGAGTCGGATAGGCGCCGCGCACAGCGCTGCTCAGCGCGTCGACCACTTCGTCCTCGACATGGTTGGCCAGATTGCGGGCCGATACCGGCCTCTCGAAACCGCGCCAGCGGTCTTCGATATCCTTATCCTTGGCCAGCGTGTTGGTGATGAAGGCGAAGGTGCGGCCGTTCTCCGCCAGGACGGAACCCAGGCTCGCCGCCGCTTCCCTGCGGGCGTCTCCATCGCCGGACGAAAGGTTGTCGAGGATCTGGGTATTGGTCAGCATCTCGCCGCGGAACGGAAAGCGCAGGCTGGCCAGCGTTTCATCGAACAGCCGGGTCCAGGCGCTGCGCCCGGCGACCGACTTTTCGTGCAGCAGTTTTTCCAGATCGTCCGATAGTTGAAACGGACGCATCACCCGCTGGTCCCGGATCCAGGGCCGGTAGGATGCAAGCGCGCCGCTCTGTTCGTACAGGGCTTCAAGCGCCTCTTCCGGCAGACGGTTCAGTTCCAGCGTGAAGAACAGCAGGTCGGTGGAGACGGCGTTCACCCGCTCGCCGATGCCCTGATAGAAGCGGCCGATCTCCGGGTCCGTGACGTTTCCCGCATAGACAAGCTGCGCATAGCTCATCAGACGGGAGAGGGTTTCGTCTATCTGCTCATAGTCGCGGATCGCCTGCGCCAGGCCGTCCCCGTCCAGGGCGTCGAGCTTTCCGGCATAGGCGCGGTTTAGCGCGTCCACCGACGCTGCCGCCTGTTTCAGGTCCGCGTCGATTTCCGGCGCGTCCATCGCGCCGTACAAATCGGAAAGATCCCATTCCGGCAGTGCGCCCAAGTCGCTGGACGTTGCGGCGTTCGAGTTGCTCATCGCGTCTTTACTCCCGGATTGCGAGACAGTTAGTTTGACACATCGTGCGTGAGCACTACTTAGGGCCCAACAAGAACGCGCACAAGAAGCCCGCTCAGCGGCGCACGGACGGGAGGACACGCATGCTGGACTACGCACAGGTCCCCAACCTGCCCACTCTGTTTTTCGATCAGGTCGACCGCTATGGCGACGCCCCCTTTCTGTGGGCCAAGCGGTCGGGCGTCTGGACGCCGCTCAGCTGGCGGGAAACAGCGGACCGCGTATCCCGGCTGGCGGCGGGGCTTGCCGCGAAAGGGGTCTCGGCGGGCGACCGGGTGGTTCTGGTCTCGGAGAACCGGCCGGAATGGATGATCGCGGATCTGGCGATTATGGCGCTGGGCGCGGTCACCGTACCCGCCTATACGACGAACACGACCGCGGACCACAGGCATATCCTCACCGACAGCGGGGCGCGAGCGGCGATCTTTTCGAACAAGTCCATCGGCGCGCGGTTCCTGCCGGCTGCGGTTGAGGCGGCGCTGGACTTCGTGGTTACGATGGAACCCGACGCCGCGGGCGACGATGCGGGCGTGCCGGTTTCCGGCTGGGAAAGCATGCTGGCCGACGAAGCGCCCGCCGTGATCCGGCAAAACGCCGCCGGACTTCAGCGCGGGTCGATGTGCTGCATCATCTATACTTCCGGCACCGGGGGCGTGCCGACCGGCGTCATGCTCAGCCACGGCAACATCATCTGCAACGCCCTCAGCGCCGAGGACATGCTGGTGCGCCTGCCGGGCTTCGAGTTCGGCAAGGAGATCTTTCTCTCCTTCCTGCCGCTCAGCCATTCCTACGAACACACGACGGGGCAGTTCGTTCCCATCGCGATAGGCGCGCAAGTTTACTATGCTGAGGGAATAGACAAGCTGATCCAGAATATCGACGAGGTGCGGCCGACCATCATGACGGCCGTGCCGCGCCTGTACGAAACGATGCGCGGACGAATTCTCCGGGCGGCGGAACAGGCCGGCGGAATGAAGGAGAAGCTTCTTCATAAGACGGTCGATATCGGCAAGCGCCGCTATCTCGACCCATCCTCCCTGTCCCTGTCGGACCGGCTGGTCGATCCTTTGCTGACGAAGCTTGTCCGGTCCAAGGTGTCGCAACGGTTCGGTGGCCGGCTGAAGGCTTTCGTTTCCGGGGGCGCGCCGTTGAATCAGGACATCGCCCAGTTCTTCACCGCGCTGGGATTGAAAATTCTGCAGGGTTACGGGCAGACCGAGTCGGCCCCTGTCGTCAGTTGCAACTATCCGGACAAGAACAAGCTGCACACGGTCGGACCGCCGCTTGCGGGCGTGGAGGTCAGGATCGCCGAGGACGGCGAAATCCTGGTGCGCGGCGAGTTGGTGATGCTGGGTTACTGGAACCTGCCGGAACGCACCGCCGACACGATCAAGGACGGTTGGCTGCATACCGGCGATATCGGCAAGCTGGATGAAGACGGCTATCTGATGATCACCGACCGGAAGAAGGACATCATCGTCAATTCCGGCGGCGACAACCTGTCGCCCCAGCGGGTCGAGGGGATCGTCTGTCTGGAGCCGGAGGTCGGTCAGGCCATGGTCTATGGCGACAAGCGCCCGCACCTCGTGGCGCTGCTGTCGCCGGACCCGGACTGGCTGGCCGACTGGCAGAAGGAAAACGGAAAGATCTCCGGACCGTTGAACGAAAATACGGCGCTTCGCAAGGCGCTGCAGGGCGCAGTCGACCGGATCAACAAGAACCTGTCGGTGATCGAAAAGGTCCGCCGTTTCATCATCGTCGACGAGCCGTTCAGCATCGAAAACGCCATGCTGACGCCGTCGATGAAAATCCGCCGCCACGTGATCAAGGAGAAGTTCGGCGGGCAGTTGGAAGCGCTTTACGGATAGCGCGCCCGGAAAGCCGTCGGTTTAGCTATTCTGGCCCTTGTAGGCCCGGTACCAGGCGGCCCACTGTTCCAGCCCTTCCCGTAGAGAGGTGGTCGGTTCGAAGCCCAGGTCGCGGCGCGTCGCCTCGATATCGGCATAGGTCGCCCGCACATCGCCCGGCTGCATCGGCTGATAGTCGATCCGGGCCTTGACGCCCAGGGCCTGTTCAAGGGCGGCGATCATGTCCAGCAGCGGTTCCGGCTTGTTGTTGCCGATATTGTAAACGCGTTGCGGCGCTTGCCCGTCGGCCGCCTCCGGCGGGCTGTCCAGGGCGCGGACGACCCCGTTGACGATGTCGTCGATGAAGGTGAAATCCCGCTTCATGTCACCGTGGTTGAAGACGGGGATCGGCTCTCCCTTCATCATCTTTTCACTGAAGATATAGACCGACATGTCCGGCCGGCCCCAAGGGCCGTAGACCGTGAAGAAACGCAGGCCTGTCATCGGGATGTCGTAAAGATGCGCATAGGCATGGCCCATCAGCTCGTCGGCTTTTTTCGTCGCCGCGTACAGCGACACCGGATTATCGACCCGGTCGTCGGTCGAGAAGGGAAGCTTTGTATTGCCGCCGTAGACGGACGAGGAGGAGGCATAGACCAGATGCCGGAACCCTTCCCGATGCCGGGCGAATTCCAGGATGTTCAACTGCCCCATAATGTTCGTCTGAACATAGGCGTAGGGATCGATCAGGCTGTAGCGCACGCCTGCCTGCGCCGCGAGATGCACGGTCCGGTCGACGCCGTCCGCCTGTTGAAGGGCGTCGAAGAAGGCGTCCTTGTCGCTGATATCCACCTTCACGAACCGGAAATTCTCATACGGTTCCAAAAGGGCGAGACGGGCGGCCTTCAGGGCCGGATCATAGTAATCGTTCAGATTGTCGATACCCAGCACCGTCTCGCCGCGTTCCAACAGGACGCGGCTGACATGCATACCGATAAACCCGGCAGCACCGGTGACCAGAACCGTCATAGGAAACCCCTAAAGGCGCATTCGAACTGCTTGCTCCGCGACCGTGTCGCGCGGTGAGGACCTAATACCCAAAGCGCTCGGGCTTGGCACTCAAAATCCGAGCTTCGGACGTCTTGATACGGAATCCCGCACCCTTAACTGTAACCGGCGCGGCTCGGGAGATGGTTTTGTCTTCCCAAAAAAGGTCAGTAATGCTAACCTATTTTGTAAGAAACAGATCTGTGCTGGGTTTCGTCTCGTCAAGGCCCGGTTACGGTCTAGAATAAATGGGGTGTGCTGAAGCAACGCCCTTTGGAGGAACAGAGAATGGCGCTCGCCCAAGTCAATCTGGACGACAAATACGCGCTCGAATCGGGCCGCGTCTTCATCACCGGAACCCAGGCGCTCGTCCGCCTGCCGATCATGCAGCGGCAACGCGACGAAGCCGCCGGCCTGAACACGGGTTGTTACATTTCGGGTTATCGGGGCTCGCCGCTCGGCGCTTACGATCAGCAGCTCTGGAAAGCGCGCACCTTCCTGAAGAATAATAACATCCATTTCCAGGCGGGCCTTAACGAGGATCTGTCGCTGACGGCGATCTGGGGAACGCAGCAAAACGAGTTCTTCGGCGACAGCACCGTCGATGGCGTCTTCTCGATTTGGTACGCGAAGGGGCCCGGGGTCGACCGTTCGGGCGATGTGTTGCGGCATGCCAACTTTGCGGGGACGTCCAAGACGGGCGGCGTGCTGCTGCTGGCGGGCGACGACCATACCTGCAAATCATCGACCACCGCGCACCAGACGGAATACGCCTTCATGGATGCGATGGTGCCGGTCCTGAACCCGGCCGGCGTGCAGGAGTTCCTGGACCTTGGCCTGCATGGAATCGCCCTGTCGCGCTATTCGGGATGCTACGTCGCCTTCAAGACGGTTGCGGAAACCGTCGATACCTCGGCCTCCTGCTATGTCGATCCGCACCGGGTGAAGATCGAACTGCCCGATGAGACCGAGTTCGAAATGCCGGAAGGCGGGTTGAATATTCAATACCCGAAGTCGGCGTTGGAAGCGCTTGCGCAGGAAGAGCATCTGCACCGTTACAAGCTTTATGCGGCCATCGCGTATGCCAAGAAGAACAAGCTGAACCGCCCGATGATCGAAAGCCCGAAGAAGCGGCTCGGCATCGTCACGACGGGCAAATCCTATCTGGATGTCCGGCAGGCGCTGGACGATCTGGGGGTGGACGAGGAATTCGCCAAGGAACTCGGGATTTCGGTCTTCAAGGTCGCGATGACCTGGCCGTTGGAGCCGGACGGCATCCGGGAGTTCTGCCAAGGCCATGAAGAAATTCTGGTGGTTGAGGAAAAGCGCGCCCTGATCGAGAATCAGTTGAAGGAGCAAGCCTTCAACTGGCCCGCGCACGTCAGGCCGCAGATCTACGGCAAGCATAATGAGGCGCGCGAACTGATCCTGCCGTCCTTCGGCGAACTGACCCCGGCGCGGATCGCCCGGACCGTGGCGCAACGGCTGGAACGCCTGCCGCGCGGCAACGCCATCGCGGGTTATGAGCGGTTCAAGAACCGGTTGGCCTTTCTCGACGCCAAGGAAAAACAGTTGGATGCGAAGAAGGCGTCAATCTCGCGCCTGCCGTATTTCTGTTCCGGCTGTCCGCACAACACGTCGACCCGGGTGCCGGAAGGGTCGCGCGCCTATGCGGGGATCGGCTGCCATTTCATGGCGCAATGGATGGACCGCGAGACGGTCACCTTCACCCAGATGGGGGGAGAGGGGGCCACCTGGCTGGGGCAGGCGCCGTTCTCGAAGACCGACCACATTTTCGTCAATCTTGGCGACGGCACCTACCAGCATTCGGGTATACTTGCGATCCGGGCCGCCGTGGCGGCGGGCGTCAATATCACCTACAAACTGCTCTATAACGACGCCGTCGCGATGACTGGCGGCCAGCCGCATGAAGGTGTGCAGACCGTACCCGCCGTCGTGGCCCAGGTCGCCGCGGAAGGTGCGCGGCAAGTGGTCGTCGTCAGCGACGAGCCGGAGAAGTATCCGAACGGCGTCTTTCCGTCCGGCGTCAGCGTGCATCACCGGGACGATCTGGACACGGTCCAGAAGGATATCCGCGAGGTCGAGGGGGTGACCGTCCTGGTCTACGACCAGACCTGCGCCGCGGAGAAACGCCGCCGGCGCAAGCGCGGGGCCTTCCCGGACCCGCAGAAGCGCGCCTTTATCAACGAGGCGGTATGCGAAGGTTGCGGCGACTGCTCGGTGCAGTCCAACTGTCTGTCGGTCACGCCGAAGGAGACCGAGTTCGGGCGTAAGCGTAAAATCGACCAATCCTCCTGCAACAAAGACTATTCCTGCGTAAAGGGCTTCTGTCCCAGCTTCGTAACCGTGCATGGGGGACAGGTCCGCAAGGGGCAGGGTGCGGACGTTCAAAAGCCGGCGGCCGCGGCGACGCCCGACCTTTTCGAGGCGCTGCCGGTCCCAGCCACCCCCAGCGTCGAGGAAACGCCTTTCAGCATTCTGCTGACAGGCGTGGGCGGCACCGGCGTCGTCACCGTCGGCGCCATCATCGGCATGGCCGCGCATCTGGAAGGCAAGGGCTGTTCCATCCTGGATATGGCGGGCCTGGCGCAGAAGGGCGGGCCGGTGGTCAGCCACATCCGCGTGGGCAAACGGCCGGAAGATATTCATGCGGTCAGCATCGCCGCCGGCGGGGCGAACGTGCTGCTGGGTTGCGATCTGGTGGTCGCCGCCGGAACGACGGCGCTGTCCAAGATCGAGCGGGAAAAGACAGTCGCCATCGTGAATACGGAAAAGTCGATCACCGGCGACTTTACCAGCAATCCGGATTGGATGTTCCCTGCCCATGAGCTGGAGGATCTGGTGCGCGACGCGACCGGGGCCGACAAGGCGCATTTCCTGAACGGGACGCGGCTGGCGACCTCTCTGATCGGCGACAGTATCGCCAGCAACATGTTCATGCTGGGCTATGCGTTCCAGCTCGGCCTCATCCCCGTCAGTCTGGACGCCATCGATAAGGCGATTGAGATCAACGGGGTCGCGATCAAAATGAACCGGCAGGCCTTTACCTGGGGCCGCCGCGCCGCGCACGATATGGAGGCTGTTCGCGCGATCGTCGACAAGGGCGCGAAGCAGCCGGAGGCTCCCTCCCCCGGCGATGATGTCGCCAAGACCCTGGAGGATATCGTCGAAAAGCGTATCGCCTTCCTGAAGGCGTATCAGGACGAGGCCTATGCCCGCCGCTACAAGGATTTCGTGGTGGAGGTCCAGCGCCGGGAGGCCGAGGTGATGCGGGACGATTCCTTCGCCCGCGCCGTCGCCCGCTACTATTTCAAGCTTCTGGCCTATAAGGATGAGTATGAAGTCGCGCGGCTCTATACCAACGGCGATTTCATGCGGCGCTTGAAGGAACAGTTCGAGGGCGATTTCTCGATCAAGTTTCACCTGGCCCCGCCGCTGTTCGCAGAGCGCGACCCGGAAACCGGACATCTGATCAAGAAGGAATTCGGCCCCTGGATGATGAAGGCCTTTGCGTTGCTGGCCAGGCTCAAAGGGTTGCGCGGCACGCGGCTCGACCCGTTCGGCTGGACCGAAGAGCGCAAGCAGGAACGGCAACTGATCGCCGACTACGAACAGACAATCCGGTCCCTGCTACCGGGCCTGAAGGTGGACAACCACGCCATCGCGGTTCAGATCGCTGAAATTCCGGAACATATCCGCGGCTACGGTCATGTGAAGGAACGCCATCTTTCCGATGCAAAGGCCAACGAAGCGGTACTCTTGAAACAGTTCCAGGAACCGCCGGAGCCGGGGGCGCGGAAGGCCGCCGAGTAGGGGATTTCAGCGGTTTGCGTTCGGTCCCGGTTGATCGGGAATGAATGCAGGCCCGCCGTTTCAGGCCTCTTCCGGTCCGGTCACGGACTTGCCCGCCACCACGGTGGGCTTGGCGTCGCCGACCGCCCAGGGCGAATTGCGGCAGAAGTCGATCAGTCGGTCGAAAGGCAGGGGCCTGGAGATGTGGTAGCCCTGCGCGATGGTGCAGCCGAACTCCCGCAGCTTCATGAAGCCGTTCTGATCCTCCACGCCTTCCGCCGTGACGCTGAGGCCCAGGTTGCGGCCCAGATCGATGGTGGATTTGACGATCACCTCGTCTTCCCGGCTGGTCGCCAGGTCGAGCACGAAGGATTTGTCGATCTTCAACTCGTTCGCGGGCAGCCGCTTCAGGTAGCTCATCGAAGAATAGCCGGTGCCGAAATCGTCGACCGACACCGACAGACCCATCGCAGACAGACTGTCCAGGGTCGCCAGCGCCTCCTCCGGTTCGTCCATCAGGGCGCTCTCGGTAATCTCCAGGGTCACCGCTTCGGCGGGGATGCCGTTATCGACCAGCATGCGGCTGACCACCATGACGATCTCCCCCGTCGCGATGTCCTTGGCCGACAGGTTCACCGACACTTTCATGTCCAAACCCATTTCCCGCCATCGCGCGCAGTCGGATGCCGCCTGTTGCAGCATCCAGCGGGTCAGATAGCGGATGTTTCCGGTCTGCTCCGCCAGGGGAACGAAGGTGTCGGGGGACAGATCCTTCATCTGCGGGTGGGACCAGCGCGACAGGGCTTCGGCGCCCACGATCTTGCCGGTCGCGACATCGACCTTCGGCTGATAGACCAGCGAGAACTGGCCCGCGTCCAATCCCTTGCGCATTTCCCCCATCAGCATCAGCGCTTCCGGGCGCGGCCGGTCGGCGACGGGGTCGAAGATATGGGTCGACTTGCCGCCCAGCCGCGCCTTGTACATCGCCAGTTCGGCCGACATCACCAGGCCCGCGCCGTCGTCCCCATGTTCCGGGTAGTAGGCCAGGCCGAAGCGCAGGTTCACATCGACATTGCCTTCCCGGGCGGTGATTGGCTGCTCGACGGTTTTGATCAGGCCGGTCAGCATCGCCTCGCCGCCCTTCACCCAATTGTCGCCGATCAGCATCAGGCCGAATTCGTCGCCGCCGATCCGCGCCACCATGTCCCCCTCTGCGACATGGGATTTCAGGCGGTCCGCAACGCCCTTGATGATCCTGTCGCCGACCACGAAACCCAGGGAGCTGTTCATCTCCTGAACCCGCTCCAGCCCCACGATCACGGCGGCGAAGGGGATCTTGCGGTTCATGGCGGCCTGTTCGTTCACCATGCGCAGGAATTCCCGCCGGTTGGGCAGTTCGGTCAAGGCGTCATGCCGGGCCTGATGGGAAATCGTTTTCTCGCGGGTCTGAATGTCGGCGATCATCTTGTTGAAGGTGTCGGACAGATCGCCGAATTCGTCCTTGCGTGAATAGCCCACGGCCGCGCCGTAATCGCCTTGCCGGACGCGTCCGGCGGCGGCCGTCAGTTCGCGCACCGGCTTGGTGATCGTTCGCGCCAGCAGGATCGCGCCGGCCAGCGTCAAGGCGAGCGCCGCGATCAGCAACGCGGCCAGCTGCAGCAGCAATTCCCGGGTCTGGGCCAGGGCGGCGTCGATGGTGGAATGGAACAGCATCGAGACCTTGATCTGACGGCCCGGCCCCTGGATCTCCGTCGCGGCTGTGACGAATGTGCCGTCACCCACCTCTACCAGCGTAGGCTCCGCACTCAACCGTGGTTCCCCAGCGATGTAGTCCTGAAGCAGTGACCGCTCCCCGCCCGTCGCGGTCGAGGCGGACAGTTTCAGGGAAGCCCCTTGGCTATAGACGAAACTCACCCACGTGGGAAACGGCGCCAGGTCCCGGATCTCCGTGGCCAGTGCGTCGTTGATTTCCACCGCAAAGGCGATCCAGGCGATGGCGTCCGGGGCCAGAACCGGCACGATGACCAATTCGTAGAGGCGGTCGTCCACCATGACGATGTCCGAGGAAAAGCCGTTGATGTCCGCTTGTTCGATCAGGTCGTCGAAGGGGAACACTCTGGCTCCGGCGGACTCGCGGCCCGTATCGACAGTGATCTTGTTGTCCAGCGAGACCAGGAATACCCGGTCGGCGTCGACCCGGTCGCGGAAGTTTTCCAGGACCGACCGTTTCGTCTGCTCGTCCCCTTGGGCGATGGCGCTGCGAAAGGCGAAGTCCAGGGTCACGGCCGATGTCGTCTCGACCAGGTTGCGTGTCGTGTTGTCCAGGTGATTCAGGAAGACGCGTTCCGTCGCGGCCAGTTCCTCGCGCAGGTTTTCTATCGCCGAATTCCGGGTGGAGACGTACACCGCGACCGCGCTCAGCAGCTGCACGGCGACCAGGATCGTGGCGGCGAACGCGATCAGTTTCGCCTGGAAGCGGATTTTCATCCTAGAACTCCGGTCCGGGAAGGCGGGTCACTAACGGTCGCCGCTATAGCTGGATTTCCGGACGCGGCGCGGCGGCTTCAAGTCCAGACTGACCTCCGCGGCGACTTCCGTATCGGTGATGGTGATCTCCTGCTCGATGGGATCTCCCTTCAACCGCGGATGCCAAATCGTGGCGGTATAGGTTCCGGGCGTGACGCCGGCCAACTGGACCCTGCCGTCAGAGTCGGAAATCGCCACATTCGGGCTGTCCGAGACAAAAATATAGGCCAGCATATGGTCGTGAATGTTGCAGCCAAGGGCGATCAGGCCCGGCTTGTCCAGCAACAGCGGATCGGTCGTGCCGCGCGTCGGCTGTCTGTATTCGAATTGCTTGGCCTGCGAGAAGGAATAGACATGGTGACCGAACGGGTCGCTGTTCTTGAACCGGACGGCGCTGCCGACCGTTACGACGGTCACCAGCGGTTCATAGGCTTGCCGGTACTGGTCGATAATCTTCTCTTCGGTGGCGGCTGGTAGAGTGCCGTCGGAAACGAGCGGGCTGAGACGCACCACCGCGTCCACCACCGGTTTGTTTTCCGTGTCCAGGACCGAATAGGAAACGGAACCGGTGGACGATGCGCCCGTTACCGCGGCCCAAACGCCTGTCAGACCGACGCATAAGACCAAGCCCAAGCTCGCTTTTTTCAAGCTACGCATGCGCATCCTGCCTTTGAATCCTTGGAATACCAATGCCTTAGTATCGCAGGAACTGGGTTTCTACGCAAAGAACTAAGTGGTGATCGGCTATCGGGTAGGCCGCCGCCTCCCTTGGATCGAAAGTCAATACAAGCAAAAGAGTTTCACTGAATTCGTATTATCTACTTAAGGATATTATATTATCTATAGCCCAAAATTGAGCCGCCTTTAAAGACGCCCCCAGGTCCGGCCCCTAAATCATGCCGATTGCCGCCATGTAGGTTTCCAGAAGCGCTTCTTCTTCCTTGCGCTGATCCATGTCCTGTTTCCGCATGCGGATGATCTTCCGCATGGTCTTCACGTCGAATCCGGTCGCCTTGGCCTCTGCGAAGACTTCCTTGATATCGTCCGCCAGCGCCTGTTTCTCTTCCTCCAGCCGCTCGATCCGTTCGATAAAGGACCGCAGCCGTTCCCCGGTGACGCCAAGGGCCGCAGAGCCTGTTTCTTCGGCCACGGCTTCCAGCTCTTCGTGAAGGGCGGCGGTATCGGACATTGCGGCGGCTCCGTGTTAACGTGAGGTGTATTATAGGGAGCCGGAACATAGCCCCCGCATGCACCGGCTGCAACAACGGCCTCCGATTGATCAATGTCAAAGCATGGGGATGCGCGCCCGATCATGATAAGGGCATGGAACAGACTCTGCTCGACAAATATGCTCGCCCGGTGCCGCGGTATACCAGCTACCCCACGGCCCCGCATTTCGACACACAGATCGGCCCGCGCGACTACAAGGCGTGGCTGCGGGCGCTTCCCGCGGAAACGCCGCTGTCGCTGTATCTGCATATCCCCTTTTGCGACACGCTGTGTTGGTTCTGCGGATGCCATACCAAGATCGTGGCGCGGTACGAACCGGTGCAGAAGTTCCTGAAGACGCTTTATGCGGAGCTTGATCTCATGACCGACGCCTTGGGCGGCCGGGGGCGGCCCGTGCAGCATATCCATTGGGGCGGCGGCTCGCCGACCATGCTGCAAGCCGGCGACATCGCGTCGCTTGGCAACGCCCTGAAAGAACGGTTCGAGATTCTGGATACCGCGGAATTCGCGGTGGAAACCGATCCCCGCGATCTGGACGAGGCGAAGCTCGACGCGTTGGCGCAAGCGGGCGTCACCCGCGCCAGCATCGGCGTCCAGGACGCCAATGTTGAGGTGCAGAAGGCGATCAACCGGATACAGCCGCAAGAGGTTACCCGGGCCTGTATCGACGCCCTGCGGGCGCGCGGGATCGACGATATCAACATCGATCTGATCTACGGTCTTCCGCATCAGACCGTGCAGCGGGTGCGCGATACGGTGAAAGAGGCGGTTGCCTACAATCCCAGCCGTCTGGCGCTGTTCGGCTATGCGCATGTCCCTTGGATGAAAACGCACCAGAAGATGATCGAAGATACCGCGTTGCCGGGGCCGGAAGAACGGCTGGAAAGCGCGGAAACCGCCAGCAGCGACTTGAAAGCGGCGGGCTATGTCGAAATCGGGCTCGACCACTTCGCCCGCCCGGACGATTCCATGGCGGTTGCGCTTTCCGACGGAACCCTGAACAGGAACTTTCAGGGCTATACAACGGATACCGCGCCGGCGCTGGTCGGCCTGGGGCCGTCGGCCATCGGTTTCCTGCCGCAAGGGTATGTTCAGAACCATCTGCCCTTTGCGGATTACCGCCGCAGCGTGGAGGCGGGCGATCTACCGGTCGCCAAGGGCATCGCCCTGGACCCTGACGACAAAGCCCGCCGGGACGTCATCAACGACCTGATGTGTACGGGGCGGACCGACGCCGGACGGGCGGCGGAACGCTACGGCCTCGACCCGCGACGTTTTGCGGAAGCTTTCCAGGGGCTTTCCCCGATGCGGGATGACAAGCTGGTCGAAACCGACGGCTGGTCCATCGCGATCACGGAAACTGGCAAGCCCTTCCGCCGCACGGTCTGCGCCGCCTTCGACGCCTATCTCGCCAACGGCAAGGGCCGGCATTCCGCCGCCGTCTGACCGTTACTCAAACTTAAGGGTGATGTTTGCCGGCGTCACTGCGCCGGTGTCGGCACTGTTTTGACATCTGTGTTCCGCTGCGTACTTTTCCGCGCGATTTCGCGCACTATCTCCTGTGCGCATAACGTAAAACAAACAGAACAAGGGAACCGTTTCGATGTCTTTCATCTCAACCCTGAAAACCATGCGCCTCCCCGCCGCCGCCCTGGCGGTCGCCGGGATGCTCGTTTCCGGCCCGGCCGCGGCGCAGGAAGCCCGCGACTACCTGCTGGCGACGGCGTCAACGGGCGGAACCTATTATCCGGTCGGTGTGGCGATTGCGACCCTGACCAAGGTGAAGCTGCAGCCGAAACAGAAAATCGGCATGTCGGCCATCAACTCCGCCGGTTCGGGCGAGAACATCCGCCTGCTGCGCGAAAACGAAGCGCAATTCGCAATCGTCCAGGGGCTGTTCGGGTCCTATGCCTGGAACGGCACCGGCCCGGTCGCCAACGACGGTCCGCAATCAAATCTGCGCTCTATCAGCATGCTGTGGCCGAATGTCGAACATTTCGTCGTGAAGAACGAGTTCGCCAAGACCGGCACCGTCGAGGACGTGCTGGGCATGCAGGGCGAAGCCTTCTCCATGGGCCGCAAGAATTCCGGCACCATCGGCTCGAACAAGACGATCATGGGCAACCTGGGTGTCGTGGATATCGAGTCCGCCTATGAGCTGAGCTACATCGGTTACGGCCCCAGCGCCGACGCCATGCAGGACGGTAAGATCGCCGGCATGTCCACCCCCGCCGGCGCGCCGGTGACGGCGGTGACCCGGGTGATGGCGGCGATTGGCGATAAGGTCACGCTGCTGGACTTCACCGACGAGCAGGTCGCGAAAGCGGACGGCGGTTTGGGCCTGTTCACCCGCTATGTGGTGCCGGCCGGCACCTATCCGGGCCAGACCAAGGACCTGAACACCATCGCGCAGCCGAACTTCCTGGCCGTCCGCGCGGACGTGCCGGAAGAAGACGTCTATATGATCACCAAGACGATCTACGAGAATCTCGGCTTCCTGGGCGCGATCCACAAGGCGACGACCGCGATGTCGCTGGAGCGTGCGTTGGCCGGCCTTCCGATGCCCCTGCATCCCGGCGCGGCCCGCTACTTCAAGGAGGCCGGGCTGGATATCCCCGCCAACCTGATCGCCCAGTAAGCGCGGTTGAGAAGACAGACGGACCGGCCCAGCCGGTCCGTCTTTTCCTGTACACCTTTCCTATCCGGCCCGGCTCATGTCAGACAGCACTCAGGACAAGGATGCGGATCCCGCGTCCGGCGTTTCGTTTTCGTCGCTCGATACCAGCGACAAGATCGCCTTCGTCGTCGGGATCGCGATATCCCTTGGACATGTCTACATGAACATGTTCGCGGTTCTGCCGTCCTTGTTGCAGAACGCCATTCATTTTGCCGGTTTCGCCTTCCTCTGCGCGCTGATCTATCCGGTCGCGGTGAAGGGCGACGGCCGCAAGCCGTCGTGGCATCTGCCGGTCAACCTGATCCTGGGGCTGATCGCCGCCGGGGCCAGCATGGGGATCATCCTGTCGGAGAACGCGATTTACGACCGCGGCCTGCGCCTGACGACGCTGGAATGGGGTTTGAGCATCATCACCATCCTGATGGCGCTGGAATTCACCCGGCGGGTCACCGGCTGGTTCATACCGTGCCTGATCGTCGTGTCGCTCACCTATATCGGATGGTGGGGTGCGCATATCGACGGCATCTTCAAATTCGCGGGGTTGAGCTGGGAGACGATCCTGTTCCGCTCGCTGTTCTCAGACGAAGGGTTGTTCGGCACCATTGCACGGATCTCCTCCACCTTCGTTTTCATGTTCATCCTGTTCGGCGCTTTCCTGATAAAGTCCGGCGCGGGCAATTTCGTGATCGACCTGGCGCGCGCCGTGGCCGGACGCCTGACGGGCGGCCCCGGTCTGGTCGCCGTTTTCGCCTCCTCGCTCACCGGCACGATTTCCGGCTCCGCTGTCGCCAACACCGCTTCCACCGGGGTGATCACCATTCCGCTGATGAAACGCGCGGGCTTCCCGCCGAAATTCGCGGCGGCGGTCGAAGCCTCCGCCTCCACCGGCGGGCAGTTGATGCCGCCCATCATGGGGGCGGGCGCCTTCGTGATGGCCAGTTATACGCAGATTTCCTACACCACCATCGTCGCGGTCAGCGTGTTGCCCGCCATCCTGTATTTCGCGACCGTCGCCTTCTTCGTCCGGATTGAGGCCAAGCGCCACAATATCGGAACCGGGGAGGGGGAAGAGGCTCCCAAGTTCATGACCATCATGCGGCGGGGCGGGATCAGCTTCCTGTTCCCGATTGTGCTGCTGATCAGCGTCCTGATCGCGGGCTTCACGCCCACTTACGCCGCCGGCGTCGCCATCCTGGCGGTGATCGCCTCCTCCTGGTTGACGCCGAACAAGATGGGGCCGAAACAGATCCTGGAGGCCCTGGCCCTGGGCGCGCGGAACATGGTACTGACCGCCGTTCTGCTGTGCAGCGTTGGGCTGATCGTCAACGTCATCGCGACGGCGGGCGTCGGCAACACCTTCTCGCTGATGATTTCGGACTGGGCGGACAACAACCTGCTGATCGCCATGATTCTGGTCGGTCTGGCTTCCCTGGTGCTGGGCATGGGGTTGCCGGTGACGGCGTCCTACATCGTTCTGGCGACCCTGTCCGCGCCGGCGCTTTACGCCATGATCGCCGACACAATGCTGGTCGAGCAGATCGCGAACGGCACCGTCAGCGATCAGGCGAAGGCGATCATGATGCTGGCCGCGCCGGACAAGCTGGCCTTGCTGGGGCAGCCGATGTCGTCCGCCGACGCCGCCGCCATCGTCGCGGCCATCCCGGTCGAGATGTCCTCGGTTGTGCGGGAATCCATGATCTCCGCCGAAACGCTGGGCTACGCCTTGCTGGCCGCGCACCTGATCATCTTCTGGCTCAGCCAGGATTCGAACGTCACGCCGCCGGTCTGCCTGACCGCCTTCACCGCCGCGGCGATTGCGAAAACCCCGCCGATGGCGACGGGCGTCACCTCCTGGAAAGTGGCGAAGGGCCTCTATCTGGTGCCGCTGCTGTTCGCCTACACGCCGCTGATCGGCGCCCCGGTGCACGAGGCGTTAGTGATTTCCGCCTTCTCGCTGGTCGGGCTCTACGGCTTCACCGCCGCGATCCAGGGCTATATGGAAGCGCCGCTGAACATCATCGAACGGGTTATCGCCATCACGGCGGCGGCGGCCTGCGCCTGGCCCGGCCTGCTGATCGCGAACTTCGCCGGGGTGGCGGTGGTCGTCGGCCTCTTCCTGCTCAGCATGCGGCGGGAAAAAGCGGCGGCGGCAACCGCCGCCGCGTGAACCCGGGACGGCGCTTAGTGCGCCTTCTTGATCTCTTCGGCGAACTTGGCCTGCTGATCGGCTGAGGCTTCGGTCTGGTATTTGGACTTCCACTCGCCGAACGGCATGCCGTAGACGATTTCGCGGCTTTCGTCCTTGGAAAGCTCGATGCCGTGTTCGGCGGCGGCCTCGCCGTACCAGCGGCTCAGGCAGTTGCGGCAGAAGCCGGACAGGTTCATCAGATCGATGTTCTGAACGTCCGTGCGGTTGCGCAGATGCGCGACCAGCGTGCGGAAGGCGGCGGCTTCGATTTCGGTGCGGGTCTTGTCGTCGATACCGGTCATGGCGGTCTCTCCCTGAATTGACGTCGATGGCTGCTCTCAAAATGGCGTTTTCCGGCGGTTTGCCAAGTCCGTGCGTGCGGTTGCGCCGCGGGAAAACCTCACACAGCCTTGATTTGGCCCGGGAACGGGTTTTGCGGACACTGGCGGGATGAAGCTATCTCTCGCCGCCGCGGCGTTATGCGCCGCTCTCTTCGCCGCCATGCCGGTATCGGCCGCCCCGGGCGGCTGGACTTATGAATGGCCGAACACGGACTTCAGGACGGCGTCGGTCGATTTGAAGGAAATCCGCTCCGGCGGGCCGCCGCGGGACGGTATCCCGCCCATCGACAAGCCGGTGTTCGAGCCGGCGGCGGACTATTCCGGGCTGGAGCCGACGGAACCCGTGATCGGGCTGACCGTCGGCGGGGAGATGCGGGCCTATCCGCTGCGCATCCTGATGTGGCACGAAATCGTCAACGACACGGTCGGCGGGGTGCCGGTTTCCGTCACCTTCTGCCCGCTCTGCAACGCGGCCATCGTCTTCGACCGCCGGGTGGAAACGGCCAATGGGGAAGGGGTGCTGGATTTCGGTACGACCGGCAAGCTGCGGAAATCGGACCTCATCATGTGGGACCGCCAGACCGAATCCTGGTGGCAGCAGTTTACCGGCGAAGCCATCGTCGGCGCGATGACCGGGACGGCGTTGAAGGTGCTGCCCAGCCGTCTTGAATCCTGGGCGAATTTCCAGGAACGCGCCTCCGCCTCGGCCCAGGTGCTGGTGCCGATCCACGAAGGCATGCGGAACTATGGCGCGAACCCGTACCGGGGATATGACAGCCTGTCGCAGCCCTTTCTCTATGACGGGGAAACGCCGGAAAATGTGCCGGCGCTTTCCCGCGTCGTCTCCCTGCTGGACAAAAGCGAGGCCTGGAGCCTGGATCTGCTGCGGCGGAAAGGCAGCGTCATGGCGTCCGACGGTACGGTGATCAGTTGGACGCCGGGCCAGAATTCGGCCCTTGATGCGGCCAGGATCGCAGAGGGCAGGGATGTCGGCAACGTCGTCGCCCGCAAGGACGACCGGGACGTCCCCTATTTCGTCGATTTCGCCTTCGCCTTCCACGCCTTCAAGCCCGACGCGCCGATCCACGCCCCTTAACCGTTGCGCGGTTACAGGGCACGGCAGGCTGCAGGCTTAGTTTTCCTGCCGTGATCGTGCAGAATTCCTGGTTTGCCGCGCCGCGCGGCGGCCCTTAGATCCAGACGGCCTTCACACGCTTTGAGGAGACCGTCATGCAGGGCCGCCCGTTCGATCACATCGTACTCGCCGTAAAGGACTTGGACCGTGCCGAAAGGACGTTCCAGGATCTTGGCTTTCAACTCACGCCGCGCGCCTTTCATGAAGACCGGATGGGCACCTCCAACCGGCTGGCGCAGTTCGCGGACCGCACTTTCCTGGAGATTCTGGAAGTGGATCGGCCGGAAAGGCTGGATCCCCATAATTTCGATGCGTCGGACCCTTTCTTCAGCTTCGGGCAGCATCACCTCAACGCGCTTACGTCGGCGGGGGAGGGGATCTCCATGCTGGCTTTCGCCAGCGAGGATACGCGGGCGGACGTAGCCGCCTGGCGCAGTGCGGACATCCCGACCTACCGCCCGCTCGATTTCGAGCGCCAAGCCAAGCTGCCGGACGGCAGCACGACCACCATCGCCTTCTCGCTGGGTTTCGCAACCAGTGAACGGATGCCGGGCTTCGCCTATTTCGTGTGTCAGGACCGCACGGCGGACGCCTTTTGGAAGCCGGAATATCAAACCCATCCAAACGGTGCGACCGGCATTTCCGCCGTCTACGCCGCCTCGGACGCACCGATGGAGGACGCCCGGTTCGCAGGCCAGCTGTTCGGCGGCGCCATCGCCGAAACGGCGGACGGCGCATCCGTCACCTGCGGCGGGCATCACCAAATTCGCTTCGTCAGCCACCAAGCGGCGCGCCTGTTGGATCCCGCGATGCAGGACGTTGAGATTGAGGGCACGCGGGTGATCGGCTTCGACCTGACGGGGCCGCGCGATCGGCAACGATTGTCCTCAGGGGATGGGCACGGCGCCTTTATCGGCTTCGGGTTTTAGCTCAAGGCATGCGTAGACACTGCGCTTCTGTTTTTGCGAGGGTCGTTACCATAGCCACGCGCGGCCAATCATTGATTTTCACATAGAGCTCGTTAAGCTAGCAACAACGAATAGTTTTGAATGGATTAAATGTGAAATTCTCCCAGCCTGAGAAACAGCGCAACATCATAGAAGCCCTACGCTTGAGCGCCTTGGCCGTAGCCAAGATGCAGCACCAAGACCCAATCAGCACGGCAGAATCGATTCCAGAAATCTGGAAGGCAGCAGAAGGCGCGCTAGAAAGCGAGCCGGAACATATTGCGTGGATCTTCCTTGCCAACTGCGTCGCATCGGCGGCGATCTCCTGCCTTCGACAGCCGCGCATGCGATGCGACCTAAGTGACACGGATATGCAGGACGTCGCGGAGAAATTCGTCGACCGACTTCCCTCAACCGGTGTCTTGCACGCGCATGACATTGTAAACCTGTCTTTGGCTCAGGCGGTGGAGCCGTGCATTTCGGCGGCGTCGGACGAATTCAGGAATGCTGCCCCCGATAACCTCTATGGCGATGACGGGCTAACGGGCGTTTTCCAGGATGCGCTGCGGCTGGCCGTGTCCAAGGTGTTCGCGCAAGACCCGGAGTCCTTCAATGGCGTCGTCGCAGCCGTGACCAGCGTGACGGCCGAAGCCGAGCGCCGGGAATTAGCGTGGCAACGGCATGGCGCATGGATCAACAGTACATTCTACCAAGCGCCGATTTTCTCGCCCGACAATGAGATCGATGTTCCATTGGCGGAGGTCTACCAGGAGCTTCGCTGCTTTTGGAATAAGCGTCACTTCAAAAAAGCAGAAGGCACGGATGAGGATATAGATTACCGTACGGCTACCGTTGCGGATATCCATGAGACGATGACGGAGTGGCTGCTATCGGCCCCAGATAACGATGCCATCAGGCTCGTTGCCGGTGGGTCGGGCAGCGGGAAGTCGTCTTTCGCCAAGGCCTTCGCCGCGCGTCTAGTCCATACCGGGACGCACCGGGTTTTGTTCGTTGAACTGCAACACATGCGGATGGGGAGCGCCGGAGACACATTGAAGGCCAGCATCGGTCGGCATCTGGAAGACCTTCATGGGTACAAACAGCCGGACAAATGCGAGGGTTTTCCGAGTAACCCGTCTGACTGGCATGGTACTGATCACAAGCCGCTATTGATGATTTTCGACGGGTTGGACGAGTTGACGGCGAACCAGGATCGGGCCAGCGATTTGACCCAACGGTTCGTCAGTAATCTTAACCACATGTTGAATAGCTTGAGCAACGCGGGGCAACCGGCAAAGGCCATCGTGCTAGGGCGTGATCTCGCCATCGACGACGCGCTTAAGGAGGCGGACAGGCCTCTGGAAAGCGTACTGCACGTCGCGCCAATCCGGCCAATGACCCGCGAGGACCTGCGCCTGGACGGCAATCCACCGGATGAGCGGATTGGCGAGGATTTCGACCCGGTCAGTGATTCTCATTACCTGATGGAACAGGATTTACGGTTGGATTACTGGCCGCGTTGGTGTGCCGCAAATGGGCAGGAAACAGAGGATCCGCCGAAGTCCATCACCGATGAAAGCATGGCTGACTTGAATGTCGAACCGCTGCTGCTGCATCTGCTGATCATCTCGGACTACTGCGGCGCGCGTTGGCGGGAAGCCGCTGCCAACCGCAACCTTGTCTATCAAGACATTCTGAGCAAGGTGTTTGCGCGAAACAAGAAGAAGAAATTGGATGCATACAAGCAGCTCGAGGAAAAGAACTTCTTCGAACTGATGGAGGTCTTCGCCCTCGCGGCCTTCCGTAACAATGGGCGGACCGGCGACAATTCGGCCTTCGAGAAACTCCGGAAAATTTACGCAAAACCCAAGGACAATCTGGTCTATGCCGGGATGGACGGAGCTAGCCTGAAAAGCGTGGCGCTGTTGATTCATTCTCAGAGTGACATTAAGGGGGCGGGTTTCGAGTTCGTCCATAAAAGTTTCGGCGAGTATCTCGCGGCGCGCGCCTTAATCGGCGCGGCGGATAGGCTGCGGCAACGCCGTGAAAGCGATGAATTCGATGGTACCGATGGGGACCACGCCTTGCGATGGTGCGAATGGATTGGTGACGGGGTTCTGACCAACGCAGTTGTACGATTCCTAAAGGACGAAGCCCGGATGAGGCCGCCTGCCGACGCCACTATCTTGGCGTTGACAGAGATCTTCAATCATACACTGCAGCATGGTTTCCCGGTGCAGGACCTCAAGCAGTACAACAATCCAACCTATCGCGACTTGGAACGTCAGCAACGGGCCGCTGAAAAGTGTTTTCTGACGGTGTTGACCATATTGGCCCAGGTGCGGGAGAAACGCGCCACTATTTCGTTTAGTGCTTTGGCATCGTCGAACACGATGGCGATGGCACTGATCCAGCGAGCGTTCCCTTTTGGGGAGGAAGCTACAGATCTACCTGTTCAAATGTCGTTGCTGGATCTTAGTAATCAGTTCCTGTGGTCGGCTGTGCTAAACAGCGCGAACCTGTTCGAGGCGAACCTGAGCAAGGTAAGCCTGGGCAAGGCGACTCTGTTCAATGCGGACCTGACCGGGGCGGACCTAACCGGGGCGCTCCTGCACTGGGCGATCCTGATCGATGCGCACCTGAGTGGGGCGCGTCTGACTAGGGCAGAGCTGATCTGGGCGGACCTGAGCGGTGCGAACCTGAGCGGTGCGAACCTGAGCGGTGCGCGTCTGAACGGGGCGGACCTGACCGGGGCGGACCTGACCGGGGCGAACCTAACTGAGGCGGACCTGAGCGGTGCGAACCTGAGCGGTGCGAACCTGAGCGGGGCGGTTTCAGAACTCACCGATGCTAGGAACCTGACACAGCAGCAATTGCATGAGGCGTTCGGTGGACGAACGGGGGTTGGGCAGACGATCCTGCCGGAAGGGATGGATTATCCCGGGCATTGGCACGACGCGGCAGAGGGTCATCGTGAAGGCTTTGATGCCTATGAGCGCGCTTACCGAGTATGGTTGAGTAGCATACCATAGAATTGGCCATGTAGCGCGGGAGTTCCCGGTGGCAAGGTTCTGGGCTCTTATCCTTCTGTCATTCCCTAACCCAACACCCGCCCCGCAACCGCATCCAGCTTTTCGATCATCGCGGGGTCGCGTGCTTCCGGCGCGGTGATCAGTGCTGCGTCCAGCACCCTGTCGGTGCCGCAGTCGGGTGCCGTTTCCCAGCTATTGATGTTCTCGATCACGAAGCGGGTAAGCGCCTTCGCCTTGTCGGCGTTCTCGTGCAGCGTCTTGATGACCAGCGCGACATCCACCGAATCGTGGTCCGGGTGCCAGCAGTCATAGTCCGTCACCATGGCGACGGTGGCGTAGCGCATCTCCGCTTCGCGGGCCAGTTTGGCTTCCGGCATGTTGGTCATGCCGATCACCGACGCGCCCGAGCTTCGGTAAAGCTCGGATTCGGCGAGCGTCGAGAATTGCGGACCTTCCATCACCACATAGGCGCCGCCGCGGCTGTGCGGGATGTCGAGCATGTTCATCCCCGCCGCGCAGATATCCCCCAGCCAGCTTGAGACCGGATGCGACAGCGGCACGTGCGCCACCATCCCCGTGCCGAAGAAGCTCTTCTCCCGGGCGAAGGTGCGGTCGATGAACTGGTCGACCAGCACGAAGGTCCCGGGCGGAAGCTCCTCCTTCAGCGAGCCGACGGCGGAAAGGGACAGAATGTCGGTGACGCCGCAGCGCTTCAGCGCGTCGATATTGGCGCGGTAGTTGATGCTGCTCGGCGAATGGACATGGCCGCGGCCGTGGCGCGGCAGAAAGCAGACCTTGGTGCCGGCGATCTCGCCGATCAGGATTTGGTCGGACGGTTGGCCCCAGGGGCCTTCGACAGCGGTCCAGGTCGCCTCTTCCATGCCCGCCATCGCATAGAGGCCGCTGCCCCCGATCACGCCCAAGACTTTCTGCGCCATGTTCCACTCCCAACAGCCCAACGTTCGCGAAGCCCGCAGCCTCGTTCAGGATAGCGGGTTTGACAAGACGGGGACCGAGACGCCAAACAGGCGCGCAAGGCGAGGAGGAACCATGGCCGGTACCGACACTACCCAATATCACGACCTGCCCGACGGCGGCCCGGCGATCATCCTGGTGGAGCCGCAGTTGGCGCAGAATATCGGCATGGTGGCGCGCGCCATGCTGAACAACGGGCTGGACAGGCTGCGTCTGGTCGCGCCGCGCGACGGCTGGCCGAACCCGGAGGCGGTGGCCGCGGCTTCCGGCGCGGACCGGGTGATCGAGAAGGCGGAGGCCTTCGCCACCACGGCGGAGGCTGTCGCCGACCTGCAGCGGGTCTATGCGACGACGGCGCGGCCCCGGGGCATGGTCGGGCGGGTGCTGACGCCCCGCGCGGCGGGTCGGGAATTCATGACGGCGCGGCAGGAAGGGCTGCGGTACGGCGTGTTGTTCGGGGGGGAGCGCGCGGGTCTCAACAACGACGACCTGACGCTTGCCGACACCATCATCGAAGCGCCGCTGAACCCCTCCTTCAAGTCGCTGAA
>JANQIT010000343.1 GCA_028282025.1 Hwanghaeella sp. | reverse complement strand
CATACTTGGCGGTGGAATTGCAGAACATGCGGCATCGGTGCGAGCTTTTGACCCGCAAGACCGTCGCCGAGCGGCTGTCGGGATGGCTGGACTGGAATGAAACCCTGCCCCCGAAGGGCCGCTGGAAAGACGTCGCCGCCGAAATCGGCGTTTCGCCGGAGGCCCTCTATCGCGAGATCAAGAAGGGCGGTTATCGTTAGCGCGGCTGCGCCAGCCGAGGCATAAGGCCCGCCAGAAGCGCCGCCGCCGTCAATCCTATCCCGACCGCGACCAGAACATGCGTCCACGTCTCAGGCCGGACCGTGCCGCAGTAGACGATCACCGTGAATAAGGGAATGTCGAGGAAATGAGTGACCTTATTGAAGACACCCCGCGCTTCGTCCCGCAGGTCGCCGGTCAACGGATCGCCCCGTGCCAAGGCATCCTGTGAGCGGCGCAGCGCCTTGCGGAATTGAACCCGTGTCACCGTGTTTCCTTCGATGAACTCGAACAGGAACAATCCCCACATGCCGACGATCCACGGGTCGCCGAAAAAGCCGACGCCCAGTTCGAGAACCAGGAAGAAACCGGAAATGCCGACCAGGATGGCGCCGGGAACCGCCAGGCTGTCGTAGAAGATCGCGGTATAGCGCGCCGCTTCGGCGAAGACACGGATGTCGGCGGTCTTGTAGGCCTGGAACTCCGACATGAAAACCGCCAGCAAACCGCCGCCCAGCAGAATGAACCCGACGATATGCCCGAACTTGAGAAGCGTGTAGTAGTCCATGCCGGATCCCCTATGCACCCGCCCGCTTCAGGCCGGGTTTGAAGACCGCAAGGATGATCGCGGCGACGCAGAGGGTGACGTTCACCGCACCGAACGCCGCCTCGCGTCCGCCCAAAGCGTCGAGCGCCTCCCACGAGGCCGCGCCGGAGCCGAGCTGCGCCGCAATCCCAAGCATTTCCTGCCCGGTTGGATAGAGCAGGAACGCGCCGTTAAAGGCGATCAACAGCCCGAAAACCACGTGAAGCATCAGCCAACGGATCTTGAAGACCGGCACCCTGTCCTTGGCGATCATGAGAATCCCGGCAGCCACCAACAGGATCAGGCCGGGCAAGGTCAAGTATGCCGTGGCCGCGTCGATCCCCTGCCGCACGACGAGTGCGGTGTGCGGGTCTTCCTGTGCGCCGGGAACCAGCCCGGCGGTGATATGCCCGAGGATGCTGCCGAAGAACATCGCCACGCCGATCAGGTGCAGCGCCTTCGCGACTTTCATCATTGTCCGACTTCCTTACGATAGGTTGCTTTCCAGGCGGCCCCGGACCTCGCGCAACACCGTCAGCGCGTCCTCGATCGACTTTCGCGTCGATCCGTCCGCCAGTTCGTTTACCCAAGCCGCCTGGCGCCGGTCGATCTCTTCCAAGACGGACCGTCCCTTATCCGTCAGACCGACGAGTTTCGCCCGCCGATGGTCCGGGTTTTCGGCAAAGGCGACCAGCCCGTCCTCGGCCAGGATATTGGCGATGCGCTGCACGGCTTGCCGGGTGAGCCCCATGTTCCGGGCGATCTGCGCCACCGGTAAGGGCGACACAGCGATCGCCCCGATGACCTGCCAGCGGGCGCTCGACAGGCCGAGGTCACCGGTCAGGCGGTCTCCCGCCGCCAGCAACCGGCCGTTCAGCCGGAAGGTTTCCAGGATCAAATCGGTCAAGGACGCTCCGGACGCCGTGTGCCGTATTTCAGATTTCTTTGCCATACGACAATATGTAGTCAATATGACAATATATTGTCAATATGAAAACGAACCGGCAGGGGAAGACTCGTCTTCCGTTACGAAACCCATCGTTCCAAAGGTTAGTTGTACCCACCGTGCAGGAGATACACGGAAGAACGGAAAATCCCGTTCCTGACGCCCATACGCTACTTATCCGGCACCACGTTGCCCGGCGCGTTGATCCCGGCCGCACCCCACCGGACCGGATTGCCGCGTTCGTATTGGCGCGGATATTCGATCGGCTCGCCCAACTCATAGGCGGCCTGCATCGCCCAATGCGGATTGAAGATCACCGGCCGGGCCAGCGCGATCATATCGGCCTGGCCGGTGTGCAGGATGGTCTCGGCCTGGTGCGCATTGCTGATCTGCCCGACCGTGATGATCGGCATATTCACCGCGGCCTTGATCGTGGCGGCGAAGGTCGTCTGGTAGCCGGGACCGACGGTGATGCGCTGCGCCGAATCGAGCCCGCCGCTCGAGACATGCATATAGTCGCAACCGCGCGCTTCAAGCGCCTTCGCGAGTTCCACCGTGTCCGCGACGTCCCATCCGCCCTCGATCCAGTCGGTCGCGGAGACTCGAATGCCGATCGGCAGGTCGTCCGGCCAGACGGCCCGGATCGCCTCATAGACGTCGATCGCGAAACGCATCCGGTTCGGCAGATCGCCGCCATAGGAATCGTTGCGGCGGTTGGTGATCGGCGACAGGAACTGGTGGATGAGATAGCCGTGCGCGCCGTGGATCTCGATCACCCGCGCCCCGGCGCGATGCGCCCGCTTCGCGCCGTCGGCAAAGGCCTGGATCACGTCGGCGATGGTCTCGGACGTCAGCGGGGTCGGCGCCGGCCCGGCGTCCCAGATCGGCACCGCCGAGGGCGCGTAGGCTTCGTAGCCGCCCTCCTCGACCGGCAGCGGCCCGCCGCCGTCCCAGGGTTCGCGGGCCGACGCCTTGCGGCCGCCATGGCAGAGCTGAACGCCGAACGTGGCGGCGCTGTGATCC
>JANQIT010000265.1 GCA_028282025.1 Hwanghaeella sp. | reverse complement strand
CGGCACGGCGGAGACGGCGGTGGACAAAACCGCGAGACGCTGGCTCTGCGCTTCCATCAGGACATTCGGCAACCCGTCCCGGTCGCCGTCCGCGGCGATCTTGCTGGCCAGCACGAACAGGTCGGCCCGCCGGATTTCCTCCAGCACCCGGTCCTGCGGCTGCGCGCCCAGCCACTCGATCCGCTCGCCGATGCCCAGGGCCTCGGCCTGCTGTTTCAAACTGTCCCGCAGATTACCGCCGCCGATATGCCGGAACCGCCAGTGCAGGTCGTCCGGCAGGGCGGCCAGGGCGGCGAGCAGATCCCGATAGCCTTTTTTCTCCACGGCCCGCCCGACGGACAGCAGGCGGACCGGGTCCTGTGGATCGCCGCCGTCGCGCTGCGAAGGCGCGCCGCCGTGCGGGGGGAACCGCGCAAGGTCGAGGCCGTGATAGTCCAGATGCACCTTTCCCGCACTGGCGTCGGCCAGCCCGCGCAGGTGATCCGCGCCGAAGGAGGTGCAGGTGGTCAACCACGCCATCTCGGCCAGTTTCTCGCGCTTTTCCCAGGCGGGCGATGTCCAGATATCCTTGGCGTGGGCAGACCCGGACCAGGGCAGGCCCAGGATCATCGCCGCATACCGGGTAACCGAGGCGGGCGTATGCAGAAAGTGAAAGTGCAGCCGGTCGACGACGCCGTCCAACTCGTTCGCCAGAACCAGCGCCTGACCGAACCGCCGCACCCGGTTCGGTGTGCAGTCGCGGCGCAGATCGCGCAGCCAGGCCGCCCGGGCCGCACGGTAACCCGGCCTGCCGCGCACCCGCCGCCAGGCCGTCAGCACGCGGGCCGGCTCCCGGTGCAGATATTCGGGCAGATACAGGACCGGGGCCGCGATCTCCGCATGGATCGGGTGGGTGTGCTTGTCGGTCGGATGGCGCAGGGAAACGATCTGAATATCCAGCCCACGGCGCTCCAAGGCCCGGATCTCCTGGGCGATGAAGGTCTCGGACAGGCGCGGATATCCTTTCAGGACAAAGGCTGTTTTCATGCCGCGTGTTTCATGCGGGTCGCCGCGGTGCGCCGCGGCCGACCGGCGCTATTCTTGGGCGGCGGCGACGCGGACGGTCGGACGTTCGCGCGTGACCAGCCGGCGGGTCAGAAGGTTGACGCTCTCCAGGCCGTCCAGAAGGCCGGGAATGATGACATCGGACGGTCGATTCTGCTGCGGCAACTGACGCAGCGCCGTCGCCATATCCTTCGCCGTCTTGCCCGCCTGCGGGTCCAGCATGCGCAGCAGGCCCAATTCCTGTGCCCGTTCCGCGCGAATGAACTGTTCGCGCCGCGGGTACCGGCGCGGCACGATCACCGCCGGCTTGTCGAAAGACAGGATCTCGCAGAAGGTGTTGTAGCCGCCCATCGCCACCATGCCGACCGCATCCACGATCAGATGTTCCAGATGCGCATCGAAGGTGATGATCTCGACATCGTCCAGCAGCTCCGCGCGCTGGCGGAACGCGGCCTGGCTTTCGGCGGGCATAAACGGGCCCAGCACGACCAGGGCGGGATAGGGCAGTTGCCGGTCCTGTTCATAGGCCTGCAACACCCAGTCGACCATCTCCTCGCCGTCTCCCCCGCCGCCCGGGGTTACCATGATATACGGCTTCTCGATCTTCGACGGCGTGAAGCTGGAGGCCGGCAGGTCCGCCGGTTCCTTACGCGGCAGATAGCCGGTATAGATCATCTTGCGCCGGACGGATTTGGGAATCTGCAACCCTTCCAGCGGGTCGCAGAACTGCGGCAGGCCGTAGATCCAGATTTCGTCGTAATAGTTGGACAGCGCGGGGATCGCGCGTTTGCGCTTCCATTCCGGCTCCAGCAGGGCGGGTTCGTCCATCACGTCGCGCAGGCCCAGCACACAGGGCGTGCCGCGTTCGTTCAGGAATTGCAGCGTCGACTCCACTTCGCTGTGCAGGCCCAGCGGCTCCTTGTCGACGATGAACAGATCCGGATCGAACGCTTCCGCCGTGTGGTGGATGATCGATTCCCGGATTTTCAGCGTCTCCGCGATGTTCATATGCAGCTTCAGCGATGTGTATTCGCCGTTCCGCAATTTGATGACGCCCGGCACGCGAACGAAATCCACCCGGGTGCGGAAATCGAAACTGCCGATGATGGAAGAGCCCGTCATGATCAGGACCGTGACGTCCTTGTGGGCTTCGACCAGCGCATGGGCGATGGCCCGCACACGCCGCAAATGGCCCAGCCCGAACGTATCGTGGCTGTACATCAGGACACGGTAATTGCTATCCCGGCTCGTCCTCATTCAACACCCTCATGGCGGCGGCTGTATCCGCGCCCTAAGCTTGTTTTGTCTATTGCCCCCCGCGGAACGAATCCCGGGTTAGAATCTTCCCCGAAGCCGAGTCATAGCGTGAAAAATCCCGATTTAACAAACGAATTTCCGACTTTTCCCTATGGACATACTCCCAGTGCGGCAAATGCGTCACAGAAGCCCGTATTGCGATGCGGTATTCCGTTCCGGTTTCTCGGCCGGGTAGGGCGCCCACGGAGTTTTCATTTGATCTATCGTGCAAAACCGCAAATTGAATCGGGCTAAATGAAGCATTCGGCAATCCGGTCATCGGGGGCGTTTCTCCGCCGGGTCGGGACGATGGCGAGGGCGCTAACGCATGGAACCGACCATCTTTCGGTTCATTCTAAGGTACAGCAAACCGCAGCAGATTTTCCTAACCGCGGTGATCGTCCTGTATTTTCCGATCCAGTATCTGGTCCTGGAACTGCCGAAGATCATCGTGGACGACGCCATCCGCTCGCTGGAAGGGCCGCCATACGCCTTTTCCATCTTCGGCTTTCCGTTCGCCGCCGACACCGACCGGATCAGCTTTCTGTTGCTCCTGTGCTTTCTCTATCTCGGCTTTGTGCTGGCGTCGGGCGGGGTGAAGTATTTCATCAACGTTTACCGGGGTCAGTTGGGCGAGCGGATGCTGCGCCGGCTGCGCTATCAGCTATTCGAACGGATGCTGCGCTTTCCCGCCCCGCACTTCCGCCGCACCAGCCAGGGTGAGATCATTCCCATGATCACCGCAGAGGTGGAGCCGTTGGGCGGGTTCATCGGCACCGCCTATTCCGACCCGATCTTTCAGGGCGGCCAGCTTCTGATCATCCTGGGCTTCATCATGATGCAGGACTGGATCCTGGGGCTTGCCGCGATCGCCCTCTATCCCCTCCAGATGTATATCATTCCGAAACTGCAACGGCATGTGAACGCGCTGGCCAAGCGGCGGGTGAAGCAGGTCAGGCGGCTGTCGGATCATATCGGAGAGACCGTATCGGGCGTCGCCGACGTTCACATCAACGGCACGGCGGCGCTGGAACTGGCCCGTTTCACCGACCGGCTGAGCCGGATCTACTGGATCCGCTACGAGATCTATCTGCGCAAGTTCTTCATCAAGTTCCTGAACAATTTCATCGACAAGCTGACGCCCTTCTTCTTCTTCTCCATCGGGGGATATCTGGTGATTACGGGCGGCCTGTCGGTGGGGTCCCTGCTGGCCGTCCTGGCCGCCCACAGCCAGATCGCGGCGCCGTGGAAGGAACTGCTTGCCTGGTATCAGCAGAAGGAAGACATGCGGATCAAATACCGGCAGGTGGTCCGCCAGTTCGTGCCGGACGGCATGCTGGAGCCGGCCCTGCTGGATGCCGACGCGGCGTTGGAGCATCCTTTGTGGGACCGCCGCCTGTCCGGCGATCTGACGCTGCAGGACGTCTCCCTGCTGGAAGACGACGGGACCCCGATCCTGGATGCGGTGGATCTTTCCATCCCGGTCACCCGGCATGTCGCCATCATCGGGGATGCCTATAGCGGTAAAAGCGAGCTGGGCCAGATCATCGGCCGCCTGCAGCAGCCCAGCACGGGCCGCGTGCTGGTTTCCGGCGAGCCGCTTTCCAAATTGCCGGAAGCGGTCTGGGGACGCCGCGCCGCCTATGTCGACCGTTCCACGTTCCTGCAGACCGGCACCATCCGGGACATCCTGCTCTATGGGCTGAAGCAGTATCCGCAGACCGAGCGGATGCCGAACGACAAAAGCCCCAGCACGGGACAGGCAATTTCCCGCGAGCGGCAGGAGGCCCGGAATACCGGGAATTCGCTGCATGATTATACGGTCGATTGGACCGATTATTCCGTATCCGGCACGTTTTCCGACGCCGCCTTCCTGGACCGGATCGTGGAGGTTCTGCGGATCGTCGAACTGGACACCCATGTGCACGATCTGGGTCTGCGCAGCCGGGCGACCGCTTCGCTGGGGGAGGAGGCTGTTTCCGGCCTGCTGGCCGCGCGCCGTGCGGTGGAGGCGCGCCTCGCCGCGCCGGAATTCGAGTCCCTGGTCGAACCCTGGGATAGAGCAGCCTATAACAGCAACGCCAGCGTCGCGGAAAACCTCTTGTTCGGCACCCCGCGGGAAGGGGAGGCCGACCTCGACGCGATCCTGAAGGACCCGTTTCTGATCGACCTGCTGGACCGGGCCGGGTTGACCGTCGATTTCCTGATCATCGGCAAGCGGGTCACCGAAACGGTGGTCGAGCTGTTCGCCGACCTGCCGCCCGGCCACGAATATTTCGAACGGTATAGCTTCATCAAATACCAGGACCTGAAAATCTATCAGGGCATCGTTTCCCGTTCGGCGCAGTCATTCGACGAATTGAGCGGCGAGGAGCGGCTGAAGATCCTGGCCCTGCCCTTCAAACTCATTCCGACCCGGCACCGGTTCGGCTTCATCAATGCGCGCATTCAGGCGAAGGTTCTTGCGGCGCGCGGCCTGTTCGCCGACAGCGCGCCGGAATCTCTGCGCCGACGGATTGCGTTCTTCGACAAGGAATCCTTCAATCCCAGCGCCACCGTTCAGGACAATCTGCTGTTCGGCAAGATCGCGTATGGGCAGGCCCATGCCTCGGCCCGGATTGTTGGTCTGCTGCGCGAGGTGCTGGCCGCGCACGGCCTGCGCAACATGGTGATCTGTCTGGGCCTGGAGACGCCGGCCGGCGTCGCCGGGTCGGCCCTGGGACGGATCGAGCGGCAGAAAGTGGTGATGGCCCGCGCACTGATAAAGGACCCGGATCTGATCGTTCTGAACGAGGCGCTGGCCGGGCTCGACATCGATGCCGGCGAACGGATTGTCCGGGGCTTCCTGGCGGACCGTAAGGGACGCGGGCTGATCTGGATTCTGAACCGCAGCGAAATCGCCGGCCTGTTCGATCATGTGGTCGTCATGAAGAACGCCGCCGTCACCGCCGAGGGCGGATTGCCGGACGTTCGCGACGCGTTGAAGGAATTGAGCGGCTTATGATCGCCGGATTACGGTTTGGAAAATGCACGGGGGGTGCGGTTCTATGAGTTTACGGGAAGAAACCGAGTTGTTGCGCAGCCTGCCGCTGTTCGCCCATGTCGAACCGGCGCGCCTGAAGCTGATCGCCTTCACCAGTCAGCGCCTGCTTTTCGAGCCGGGCCAGAGTCTGTGCGTTCAGGGCGAACAGGGCGATTCCGCCTATCTGATCGTTGAGGGCGAGGCAGAAGTGCTGGTTGAGACGCCGCGCGGGCCGCTGCATGTCTCCACCGTGGGCAAGGCCGATATCGTCGGCGAAATCGCCATCCTCTGCGACGTGCCCCGGACCGCCACGGTGAAGGCCGCCACCCGCGTCGATACGCTGATGATCACCAAGGATCTCTTTTTCCAGCTTCTTCAGGATTTCCCCGAAGTGTCGATCCAGCTATTGAAGGAACTTGCATCGCGGCTGGAGAACACGACGGCCAAGTTGCGCGAAGTGTCGGTCGCTCGGGGTTTGTGACCGTTCTCTTTCCATGTGTCTTTCTTGTCTTTCCGGGGGTGTTCTATGTCTCGTTTGGATTCGGTGATCCGCCGTCTGATGGCGCAGCGCGCCTGTATCGACAGGGCCGTTGAACTGATTGGCGATGCGCCGGGCTCGGTGCTGGAAATCGGGCTCGGCAACGGGCGCACCTTCGACCATCTGCGCGAGAAGATGCCGGACCGCGTGATTCATGTGTTCGAACGGCAGGTGGCCGCGCATCCGGACTGCATCCCGGACGACGACCATCTCTTTCTGGGCGAGGTCGTCGACACCTTGCCGCAGGCGGCAGACAGGCTGGGCCGGGAAGCGATCCTGATCCACAGCGATATTTCCACCCCGTTTCAGGAAATCAACGAGCGAATACTCGCCGTCCAGGCGGCGGTGCTGCCCAAACTGATGCGGCCCGGCGCGATCCTGCTGGCCGACCAGGACATCCCGGTGGAAGGCATGGCGGATCTGCCGCTGCCCGACGGTGTGAAGCCCGGGCGGTACTTCTTCAAGCAGATGAAGTGACACGCTCTAGGCGCGGACAATCCGGTTGCGGCCCGGGGTGCTGCAACCGGTCTTCCTACAGATCGAAATCCACGATGACCGGCACATGGTCGGAGGGCTTTTCCCAGCCGCGCGCGTCCTTCAGGATCTCCACATCCTTGACGGCCCCGGCAAGCGGCGGGGTTACCCAGACATGGTCCAGCCGCCGGCCCTTGTCGGCGGCGCGCCAGTCGCGCGAGCGATAACTCCACCAGCTGTAGAGTTTTTCGGGCTCGGCGATCTTGTGCCGGACCGCGTCGACCCAACCCAGCCCGTCCTGAACGGCGGTCAGTTTCTCCACCTCGACCGGCGTGTGGCTGACGATTTTCAGAAGCTGTTTATGCGACCAGACATCGAATTCGGACGGCGCGATGTTCAAATCGCCGACCAGCACCATCGGCGTTTCCGCCGTCCGGTTCTCGGAGAACCAGGCGGTCATCTCATCGACGAAATCCAGTTTGTGGGCGAACTTGTCGTTCTGTTCCCGGTCCGGCACATCGCCGCCGGCGGGGACGTAGAAATTGTGCAGTTCCAGCTTGCCGTCCACGCTGACCGCCAGATGCCGGCAATCTTCCTTGCCGACCCAGTCGCGGCTGCCGGAATCGCTGAGCGGCAGGCGGGAAAGAACAGCCACCCCGTTATAGCTCTTCATACCGCGGAACAGCACATGCTCGTAGCCCAGCGCCCGGATCTCCTCCAACGGGAATTTGTCGTCCGGCGCCTTGGTTTCCTGCAGGCACAGAACGTCCGGCGCATGCGACGCGGTGAACTGTTCGATGATCGGCATCCGCAGCCGGACGGAGTTGATATTCCAGGTCGCCAAACGCATTCGGCAGGTCTCCCATAAAACCAATAGAAAAAGAAACGGCGGCTTAAGCGGCCTTGCCGGGATTGCCGCGCCCGGCCTGCCAGGCCCGCGCCGCGTCGCCGAAGGCCGCGAAGATGGCCTTGCTCAAGGGCCATTGCAAGGCAACCGGGTGTTCCGGATGCCATTGCACGCCCAGAACGAACCCCGGGGCGGAGGGCATGGAGACCGCTTCGATCACACCGTCGGGGCTCTCCGCCTCGACCTTCAATCCGTCCGCCAGCCGGTCGATCCCCTGCGAATGCAGCGAATTTACAGAAACCTCTCTCGCGCCGCCGATAAGCCGCGCCAGCATGCCGCTTTCCGTCAGGGAAACCGGATGGGCGGCATCGTATTGGCCGTTATAGTCCAGGTCCGGGTTGCGCCGGTGGTCCCGCTTGCCGGGCAGTTCCTCGATATGTTGGTGCAGGCTGCCGCCCAGCGCGACATTCAGTTCCTGATGGCCCCGGCACACCGCCAGCACCGGCAGGCCGCGGTCGATGGCGCGCCGGATCAGCGGCAGCGTCGTCGCATCCCGCAGCGGATCGCGCGCCGTCGTGTCCCGGAAGGCGGGGCCGTCGTAGTGGCCGGGCTCAACGTTCGACGGGCTGCCCGTCAGGAACAGACCGTCCAGCCGGTCCAGCAGCAGATCCAGGTCCAACTGACCGCCCATCGGCGGGATCACCACCGGCGTCGCCCTGGAGATGTCGGCGACGGCGTTCACATATTTGTCCCCGACCTTGAAATAGTAACGGTCGGTGTCTTCCTGTATGGCGCAACCGGATACGCCGATCAGCGGGCTCAACATGGGATCGATCCTGCTTAAATGGGTCTGCGCGTCACCGTGGCCGGTGGACGCCGCCGGATAAGTCCGGCATCACGGACCTATAGAGTATGACGCCGGGTGCGGCACGCCAATTCCCGGCTTTCGACAGACAAGGGTTGGATCTTTCGTGGAAGACGCCGTTCAGACCTTTCTCGCCGTGAAAGGCGTCGTGGTGGGCGGCTGGTTCCTGTTCTGGCTGGGGTTGGAGCGCCGGCGGCCGATGGGACGGGTTCTGGCCCGCGGCAAGGCGGCCTGGCGGCGTTGGGCGCGGAACGCATCCCTGTTCGGGATCAACGCGCTGTTGTCGCCCGTGATCGTCGTGCCGCTCAGCGCCTGGGCGGCGGCCGATGGGCCCGGCTGGCGGCCGGACTGGTTCGGCGGCGTCTGGGGATTGGCGGTGGATCTGATCCTGCTGGATCTTTTCATCTACTGGTGGCACCGGGCGAACCACGAACTCCCCGTCCTGTGGCGGTTCCATCAGGTTCATCATTACGATACCGATATGGATACCACGACCGCCGTGCGCTTCCACTTCGGCGAGATGATCCTGTCCGCCTGCGTGCGGGGCGTGGTGATTCTGGCGCTCGACATTCCCTTGTTGTCGGTGATCGTCTTCGAAGCAGCGGTTCTTCTCAGCGCGCTTTTCCAGCATTCAAACGCCACACTGCCCGCACGGCTGGAAGCCCTGCTGTCACGGGTGATCGTCACGCCGTCAATCCATTGGGTGCATCACCATGCGGTGCGCCGGGACACGGACTCCAACTACGGCAACACCTTCAGCTTCTGGGACCGGCTGTTCGGCACCCTGTCGCCGACGAAGCGTTGGGCGGAGATGCCCATTGGGCTGGAGGGAGAACCGCAGGACCGCTCCCTCCCGGGCCTGCTGACCACACCCTTCCGGTCTCGATAGAGCGCAGAGAAACACCGGCTGCGGCACCTGTTCGATCCACCAATTCGGTATCGACGTAACAAGATCGAAAGCAATCAGCGGGACTGCGATCGATGCCTATGTCTCTGCAGAAATCTCTGCGGAAAATGCTGGTGGGGCTTGCCTCGGCCTGGGCGCTGAGCGGCTGTGTGCTGGCCACGCCCTTCGAAGGGCCGGGTTACAGCAAAGGGGCCGGGCCGGCGTCCGATCTGGAAGGCCCCCTGATCGCCAGCGTGACCTATACGTTGATCCGGGATACGGGCAACAACCGCGACATCTTCTTCGACTATGTCGAAAAGCTGGAAAGTGCGCTGGCCGAGCAACCGGGTCTGGTCGGCTTTTCCCGGCGCGCCGATTTCCTGGGAAATGAAGCCTGGACGCTCAGTGTCTGGCGCGACCAGGAAAGCCTGCTTGCCTTCGTTAACGGTCCCGGCCACCGCCGCGCCGTGAAAGAAGCCTGGAATACCTTCGAAAACGCCAAATTCGCCCGGCTGGAAATCCACCCCGACGAACTCCCCCTCCAATGGGACCGCGCGCTGGCCGCACTGGAGACCGATGGGCGGCATTACTACGAGTGAACGACAGTTTAATTAACAGCAATTCTTATGTTTTTACCGGAATAGGTCGTCGTGGAAGAGTGGGTCTACGCGAATTAGGCCAACGAGTAACCATTGGTTTTTGGCGCCAAAGGTGGTGTTCCGGCGGCTATGCGTGCTGAAAGCCAAGCAAAGTCCCGCATTAAAATACTCTTGCTCGTACTTTTCCTTGATTATCGCAAGCGCCTCCTGTCGCCCATATTGTTTGGCGAACCTGATATAGGCCGGAGAGGTTTCCCAATCGTCGCACTCATGCCTGTGCTTGGCTCCTTGCGCATCATGCCATTGCGCGAAGAACTGAACAGGGCAAGGCTCCAGGGGCTTCGCGGTGGCGTCGAACATTGAAAGCTGATTCGCCAGAGCGGCATGCTCATTGCGCTCATGTGCTATGTCGGCTTCGGTTTTTTCGATCCATGATATTGCGATGCTCTCTGGGCGCAAAAGAGTGAGGGACTCACCTTTCGTCTCAGCTTCTTCAAATGAACGCCGAATCAACGGTGTTAGAAGTTGAGACCGCTCTCCCCTATTCAATTTTCCGCCGACATTTAGGCTCTCTGGATCGACCTTCTGGCTCTCTGTCCTTCTGTCGTCGGGTGATCTTGTGAATTCATACCGAATCCAACTCCACCGGGTAAACTTCTGACCATCATGCAAAATTCGGAATGGGACAGGGTACTGCCGCCTCCATCTGCCGTCTCGTCCAACGCCTGCACAGCAAACCGTCTCGAAGTATTTGCTAGACCGATGCGGTTGGGCTTTGACGACGATGACACACTCGTCCGGTTTCGCTGCTGATCGAGGCATTTTCAACAACTCCAAGATGCATAACCTTGGAATCTAAACGCTTTTGCAGGCAATCTGAAACCATTTTTCGATGGCAAAATCTATAATCGCGCTCGTAGCACATAAGACAAATACGTTTTTGTTCAGCTAATTCAGATACTCCTGACAATGCCTCTCTAGCTGCTTCACTTTCCAAGACACTCGAGAAAATCGATCTAAACTCATCCATCTTGCCGGCTCGAGCTGCATCACGACCTTCCTTTGGATCTCCAAGTTCGCGCACGTGAAGGTACTCGATGCCGACGCCGCTTAAAGCCTGTGACAAAGCGGTTTTTGAGAACCCGGGTCTTCTCGACTGCGCCCTTTCCCGAATGTCTACGAGGACTTCGATCTCTCCTAGGAGCAAAGTCGCTACGAAATCTTCCAGTGACGACTTTTCATATCCGATTGTAGCTAACATGGATTTACTCACGACTGATTTGGTTTCGAGCCAGTGGGCTCTGCATACGGGAAATTCGGCGTTTATGGAATCCCCGGCACCACTTAACAGTGATCACGGGTATGAGTGAGTGATTTCTTGCAACCCAGGCTTTGAAGTGCAGAGCAATGAAACAGTTGCGGCGCGCTTTCCCGGAGACCGGCCTTGATTGCGCGTTTCTAAAATACACTAACGGTATACTTAGGAAGGAGCGTCTTGGCTCGGAGGTGGTTTCATCAGGCTAGCTGAATCGATCTCAGTGACATAGGCGTCGATGTCGCATCGACGACTGCGAAAGACAAAAATGCACCCGGCCTTTGTCTCGGATAATCGGGTGTGGAAGGGTGATGCGGAAACGAACGCCCGGCTGGAACCGGGCGGGCTATGTGCGGTTTCGGCGCGCTTTGCTTGGGGGAATGCGGTAGTGACGGACCACAGCTCGCGGATGGGGTGGCGATTGCGTCCGGCGGCGGCGGGCGACGCGGCGGCGCTCGCTGGCTGTATCGATGCGGCCTATGCGCGCTATGCCGGGCGGATCGCCGGTCTTCCGCCCGTCTCCGCGGGGCTCGATGAAGACATCGCGGTGAACCGGGTCTGGGTGGCCGTTCAGGGAGACCGAATTGTCGGCGGCCTTATAGTGGCGGCGCAGGACGGTTTTCTGCGGCTAGCGAATGTGGCCGTCCATCCGGACTGCAGGGGCGCCGGGCTGGGCCGGGCGCTGATGGCGCGGGCGGAGGATGAAGCCCGGCGGCAGGGATACACGGAATTGCGCCTGACCACCCATGCCGCCATGCCGGAAAATGTCGCGCTTTACACGCATCTCGGCTGGAGGGTGGACCGCACCGGCGGCAACAAGGTTTTCATGAGGAAGGCGGTCTCAGTTGCTTCGAAATGAAGGCTGCGTGCTCTAACTGCTTGGGCGCACCCGCCGGTAACTCAAGGCTTCGGCGACATGCGGGCGGCCGACCGTGTCTGCGCCTTCCATGTCCGCGATAGTGCGTGCGACGCGCAGGACGCGGTGATAACCCCGCGCGGTCAGCTTCAGCTTGGCGGCGGCGTCTGTCAGGAAGGCGCGGCCCGCCACGTCCGGCGCGGCCACCTCTTCCAGCAGCGTACCGTCCGCGTCGGCGTTGGTTCGGATCGGGCGGCCGTTCCCTGCGGCGCGGGCGTACCGTTCGGTTTGCCGGGCCCGCACCGCCTCCACCCTGGCGGCGACGGCGGCGGAGGGCTCGCTCGGCGGCGGCGCGCTCAAGTCCAGCGGGTTCACCGCCGGCACGTCCACGTGAATGTCGATCCGGTCGAACAGCGGGCCTGAGATTTTCGCCTGATAGTCCAGCGCGCATTTCGGGGCGCGGCTGCACGCCATCTCCGGATCGTCCAGGTGGCCGCAGCGGCAGGGATTCATGGCCGCGACAAGCTGAACGCGCGCCGGATAGGTGACATGCGCGTTGGCCCGGGCCACCACCGCCTTCGCCGACTCCAGGGGTTGGCGCAACGCCTCCAGCGCCTGCCGGTTGAATTCCGGCAGCTCGTCCAGGAACAGCACGCCGTTATGGGCCAGGCTGACCTCGCCGGGTTTGGCGCGTTGCCCGCCGCCCACCAGCGCCGGGGTGCTGACCGAATGGTGCGGATTGCGATAGGGCCGCTGGACCGCCAGCCCTTGTTCGCTGAACAGGCCGGCGACGCTCTGCACCAGGGACAATTCCAGGGCCTCGGCGGGTTGCAGCGGCGGCAGGATGCCGGGCAACCGTTCCGCCAGCATGCTCTTGCCCGCGCCGGGCGGCCCGATCATCAACATGTTGTGGCCGCCGGACGCGGCGATCTCCAAGGCGCGCTTGGCGGTTTCCTGCCCCTTGATATCGGCCATGTCGGGGCCGGTTTCGGGGCGGTCCGCCAGGACGCCGTCGGGCCGGGCCAGGGCGAAGCGGCCCTTGAAGTGATTGACCAGCGTCAGCAGGTCGCCCGGGGCCAGCACCTCCAGGTCGCCCGCCCAGACCGCTTCAGGTCCGCAGGCCGCGGGGCAGATCAGGCCCCGTTCCTCCTGCATCGCGGCCATCGCCGCGGGCAGCACGCCCGCCACCGGGGCCAGCCTTGAATCCAGCCCCAACTCCCCCAGCACCACGAACCCCTCCAGCGCGTCCGACGGCAGCACCTCCATGGCGCTCATCAGGCCCAGCGCGATGGGAAGATCGTAGTGGCTGCCTTCCTTCTGCAGATCGGCGGGCGACAGGTTGATGGTGATCCGCTTGGGCGGCAGGGCCAGCCCGATGGCGGTCAGCGCCGCGCGCACCCGCTCCTTGCTCTCGGCGACCGCCTTGTCCGGCAGGCCGACGATGGCGAAGGACGGCAGCCCGCCCGCCAACTGCACCTGCACATCGACGGGCCGCGTCTCCACTCCTTGAAAGGCCACCGTCGTGACGTGTGCAACCACCCCGAACCCCTATCCCTATGGTTGCGGATCACTATAGACTTTTCGCCTTTAAGATCACGCGGGAAATTGACGGGGCCGTTCGGCTCGTCGCCGTGCCGGATCGGGCTGCCGGAAATCCGGTCCTGGGGTCGGGGAATGGCCCCTCACCCCGTTCTAACTCGCCAGCCTCTGATGTGGGTCGCGGGCCAGGGGAAGATCGAAGGTGACGGATGTTCCGCCGCCGCGCCGGTTTTCGACGCGCAATGTGCCGCCGTGCACTTCTACCAGGGATTTCACGATCGACAGGCCCAGGCCGGTGCCCTCCTGGCTGGTGTGCGGATCGGTGGTGGCCTGGATGAAGGGGTCGGTAATGGAGGCGAGCTTGTCGGACGGTATACCGATCCCGGTATCCTCCACGCTGATGGTCAGGCCGCGCCTGCTGCGTCTGGCCGATACGGTCACGCACCCCCCGGCTTCGGTGAACTTGATTGCGTTGGACAGCAGATTGGTCAGAATCTGACGCACCGATTTCTCGTCCGCGAAAAGCGGCGGCAGACCGTCCTCCAGATCCGAGGAAAGCGTAATCCGCTTACCCTGCGCCGCGCCGCCCGCTTCGGTCAGACAGACGGTGAGCACGCTGTCAAAATCCAGGACGGTCTTGTGCAGTTGAAGCTTGCCGGCCTCAATGGTGGAGATGTCCAGAATGTCGTTCACCAGGGTCAGCATGTGCTGGCCGCTTTGGTGAATGGCGTCGGCGTAATCCAGGATCCTCTCCGCGGTGAACCGCCCTTCCGGCAGGTTCCGGATCATGTCGCTGAACCCAATGATCGCGTTCAGGGGCGTTCGGAACTCGTGACTCATGGTCGCCAGGAATTCCGATTTCGCCCGGTTGGCGACCTCTGCTTCCTGTAGAGCGGCGTTGCGGGACAGCTCCGCGAATTTCTGGGCCGTGATGTCCGTGCCCGTTCCGCGATAGCCGCGGAAGATGCCGTTTTCGTCGAAATCGGGCCGGCCTGCGATGGAGAGATAAACCACCGACCCGTCCGGCTTGGTCCGGGGATGCACGAAATCTCGGAACGGACGGCGGTTGCGGATATCGTCCAGATGCCGCGCCCAGGCTTCCGGTTCGACATTCGGGATGCCGGTTTCCTCCCGCGTCCGGCCCAGAAGCCGAACGGGCGGCAGCCCGGTGACGGGTTCGAACTGCGCCGAAAAATAGCTGAACCTGAGGTCCTTATCCATTTCCCAGAAAAAGTCCGACCCGGATTCCGCATATTCCCGGAACCGCGCCTCGCTTGCCGCCAGGGCGGCCACCGCGGCCTCGACACGGCGGCGCATATAGGCGTTGGCCGCCACGCTGACCAGAACGAGCAGCGTCAGCGCCGCCGCGCCCCAATACAGCGAAACCGTCGATACCGCCCAACCGTGGCCTTGGGCGAACCAGCGGTCCGATGCTTCGTAGAAGATGGACCCTGCATCCGCTTTCAGCAGGGAGACAGCGGTATCGAGTCCACGGATAAGGGCCGGGTCGACGCGATTGCTGAAGGCGAGATACACCGGCGCCGGCCAAAGCACGAGTTGAGAGTTTCTGAATCCGAATTGACGGGCGTTTCTGTGGCCGAAGAACCGATTGCAGATGGTATAGTCGGCGCGCCCGTCCGCGACCGCGCGGAAGCTCTCCAGAAAAGAGTCCGTTTCGATGATTTCGGGCTGCCATCCGCCTGTCTTGGCGGCTGCGCGCAAACGCTGCAATTGCAGACTGCCGCGCACGACGGCGACGCGCCGGCCGTCCAGGTCGCTGACATCTTCCAGGAACTGGGCGTCCTTCGAATAGACGTGCGACCAGCTATGCAGAACGGCTTCATGACCGAAAGTGAAACGTGCGGCGCGCGCTTCGGTGAACGCGACGTCGGGCATGATGTCCAAATCGCCGGATTCCAGCATTTCCAGGCAACGGGCCCAATCGCAGGGCACATACTGGATCGGCCGGTCCAGGTTTTGCGCCAGATGGTCGATCAGGTCCGGGAAGAACCCGTCGGGCGTTCCGTCTTTGTCGATGAACAGTTTCGGATTGTTCTGATAGATCCCGACGCGCATCGGTGGTTCGGCCGCGTCGGCGGAGAGCGACGCTCCCGGCATCACCGCGAACCCCAGGATTAGGACAGCGAAATATGCTGTCGGACACACCAACCGCAAAGACATTATGGACCGACACTCCAGGGCCAGGCGGCTCGCACCCTCATCGAACACCGAAAAACATTAGTAATATAAGGGTTAAAGGTTAATCGACCGTAAAGTCGGAAAAGCTCTTGCAGGAAACAACCGCAAAGGGTGTTCCGGCGACGGGCTGTGGCGCGGCCGGAGCATAGAGAGCTTTCCATCGCGCCGCGGCTGGGGCTAGGGTCTTGCCGGAAGATCGCCAGTGTTGGACGGCGGTGGGAACGAATAGGAGAGACGGGTGTCGGAACGCGTTGGTTTTGTGGGGTTGGGCCGGATGGGTCAGCCGATGGCCTTGAACATGGCGAAAAAAGGCTTCGCCTTGAATGTCTTCGACATGCGGGCGGAACAGATGCAGCCCTTCACGGAATTCAACGAATGCACCCAGGCCGGGTCCGCACCCGACGCGGCCGCCGATGCGGGGTCGGTGATCACGGTTCTGCCGGGGCCCGCCGAAGTGGACGCCACCGTGCTGGGCGCGGGCGGCATTCTGGAGCGGCTGGAGCCGGGCGCGATCATGATGGATCTGTCCACCATCCTGCCGGACGTAACGGACAAGGTCGCGGCCGCCTGCAAGGAAAAGGGCGTGCATTTCGTCGATGCGCCCATCGGCCGGCTGGCCAGTCACGCGGACCGGGGCGAGAGTCTGTTCATGGTCGGCGCGGAGCCCGAGATTTTCGAGCGCGTCAAACCGATGCTGGAAGCGATGGGGACCACGATCCTGCATTGCGGCGGGCCGGGGGCCGGCACGCGGGCCAAGCTGGTGAACAATTTCCTGGCCATTACCTCGTGCTGGATGAATGCCGAAGCGATGGCGCTGACCCAGGCTTTCGGCCTGGATCTCGCCACCACGCTGGAAGTGATCCACGGCACCACCGCGACCAACGGACAGCTGAAGATCAATTACGCGACCAAGGTCTTCACCGGCGATATCGAACCCGGTTTTCAGATCGACCTGGCGCACAAGGACCTGTCGCTGATCATGGAAAGCGCCAACAAGGCGAAGGTGCCGATGGCGGTGGGCGCGGCCGCCCGCGAAAGCCTCTCCAGCGCCCGCGCCGCAGGCTGGGGCGGCAAGGATTTCTCCGGTCTCGCCGACTATCTCTGCGAACTGGCC
>JANQIT010000243.1 GCA_028282025.1 Hwanghaeella sp. | reverse complement strand
AACCGGCGCCTGTGAAAAACGGCAAAACGCCACGCAGGCAAGAAAAGCCGGATCGTTTAACGACGAGATATTTGTGTGTAGAGGGTGATCATCATGGCGCGTCCCACGGCGGCAGAGGCGGCGATAGACATACCGCCGCAATACCAGCCAGGAGAAACCGATTTCGCGACACTGGGCGCGGCGGTGCCGGCGGCGTTCGCGCCGGTGGCGGCGTTCAGCCCCGCGCCCGATGCCGAAACGCCGCAGGCAACGGCCCCGGTTGCGGACGCAGCCGCAGCCGCACACGACGACGACTACGACATTCACGGCAATCACGCCGCCGTGGGCGGGGCGGACGAGGCTGCGGCGGCACGGCGGGATCTGTCCGACAGGTTGCACACCATGGCCCGCGTCGACGGCGACGAGCCGAACGCCCTGACCAGCATCATCAAAAACGACCCCCGCGCCGGCGAAGGCGGCAACAAGGGCGGGGAAAGCCGCGAGAAAAAAGAGCGCGACCAAGCCTATCGCACGACCATGCAGATGATCCAGGACCAGATCGCCCGGCTCGACCGGCAGATTGAGGAACTGGGCCGGCGCGCCGACGCGATTGAAGATTATCTCGACGGGCCGATCGAGGTCGGGGCGGACGGCCGCCTGACCAACGAAGCGATGGAACGCGAACTGGCCGAGTACGAGCGCCGCACCGGCCAGCGCATCGACCGCAACAACGAAGAGGCCGTGCGCCAGGCCCTGCGCGACCAGCAGGATTTCATCCTGCGCCAGCAGGGCGAACTGATACAGGAACGCGAGCGGGCGCAGGACTTCGCCAACCGCGTCGAAGCCTCCGGCCAGACGCCCTCCGTCGAAGAGATGCGCCAGATCATTCCGGATTACACGCCAGATGAATTGGATCTTGGTAGCAATACGCTAGATGCGGAGAGGGTAGCTGTTGTTGATGAGGCACGGGGGTACGATGTTGATTTAATGGAGCAGGCTACTGGTCGAGCGCGGGTGGTGCCGACTGATCCGGCTCCAGCGGTGACTACAGGAGGGATTGGACCTCTTTCTTCTCTGGATGGCTTAACAATGCCAGAGGAAATTTCTGTTTCTGGTTTGGAAGAAGGTAGTGAAGTTGCTTTAGATTCTCCATCTCCTGTGTTGACGCCTGTGGCGCTTGGAGGACTTGATGAGCTGGGTGGAGTTTCTCCGCCTTCCCCGTTAATATCTGACACTATCTCTGTCGCTTCTCAGATTGATAGCGAAAGCCTTAGTCCAGTTTATCTTAGCAATCTGTTTGCTGAAAAAGTTTACGGGGAAGAAAACCAACAACAACCAGAAAAAGAAAATACCTTTATTGCCGATAATAACTCGGACAACACAATATCAGTTACGTCTAAGCTGGTTTGATTCTATCCGCCTGGCTCGCTACCCGGCGCAGATACAGAGGCAGCAGCGTTTCGTTGTATGATTGATTGGTTTATGTGTTCCCCGAGTTGTTTAGGGCTAAGTCCGGCTGCAGAAAATTCGTTAGTCATCCTCATTCCTTGAACATATACCATATAAGTTCCTGGGCCGTCAGATATAATCAAATGTGAGGAGACGCCTCTAGAATCAAAAAAGTTTACAACCGAATCTGCTTTTTGCTGTTCGGCGCGGTCTTGTCCAAAGTATATTAAAGTAACCCCCTGTTCACGGTGAGAAATTCGTGAGGCCGCTGTTTGAACAAAGTCTTGCTGTTGTCCCCGAATCTGGGTGCATGTAGATGCAACATCTGCGGGGCAGTCGAGGTTTGCCGCCTGCGCGTCATTGGGGGCGATCCCGGTCGCGCCGCCCAGTGCCACGGGCACAGCCACGGCCACGCCGAAAATATGTTGTCGTAGTGATTTAGCCATCTCTTCGGCTCCTTTCCGGTCCGGCCCGGCGGGGGTGTTTCCCTTCGGGCGGGAAACGGGGGGCGTTTGCCCTGCCGCGTTCCCTTAAGACCTCATCTCCGTTTGTCCGTATCGTTTGCAGTAAAGCCGCCGGTTTTTTCAAATTGTCCAAGTCTGATCAGCGTGCAAATCTTGTAACATAAAACCAAATCCGCGTCAAAAAGTGCAATAAAATGTCTTCTTATGCATATTTTATTGCCCCGCTGAACGGTTCCTTTTTGCGTTTCTTGACAATCGGGGCAAGTGTTTTCTATAATCTCCCCATGACCGCAATATGTTGTACGAATACCCGGGAGAGAGCCACAAGCGCCCGCACCGGCGCCGACACCGAAAAAGGGAACCCTTCTGCGGCCCGTCCCTATGGGGGTCGCGCGAGCGGGAGGGTGTTGGGCATGGATGGGCGCGGCGATACCGGCGGGGATGGGGACAGGACGCAGGGGCGGCTTCTCGGCTACGCCCGCGTCTCGACCGAGGAACAGACCCTGGCCTTGCAGCTTGACGCGCTGGGCCGGGCCGGATGCGCGCATGTCTTCCGCGACGTCGGGATATCGGGCGCTGCGCGGCAGCGGCCGGGGCTGGAGCGCTGCCTGGCGGCGCTGCGGCCGGGGGACGTTCTGGTGGTGTGGACGTTCGACCGCGCTTTCCGCTCGCTCAAACACGCGCTGGACACGCTGGAGGCGTTCGAGGCGCGGGGCATCGACTTCCGCGAACTGGCGCACAACATCGACACGACGACGGCGATGGGGCGGGCGTTCTTCCACATCCGGGGCGCGTTCGCGGAACTGGAGCGGGGGCTGGCGGCGGAGCGCACCGTCGCCGGGATGAACGCGGCGCGGCGGCGCGGGGCGCGGATCGGACGGCCGCCGCTGCTGGAGGCCGGGGAGATCGCGGCCATGCACCGGCGGATCGGCGGCGGCGAGATCACCCTGCGGGCGGCGGCGGCCCGGCTCGGCGTGCATCCGGACACGCTGAGCCGGGGCTTCCGGCGGGAGGGACTGGCGGGCGGTGGCGCGGCCGGGGCCGTGCGGGCGGGGGGCGGCGATGGGTGAGAACCCGGTGCCGAAGGGTCGGCCCTATCTGATCA
>JANQIT010000240.1 GCA_028282025.1 Hwanghaeella sp. | reverse complement strand
GCGGCAGAGGCGGGGGTGAACACCTCTTCCGGGGCGATTTCCAGATCCATCGCGGCGAGTGAGTCCAGGATAAGGCGTCTGGATTTCCGCGTCGTGTTGGTGATGAACCGCAATGGCAGGTCTGCGGCGCGCAGCCGGGCAATGGCTTCCGCCGCTCCGGGTAGGACAGTGTCGCCTTCATAGACGACGCCGGACAGGTCGATAAGAACGCCTTTAATCATGGGGGCAAGATGCTGGGGTGCGGATGGAAGGTCAATCGACCGGGTGATTTCACGCGCCGGCCAGGCCGCCGGAATGTCGAAATGCAGCACCTCTTCCCGGACAGCCAGGTTGGTGTAAAGCGCGGTAGTGGGCGGGTCGGCAGGGGCCGCTTGGACAAAGAGAGGATGGACAACGTATTCCGGCGGTTTCGATTCCAGTTCTTCCGCCCGGGGTGGGGCGAGATCTTCGGGGCGGTGGCCGGATGTAACGCCGCGACGTTAAGGAATCTCTCGTCATGCGCCTGCGTGAACTTCTCGAACCGGTAGGCTATCGCTGCCCAGGGCGTCCGGTCTTAAGCAGCGAGCGTTGCGTCTTCGTGGGATTTTTCCGCCAATGTTGCAAAGACATCCACAGCGCCGCCGGTCAGCGCCGTCGTCTCCACGACCTGCAGCCCCGCGTCGTTCAGCCAGCCGGTGATCTCTTCCTCTGAAAATCCTGGCCAGACGTGGCTTTGGGCGGTCTTCAACTCGGTACGGTCGTGCTTGCGCAGATCGACGATCAACAGACGGCCGCCCGTCGTCAGCACGCGGGAAACCTCGTTCAGCGCCGCGCCCGGCTGATCGGCATAGTGCAGCACCATGAGGATCAGGGCGGCGTCGAAGGTTTCCTCTGCATAGGGCATTTGCAGCATGTCCGCATGCCGGACCTGGCAGTTGGTGAGGTTCGATTCCTCGATATTGTTGCGGGCGATGTCCAGCATAGCGAAGGAATTATCGACACCGATTCCGGCCCCGATCATCGGTCCCAACTGCAACAGTGCGCTGCCGGTGCCGGTGCCGACATCCAGCAGATGCCGGACGGGCCTTTTCAGTAGCAGACCGGCGATGGCCCGGTCGATGTCTTCGCGCTCCACATGGACGGAGCGGAGGTCTTCCCAATCCGTCGCGTGGTCGCGGAAGAACTGCTGGATGCGCTGCTGGCGCGCGCCGAGCCTGCGGGTCAGGAGTTCGTGATCCCGGCGGAACACCGGATTCATCATGTCGATATTCTGCAGGATATAGCGGGCAAGCGAGATGCCCGCCTTGTTCGCAGCCTGTCCGGGAAGGGCGGAGCCCTGACCCGCCACCCGGTAGCGCGCCCATTGACCTTCCTGGTAGCGCTCCAGCAGGCCCGCATCGACCAGGATTTTCAGATGGCGGGAGACGCGGGATTGGGTCTGCCCCAGGATCTGGATGACATCGGTAACGGTAAGTTCGTGATGTGCGCACAGCGCCAGTATCCGTAGACGGGTCTGTTCGCCCGCCGCCCGCAACGCCTGCAGCATTGTTTCCATCAAGCACCTTTATGCTGTCAAACCGGGGCCTGCGCCCCGCCATGAGAGTCCCATGACTTTCTTAGAAAAATCAAGAAATCAAGAAAACTTGATATTTAGATATATTTGTGCATAACTGACATCCAACGCACAGATAGGAAAGGCTTTGGGCCTATGTCGAAACCGGATCTCTCTTTTGAGTTTTTCCCGCCGAAAACGGAGCGGGGCGCAGCGACGCTGTTGGAAACCGTGCGCCGGCTGGAGGAACTGACGCCGCGATTTGCATCGGTGACCTATGGCGCGGGCGGGTCCGAACGCGAACCGACATTGACCGCCATTCGTGCGGTGCGCGCGGCCTCCTCAATCAGTGTCGCTTCCCACCTGACCTGTGTCGGGCAACCGGCCGCGGAAGTGGACCGGGTGGCCCGCGCCCTATGGGCGGAAGGAATCGACAGGATCGTCGCGCTGCGCGGGGACCCGCCGCGAAAGGGGGCGCTTGGCGCGGTTCCTCACCCGAACGGCTACCGTCATGCGTCCGATCTGGTGCGCCGATTGAAGCGCATCGCGGATTTTGAAATCAGCGTCGCCGCCTTTCCCGAAGGTCATCCGGAATCGGACGGCCCGGCGGCGGATATCGAAAACCTGAAACGCAAGGCGGACGCGGGCGCGGACCGGGCGATCACCCAGTTCTTCTTCGATACGGACGCCTTTCTGCGCTATCGGGATGCAGCGGCCAGGGCCGGGGCCGGTATTGAGATCGTGCCCGGCATTCTGCCGATTCAGAACATCCATACTCTGCTGAGTTTCAGTGCGGATTGCGGCGCCCCTGTGCCGGGCTGGGTTGTCGACGCCTTCCGTGGGATCGATGGCGATGCCGGAGCCGCCCACAAGGTCGCCCGCGATATCGCTGTGAAGCAGGTCGACGCCCTTCGGACGGCGGGCGTCGACGCCTTTCACTTCTACACATTGAACCGGGCGGAACTGACCCTCGATATCTGCGCGGCGGGCGGCCTTGCCGCGGAACAGCGGGCGGCCGCCTGAAAACCCGATACAGGAGACCTATCATGACGACCTATCCCAACCATATCGAATGCCTGACGGACGCCGCGCGGGAGCGCATTCTGGTCCTGGACGGCGCCATGGGCACTATGATCCAGGCCCAGTCGCCGACGGAGGAAGTCTATCGCGGGGCTCGGTTCGCGAAGCACGGGGCGGACTTGTTCGGGAACAACGAGTTGCTGTCGCTGACCCAGCCGGAACTGATCAAGTCCATCCATGACGACTTTCTGGAAGCGGGCGCGGATATCGTCACCACCAACAGCTTCAACGCCAATGCGGTCTCTCAGGAAGATTACGGGCTGGAAGACCTGTCCTATGAATTGAACCTGACGGCGGCGCGGCTGGCGGATTCCATGGCGGATGAGTGGACGGCGCTGACGCCGTTGAAACCCCGGTTCGTGGCGGGCGCCATCGGCCCGACCAACAAAACGGCCTCCATCTCTCCCGACGTTACGGACCCCGCGCACCGGACAATCGATTTCGACACGCTGGTAAACGCCTATAGCGAAGCCTGCCGCGGCCTGATCGACGGCGGGGCGGATCTGATCCTGATCGAAACCATCTTCGACACGCTGAACGCAAAGGCGGCGATCTACGCGGTCCAGTCCGTCTTCCGGGAGAAACGGACAAGGCTGCCGGTGATGATTTCCGGGACAATCACCGACCTGTCCGGCCGTACGCTGACCGGCCAGACGCCGGAAGCCTTCTGGACCTCCGTCGAGCATGCGGAGCCGTTCAGCGTGGGCCTGAACTGCGCGCTTGGTGCGGACGGAATGCGGCCCCATATCGCCGAATTGGCGCGTATCGCCGATGTTCGCATCAGCGCCTATCCCAATGCAGGGCTGCCGAACGAATTGGGCGGATATGACGAAACGCCGGAAGAAACTGCGGCGGCGCTGGGGGACTGGGCGAAAGACGGGTTGGTCAATCTGGTCGGCGGCTGCTGCGGCACCACGCCGGACCATATCCGTGCCATTGCGGAAGCGGTCGACGGTATCGACCCAAGAGGTGTACCGGGCCGGACCGCGACCTTGCGGCTTTCGGGCCTGGAACCATTTGAGCTTCGCACGCAATGATCGGCTCTTTCGTCAATGTTGGGGAACGGACCAACGTCACCGGGTCCGCCAGGTTCCGGAAACTGATCCAGGCGGAAGACTATGCGGGCGGCCTTCAGGTCGCCCGTCAGCAGATCGAGGCCGGCGCACAGATCATTGATATTAACATGGATGACGGCCTGCTCGATTCCGAAGCGGCGATGAAAACCTTCATGAACCTGATCGCAGCGGAGCCCGATATCTCCCGTGTGCCGATTATGGTGGATTCCTCCAAATGGTCGGTGATCGAAGCCGGTCTGAAATGCGCCCAGGGTAAATGCGTCGTGAACTCCATCAGCCTGAAAGAGGGAGAGGACGCCTTTCTTCGGGAGGCGCGGGAAGTCCGCAAACTGGGGGCCGCCGTCGTTGTCATGGGATTCGACGAAGACGGCCAGGCGGAAACGGCCGACCGCAAGGTGGCGATCGCCAAGCGCAGTCATGCGCTTCTGACCGGGGATGCGGGGTTCCGTTCGGAAGATATCATCTTCGACCCGAACATTTTCGCGGTGGCCACCGGGATCGAGGCGCATAATGATTACGGCGTCGCCTTTATCGAGGCGACGCGTCGCATCCGCACAGCGCTGCCGGAGTGTCATGTCTCCGGCGGGGTCTCCAACCTTTCTTTCTCCTTCCGGGGGAATGAGGCGGTGCGGCGCGCCATGCATTCAGTCTTCCTGTACCACGCCATCAAGGCCGGCATGGACATGGCCATCGTCAATGCGGGCCAGATCGATATCTATGACGAAATCCCAAAGCGCTTGCGCGAGACGGTGGAGGACGTGATCCTCAATCGCCGCAATGACGCGACCGAACGCCTGCTGGAACTGGCCGAGGAGTACAAGGGACAGGGCGGCGTCACGAAGAAGGGGGAAGACGACAAGTGGCGGAAGGAACCCGTGCGCGAGCGTTTGCGGCACGCGCTGGTCAATGGTCTGGACCGGCATGTCGTGGACGATACGGAAGAGGCGCGTCAGGAAGCCGACCGGCCGCTGGAAGTGATCGAAGGGCCGTTGATGGACGGCATGAATACGGTTGGCGACCTGTTCGGGTCCGGCAAGATGTTCCTGCCCCAGGTGGTGAAGAGCGCGCGGGTGATGAAACTGGCCGTCAATCACCTGATCCCCTTTATGGAGGCGGACAGGAAACCGGGGGACAAGTCCGGCAAGGGCAAGGTCCTGCTGGCGACCGTGAAGGGCGATGTGCACGACATCGGAAAGAACATCGTCGGTGTGGTTCTGCAATGTAACAACTACGAAGTGATCGACCTTGGCGTCATGGTGCCGACGGAAAAGATCCTGCAGGTGGCGCGGGAAGAGGATGTCGATATCATCGGGCTGTCCGGTCTGATCACGCCCAGCCTGGACAGGATGGTGGAGGTTGCCGCCGAAATGCAGCGCCAGGGCTTCACCATACCCCTGCTGATCGGCGGGGCGACCACCAGCCGCAAACATACGGCGATCAAGATTGCACCCGAATACGAACATGGCGTGGTGCATGTGGACGATGCGTCGCGCGCGGTGGCGACGGTTTCCAAACTGCTTTCGCCGCAGGCCAAGGAGGCATTCCTCACAGAAACGGCGGATCGCTATAGGGCGATCCGCGACGGCAAGGCGGGGACGCAACGGACGCAGGCGGCCACGCCTTTGAGCGCGGCGCGGGCGAACCGTTTGAAGCTCGACTGGCAGGGATATGTACCGTCCAGCCCCTCTTTCATCGGGGCGCGGACCATCGAGGATCTGAGACTGGCGGAGATTGCCGAGCATATCGACTGGACGCCCTTCTTCCATGCCTGGGGCGTGCGCGGCGCCTATCCGCGCGTGCTGGAAGATAGCGAGAAAGGAGTGGTCGCTCGCGATCTTCTCGCCAAGGCGCAGGCGATGCTGACACGGATCGTGGAGGAGGAATGGTTCACGCCCCGCGCTACGGTCGGGTTCTGGCCGGCTGCGTCGCGGGGCGACGATGTGGTGCTCTACACGGACGAAACGCAGGCCCGCGAACGCGCAACCTTCCGTTTCCTGCGTCAGCAGGCGAACAAGAGCGGCGGGCGGCCTAACCTCTGCCTTGCCGATTTCGTCGCGCCGGAGGATGCCGGGACGCCGGACTGGATCGGGGGCTTCGCGGTTACCGCCGGGCCGGAAGCGCACAGGATCGCCGAGCGGTTTGAGGGCAAGCACAACGACTTTGACGCAATCATGGTAAAGGCGTTGGCGGACCGACTTGCGGAGGCGCTTGCTGAACTGATGCATCGGCGTGTCCGCCGCGACCTTTGGGGTTATGCGCCTGACGAAGATCTCGACAACGATGCGCTGATCGCTGAATCCTATCGCGGCATCCGACCCGCGCCCGGCTATCCCGCCTGTCCCGACCATACGGAGAAGGGGTTATTGTTCGATCTGTTGGATGCGCCGAAACGGATCGGCCTGACACTAACGGAATCCTGCGCCATGTGGCCGGCTGCTGCTGTCTCGGGCCTCTATTTCAGCCATCCCGATAGCCGCTATTTCGGTATCGGCCATATCGGCCGGGACCAGGCGGAGGACTATGCCGCGCGAAAGGGGATGACGTTGGCGGAGGTGGAGCAATGGCTCTCGCCGGTGTTGGCGTATGAGCCGGAAGCGCGGGGTGCGGAGAAGGTTGCCGCCTGATTATCACAGCGTCCTTGCGGCGGAACGGTTTCCCATCCTATTCGACGGATTGGTTGGTCGCGGCCGTCGGTCTTGCGCTATAAGGATCCCAAACCGGCATCGCGGCAATGCGCGGTCCAATCCGATATGGGAGTACGATAATGACTGAATTCACGGTAACCATCGACGGCTGGGCGGATGGCGCACCTATCCCAGAGAAATACGCTTTCGGGAAGAAGTCCGAGACGGACCATGTGGCGCTCAGCGACAATCTGAACCCGGCGATTTCCTGGTCCGGCGCGCCGGAGGGAACGAAGTCCTTCGCCATCATCTGCCACGATCCGGACGTGCCGTCGTCGGGAGAGGATGTGAACCAGGAAGGCAAGACGGTGCCCGCTGATCTGCCGAGGGTCGATTTCTACCATTGGGTCGTCGTCGACGTGCCGGCCGGTGTTTCCGGGATTGGGGAGGGGGCGGCCTCCAGCGGCGTGACCGCGAAGGGGAAACCCACCGGCGCGCGCGATTACGGTGTTGCCGGGATCAACGATTATACCGGCTGGTTCGCGGGAGACCCGGACATGGGTGGGGATTACGGCGATTATGACGGCCCGTGCCCGCCCTGGAATGACAGCATCGTCCATCACTATCACTTCACGGTCTATGCGTTGGATGTGGAGAGCCTCGGCCTTTCGGGCAATTTCGGCGGCGGCGATGCGCTGGCGAAGATCAAGCAGCATACCCTCGCCGAAGCCGGGTATATGGGGACCTACAGCCTCAGCGCCTGAGTCGCTTTCATTTCCGTTTTTTCGAAATGGGCGCGCCGTCGGACGGTGCGCCCTTTTCGCGCCGGCCCTTGGCGGGACCTCCGTTGCTTCAAAAGGGCTTCTTAGACGGCCGTCAGCGACTTCGTCAGCAATACGATGGCGCTTGCACTGGCGATCGACAGCATGGAGAGACGCAGAAAGCGGGTGGAGAACAGATGGCGCGCCTTCAAGGCCAGGGCGAAGCCGATCAGCAGTCCGGGCAGCATGGACAGACCGCGCAACAATCCGTCCGTCCCGAACTGTCCGACCGCCGTGAGTCCCGTGAGGGAGAGGATATAGGCGATGCAGAAGATAAGCGCGATGGTGGCGCGCGTCTTCTCAATCGCTTCCCTCTGATACAGAAGCACCAGCGGTGGGCCGTGTATCCCGGAAATCGTCCCCATCAGGCCGGACGCAAACCCGCCGCCCAGCAGCGAGGCCCGCGTTAAAGCGATGGGCCGGGCGAAGACTGTCATCGCGACGCCGGCGAGGATCAGCGCGGCGAAGGCGATGCCAAGAACATCCTGCGGTATCAGATCGATGGTCAGCGCACCCAGCACGGTGCCGGCCACCAAGGCAGGCGACATCGTGACGATTTCCTTATAAACGATAGCGGATCGGCCCTTCACGAACATGACGAGCGTCAGGAACAGCGAGACGAAAAGAGTCGGGCCCGGCACATAGGACAAGTCGATCACCGCCAGAAGCGGTATCGCCAGCATGGCGAACCCCAAGCCGGCCGACGCCTGCACGAAAGTCGCCATGCCGACGACAAGGTTCGCCAGGATTACGGAAAGGTCCAGGAAGTCCACTGCGTTTCCCCCAATCCCACGTTCTTAGGGGGCCGGTGGCCTCTGTTCCAGACTAAAGTGACAGGGCACGCGCACGTAAAGGCGCCGGATTTCAGGCGGGGCGCAAGCGCTCAATCGGTCGACGCCACGCCCTCGAACCAGGCGGCGATGGTGGCAGCCCATCCTTTCGGCAATTGGTGTTCGCCTGGGTGAACGGCGAATTTCAGAGAGGACCCTTCGGTACAGTCGACGAAGGTCTTGATCCACAGTGGGTCCGCAATTTCCGCCTCCAACGGCCGTTCCAACGCGCATCCGTTGGCCGCGCCGAAAATCTGAATACCGGCGAACAGATTGCCCTGGTGGATCGGCTTTTCGGGAATTTTGCGTCCTTCCAATGGCACGACCCGGTCTTTCCACCCATGCACGTGAAAGAGACGCACCGGAGATTTGCATTGCCTCGGCAGTGGCCGCCAGAAGCCGCCGCCGCCCGGGGCGAATGCGGCGAAATGCTGCGGCGCGTGGCAGGCCAGGTCCCAGACCATGGAGCCGCCGCGGGAGAAACCGGACAGGATGATCCTCTTCCGGTCCAGATCGAACCGGCGTTCCGCGTCGGCGATCACTTCCAGAATAAAGGCTTCCTCGTCCCGCTCCGCCGGGCTGCCGTCGCGGACGGACCAATCGGTCGGGCCGCCGCCCGCCCAGCGAAGGCCGGTCGGCGCGATCAGCATATAGCCCTGGCCGGTGATCGCACGCGCGAACCTTTTATTGCCGACGACCTTGTCGCCGCTACCGCCGAGCCCGTGCAGGTGCAGAAAGGCGGGCAGGCGGACGCTGTCGGACGCGTCGTCGGGCAGGACCGCGTTATAGACCCCGCTTTCCGTTTGGCAGGGGGACCCGGGCGCGCCGCAGTCCTGCGCGGTTGCGGAACCGCTCCAGGCGGCGAACAGCAGCGCGGCGGGAGTAATCCAGGAAAGCAGTCGGTCCATCTCGAAGTTCATGGGAATGCGCAGATCGTCGCCGGTTGAGACTCATCAGACTGTATCGGATTTTCCCGCCGGTGCGAGAGGTTACCGGACAGGCTGATAGAACTGTGATTGCGACGGTGCTGGACCCGGGCGGCGGGGTGGCGGAAGCTTGCGCGCGGGACAGGAAGGGGCGGCGATGCACTATACCAGGACGTTCACCGGGGAAGACGGTCTGACATATTTCGAGGATGTGGATCTGCCACTGTCTCCGGATATGGATGGCGCGGCGGCGACCGACCTGGTCCCCGCGAAAAGCATCGCCTTCCGGACCGTGCCTGCGCCTTTCCACTACGATTACCATCCTGCGCCCCGGCGGCGCTTCGTCATTAACCTGTCGGGACGTCTGGGAGTACGCGCAAGCGAGGATGGCGTCGTGCGGATCTTCGGTCCCGGCGATATCCTGTTCGTCGGCGACACCGCGGGGAAGGGGCATCAGAGTTTTTCCGTCGATGACGAAGCGCTTTCGACCCTGTTTCTGGCGGTAGACGATGATCTCGTAAATCCTATCGAGCGCCCGGTATCCGGGGATGCCGGGGGGGTTCCTACATGCGCGTGTTCGACAGTGGTGAGGGATGGGTGAATTTCGAAGAGTGCGTTGCGCCCTTTCTGGAAGCAGGCCCCGCCGGAGCTATGTCGGCGATGTATGCTATTCGAGGCTTCCGGCTGGCGTGCTATCCGACGGGGTTTGACGCATCGGAACTGGTTTCCGGCGTGCGCCAACTTACCGCGCTGTTGCGTGGCGGCGTCGATATCGTTTTGCAGAGCGGCGTAACCCGGAGGCTTGCCATGGGCCAAGTGGTTCTAGCGGAAGAGCGGGAGAATGGCGGAAATCGCCTTCGCGCAACGAGTGCGGAACAGGCGCTGTTACTTATCGCGCCGCTTGTTTCGCAGCGGGAATCCCAAGCAGGGCTTGGGCCGGAGGATGCTATCTAACAGCGCTTGTGTCCGTTCTGACGCCAGCGCAGACGCCGTGCCCGCCCGTCCGGACTGCGTCGGACGCCGCTTGCGATGCAACGGGCGTAACGGCGCGCCACCTTACCGGTTGGAAGCGCAGACTCGGTGTCTCTGTGGACCCGATTGAACGCGCGACGCTATTGCCGTCTGGAGATCTGACCCTTCCTAAAGGGTGCCGGCTGCGTGGTCTGGTTCTTTTTCTCGGCGTTTTATCGCGGTGTTAACCATTGTCGGCCATTCTTTTCATACATAACGGACGGTCTGGCAGACGCGGCCGTGCAGCGACGGGGAGTCGCCGGAACGTTAAGCGTCATTCCCCGGCATTTTATGAAACGGCCAGGAGAATGTGCGGATAATCCTGATCGATATCAGTGGAGCGGAAACATGGAACGCGCCATTTTCCCTGGCAAGGGCGAAGGGGACGCGTGATGGAAAAGGTGATGCAAGCATGCGGTGCGAAATGACTCAGACCTATTTCCGGCTTGCCAGCGGCGATATCGATTTGCTGCTGGGTTGCACGATGGACCCTGTTTTGCGCGAACGCTATCACGACGCCAAAGATGCGTCGGAGGATGGGCACTGTCTGGTCGGTCTAACCGAGTCGGAGATGCACGAGGTCTATGCCTTGCTGTCGGAGATACTGACCGCCGAGGGACTCAGCGACGATGGTTTTTTCAATCCGCTGGGTGAGCATGTGGACGCCATCATGATCGCTCTTGAAGACGGCAGGCCGGCGGCGAAAGACGTGTCTTCCGGGTTGCTTCACGCGGCCGAGTAACACTCACGCCCGGTTAAGCGCCACCGCCTTGCCGATGGCGGCGCTATTGAGACGATGTTCTAAGAATTGACGGCGACGAGCACCACACCCAGTTCGTTTTCCAGGGTCTGGATACGGGAGAGTTTATCCCGGTCCAGCCGCGCCGGCTGTACCTCAACCTGGGACATCGCCAGTAGGGACGTGCCGAGTTCCTGCTCCAACGTCTTGATTTCGGAGAGCTTTTCTTCCGGCACATTGGCTAAGGTATAAACCATGGTGAACCTTTCCTTTGACCGCCTCTAAACACTATACGTCAAAATGGTCGGTTGGATCATCCTTTTTGCGGGTCGGCGGCCGGCTCGTCGGGGGTGCTGTCGGCTAGTTCCTCGACATAGGCGTCCGGGTGCGCCTGGATCGGCGCTGTCGCGGATACGGCCACGAAATCCTCCTGCAGTGCGTCGTCCGGCGTGCCGCGTCTGGTGAAGCGCCACAGGATGAACAGGCTGAAGAGAAGACAGGCCGCGGCGAACATCAGGAAGAGCGATCCCGGATCGAGCGTCGCCAGAAAGACCGTGCCGCCCGCCGGCCCCGCGAAGGCGCCGAGGCTCCAGGCGAACAGCAGGGTGCCTGCCAGAGACACATGTTGGCCCGGCACTGCGTGATCGCTCGCATGGGCTGCGGAGACCGAATAGATCGTTTCCATACACCCGGCCAGCACGGCGAAGAGCATGATGACCAGAACCAGACCGCCGACGGCCCGCAGGTCCAGAAGCCCGATCAGGAGGCCGGCAACCAATCCGCCGATTGAGACGACCAGCAGTACGGCGCGCCGGTCCAGGCGGTCGGAAACGAAGCCGAACGGCAATTGAATGAACAGATTGCCCGCCGGCGCCAGCGCCATCAGCAGCGCGACCTCCGCCGTGCTGAAGCCCTGCAGCAGGCCGTATACGGGGCCGACCCCGTAAAAGGCCATTGTCATCGCCCCAGCCACCGCGGAACCGAACAGTCCCAAGGGAGAGATCTTCAGGGCGGCCTTCAGGTCGATGCTGGCGTATTCCGGCGGGGC
>JANQIT010000227.1 GCA_028282025.1 Hwanghaeella sp. | reverse complement strand
CGATCAGCAGCATCAGGCCGCCATGCAGGATGAACAGCGGGGGCAGACCGAAGACCGCGACCTGCGGCAGGCCGACCCAGGCGACCAGCGCGAAGGACACGCCGAAGAAACTGCTCCACAACGCCATTGCGGCCCCGCGCAGCCGGTCGGAACTGACTTGGGCGATCAGGGTCGGCGCGGCGATGACGATGGCCAGATGGGAGACGCCTTCCAGAATCCGGCTGGCGGCGAAAACCGGAATGCCGGGCAGGGTCGCCTGCCAGAATGACAGGGCCGCCCCCAGGACCAGGCCGCCGAGCAGCACCCGGCGAAGCCCCGCCCGATGCACCAGCGCCCCCGCGATCAGGCCGAAACCCGCGCCGACGAGACTGATCAGTGACAGAAGCCACCCGACCGTGCCGCCCGCATCCGGGTACAGGGCCTGGAAAGCGGCGAACGGAACGGCGATTTTGGCGAACTGTCCGGCGGCGCACAGGCCGGCGGCCCACAGCAGAAAGATCAGGACCAGGGTTCTCATGTTGCCGCGCATGTGCGCTTGATAGCAACGGCCCCCGACCGGGGCCACGCATAAATTATGCGGCCCTGCGCCCGCCGCTGACCAGCCGGACCGGCGTTCCGTCCGCCAGGTACAGGCGCTCCCACAGGATCGCGCCGGCGCGGATGGTGATCTCGTCATGATAAGCCGCCGATGTCCGGAAGCGTTTGGGTTCGGGCAGGTGCGCGTCCCACCAGCCCTCGTCCGTCAACTCGTATTCGGCCTGCCGGATTTCATCGGTTGCGAAACGCCACAGCGAGGTGCCGATCAAACTGCCCGGCCACTGTTTCCATTCCATGGCGCGGTTCTTGGAATAGGCGAGGCAGATATGGCTGGCCTCCTCCACCAGATGTACAGCGTCCGTCGATGTTTCGACCAGCCGCCGCAGCGCGCGGTCGTCCGTGCGCTGGGCGCCGAGTGTATTCAGAACCGCTTCCTGCACCGGACGCCCGGGCAACTGCGCGCCGTTTTCCCAGCGCGACACCGTTGCCTGATCGACCGCCATCATTTCGGCCAGGGCGGCTTGCTTCACACCCATGGCCCGGCGCAGCCGTCTCAACCGCCGCCCGAACGCGGGAAGGGGACAGTCTACCCGTTGCATGATGCACCCCCAAAAACTGTTTTCCCGCGCCCATCGCATGGGTTTGGGATGCGAATGTCAAGGTGTCCGGGCGCGGACGCCGGCGCCGGATGCGGGATCAGCCGTTCAGTTCGTCCGCGATGGCCTTGGCCGCCGCCGCCGGGTCCTGCGCTGCGGTGATCGGGCGGCCGATGACGATCCAGTCGGCGCCGGCCTCCACCGCTTGCCGGGGCGTCATCACCCGTTTCTGGTCGCCCGTCGCGCTGCCCGCCGGGCGGATGCCGGGCACGATCAGGCGGAAGTCGGGGCCGCAGGCCTCGCGGATGCGCGCAATCTCGTGCGGCGAACAGACAACCCCGTCCAACCCGCATTTCTGGGTCAGTTCCGCCAGACGCACGGCCTGATCGCCGGCGGGGCCGCGCTGGCCCACCGCGTCCAGGTCGCCGTCGTCCATGCTGGTCAGCACCGTGACCGCGATCAGGACGGGACGCACGGTGCCCAGCGGTTCGGCGGCAAAATTGACCGCGTCCAGCGCCGCCTTCATCATCGCCGGTCCGCCGCCCGCATGAACGTTCAGGATGAAGGGCGTCAGCGGCATGACGGAGCGGACCGCGCCCGCGACCGTGTTTGGAATGTCGTGGAACTTCAGATCCAGGAACAGAGGCTGCTGCGGCACCGGCTGGCCGTGCGGCGTTTCCTCCAGCGTGCCGCGGGTGACCTGGGCGACCCCCTGCGGCCCGTTGGCGTTGAAGAATTCCAGCCCCAGCTTCACCCCGCCGACCGAGCCGACCAACTCCCGCGACAGAGTGACGGCGCGGTCCACATCGGGCGTATCCAGCGCCACCAGGACGCGTTGCTCAGGCGTGGTCGGGCGTGGATGGGCCATGGCTGGGGTTCCTGCTGCTCAGAGTCAGTGCACACATTCAAGGTATAATGCAACTATTGGGGGCGATATGGATTCACCACTAGCGCTTAGATCGCGGGGTGTGAGCTAATAAGGTAGTTATCCACAGAATTATACGCTGTCCCCGTTATCCACAGTGCCGGTAGCTTTGACACAAAAACCGAACGCCCATAAACAGGAGGTACACCAGTAGGGAGGAGGGTCCAAACCCCTCCGCCCCGGGTCTCCAAAACCTGGGAAGTGTGTCTAAACACTGTGTGGAAGCCCTCTAGTAGTTGCAGCTGCTAGGGGGCTTTTTTGTTTACACACTCTCGTGTCGCGAGAACCGGGTCCCTTCGGGTCTCGTCTCGCGAGAATTGGCGTAGCTGAATTCGACGACGCTGTAAACAGTTACGGTCTCGTTAATGAGACCGTCACAAGAAGAGAGGTACGACTACCGGGCCGAACTAGACTGAACCGACGCTTGTCTCGATCGTCTCGGGACTTACCCCAACACCGACATGCTGCTCTCGGTATTGATTTCCCGTTTGCGGGAATAGAAGCCCAAGCTGACGTCGCGGCCGATATGGTCCAGGTGGAACTGTATTGGGTCGCTGTCGTGGTCGTGCCCGTTCTCGCAAGCCTCGATCAGGTGGGCCATCAGTTTGCCGGCGACGGGAGCGTTCTTGTACTGGTTGCCGCTGCTGCCGATGGCGACGTAGAAGCCCGGCAGATCCGTCTTGTCATAGATCGGAATCCAGTCGTCCGATGCGTCGTACAGCGCGGTCACGCCCTTGACCGGCGGGGTGACGCCGAGTGTGGGATAGCGCTGCGCCTGGCGGTAGACCTGGACCTTCCACTGGTCCGTGAAGCTTTCGTCCCAATCGTCCGGATCGACGAAAATGCGCGGGTCGCATTCCGGGTCTTCCGACCCGATCAGGACGTGGTTCCCGGTCTCCGGCCGGCTGTAGACGGAGATGTCGCTGTCGGAAACAACAAATCCCTGGTTTTCGTAATCGAAACCCGGCGGCGAGGGGACGTGGGAAACCTCCTGCTTCAGGGCGCCGACCTTGATGTTGAAACCGTCGCTGACGCCCGCCATGTCGTTGACTTTGGAGGAATGCGGGCCGGCGACATTGACCACCACCTTGGCCCGGATCTCGCGTCCGTCTTCCAGTTTGACGCCGACGGCGCGCCCGTCTTCCTGCAGAATTTCGGCGACGGAGGCCTTGTAGAGGAATTCACCGCCCTTGCGCTCGCAGGCCGCGGCGATGTTCTGCGCGGAAAGCTGTGGGTCGTTCACGTAGCCGGCGGTCGGGAAGAAGGCCGCGCCATAGATCTGGCCGCCCGCTTTCTTGCCGAAATCCGGGTCGTCCAGCGCCTTGGCCGGCGTGAAGCGGCTGGTATCGACGAAGGGCAGGCGCTCCTTGATTTGTTCGGGCGTCCATTCTTCCATCGGCACGCCCAATTCACGGGCGCGGGCCATCACGGTTTCCAACTTGTTGTTGGCGTCCACCTTATAGACCATGCAGCCGCATTGGACGAATTTGGCCAGGCCGTCCTCGCTCCCGGCCCCAAGATAAGACTGCCAGTTCTCCCAGTAGTGGAAGCCTTCATAGGCAAGGGCGCAGCCGTCATAGGTCGAATAGTGAACCCGGATGATGGCGCAGCTCGCGCTGGTGGATCCATAGCCCGCGACCGGATTGCGGTCGATGTTAAGCGTTTTCCATCCCTTCTTGGCGAGTTCGTATCCCACCGCCGCGCCGATCACGCCGGCGCCGATGACGATCGCGTCGTAGCTGTCGCTCATGCCCTCTTTTCCCCGGATATGGACGGCGTCCTGGACCCCGTCACTCTTCGTTTGCGATTAGGCCGCCGCCCGGCCCCCGGGCGTCTCGACGGTGGCGGGAAGCGTGACCTTAGCCTCTTTATCACCGCCCTTGAGGTTTTCAAGCTCGGTTTCAAGCTCGGCGATCCGCCGTTTGTGGCCGTTCGCCTCCCGCGCGCTCTCCCGCGCCCGCCGGCGCGTCTTGCCGCCGGTCAGGACGGCATAGCCATAGCCGATGAACAAACCGGCCACCAAGGGAATGAAGACCAGCAGATAGATATAGATCTCCACCTCGAACGGCAGCGGCCAGACCCGCAGAACGACCGTGCTCTCGTTGGAGACGGCGAATACGGCGGCGGGAACCGCCACGATCAGAAGGACTAGCGTGCTGATTATGAACCGCATGACGGACATCTCCGGAGACAGTATCGGGCGGGGGCGGCGGCGCTCACCCCTCCTCAATTGTCACAGTCCGCTGGAAAAAGGCCAGCGCAATATATGTCACGGAGATATATTTTCCGCCCCGTGCAGAGGCGGGGGCGTCACTCGTCGTTCAGGCGTTCGCGCAGCTGCTTGCCGGTCTTGAAGAAGGGGACGGCCTTGGCGTCGACGGCCACCGACTCCCCCGTCCGCGGATTGCGGCCCACGCGGGCCCCGCGCTTCTTCACCGAAAAGGCCCCGAAACCGCGCAATTCCACCCGGTCGCCCCGGGACAGGGCCCCGGAAATCTCTTCGAAGATCGTGGTGACGATGCGCTCAACATCCCGGTGATACAGATGCGGGTTCTGCTGTGCGATCGTTGCGATCAATTCGGACCGTGTCATACTTACCCCCTGCTTGCCGCTGCGCGGCCCCGGCGGATCGCCCTTGGCCGATACCGCCCCTTCGACTGTTCTTTCCGGCGTCCCACGCACGACCGCCGAACCGGAAACGCCGGCCGCCGCCGCAACCGCCCTGACCGGCCCATCGGCGTGTCGGACCGGCGATCATTGGACAAGCTGTTCAAGTGACTGAAAAATGTTGCCCTGCCGGGCGTTCCCCGTCAAGCGCAAGGCGGTCGATTCACACCGCTTACGCCCAAAAGAAAAGCCCATCGCGGCGATCCACCGCGATGGGCTTATACCGGCCTGTAACCCGGAAAACTAGTCTTTGGCGTTTTCCTGTTCGCGCTGCTGCAACGCGGCGCCCAGGATGTCGCCCAGCGACGCCCCGGAATCGGAGCTGCCGTAGTTCTCCATCGCTTCTTTCTCTTCAGCCTGTTCGTAGGCCTTGATCGACAGGGTCAGCTTGCGCGACGACTTGTCGATCGCGGTGACCTTGGCGTCGACCTTCTCGCCCTGGGCGAAACGGTCCGGACGCTGTTCCGAACGGTCGCGGCTGAGGTCCGCCTTGCGGATGAAGCCCGGCACATTGTCGTTGACCAGGACTTCGATGCCGTTGTCCACGACCTTGCTGACGACACAGGTGACGACGCTGCCTTTTTTGACCTCGCCCATCGCATCGGCGAAGGGATCGCTGCCCAGTTGCTTGATGCCCAGGCTGATGCGTTCCTTGTCGGTGTCGATGTCCAGCACCTTGGCTTTGACCATGTCGCCCTTGTTGAACTCGGCCAGTGCCTCTTCCGGGGATTTGTCCCAGGAGATGTCGGACATGTGCACCATGCCGTCGATATCGCCGGCCAGACCGATGAACAGACCGAATTCGGTGATGTTCTTGATCTCGCCTTCGATTTCGGTTTCGACCGGGTGCAGTGCGGCGAAGTCTTCCCACGGATTGCTCAGGCACTGTTTGATGCCCAGGCTGATCCGGCGCTTGGAGGGATCGATGTCCAGAACCATGACATCGACTTCCTGGCTGGTGGAGATGATCTTGCCGGGATGGACGTTTTTCTTGGTCCAGCTCATTTCGGAGACGTGGACCAGACCTTCGATGCCCGGCTCCAGCTCCACGAACGCGCCGTAATCGGTGATGTTCGTGACCGTGCCGGTGAAGCGCGCGCCCAGCGGGTATTTGGCGTCGACGCCTTCCCACGGATCGGCTTCAAGCTGCTTCATGCCCAGGCTGATGCGCTGGGTTTCGGCGTTGAAGCGGATGACCTGAACCTTGACGGTTTCGCCGAAAGTAAGGACTTCCGACGGGTGGTTGATGCGCTTCCAGGAAATGTCGGTGACGTGCAGCAGACCGTCCACACCGCCCAGATCGACGAAGGCGCCGTAATCGGTGATGTTCTTCACAACACCTTCCAGCACCATGCCTTCCTTCAGGTTTTCGATCAGTTCGCTGCGCTGTTCCGCGCGGGTCTCTTCCAGGACGGCCCGGCGGGAGACGACGATGTTGCCGCGGCTGCGGTCCATTTTCAGGATCTGGAAGGGCTGCGGCGTGTTCATCAGCGGGGTGACGTCGCGCACCGGGCGGATATCCACCTGGCTGCCCGGCAGGAAGGCGACCGCGCCGCCCAGATCGACGGTGAAGCCGCCTTTGACGCGGCCGAAGATCGAGCCGGTGACGCGTTCGTTCGCGGCGTAGCTCTCTTCCAGCTTGGTCCAGGCTTCTTCGCGTTTGGCGCGCTCGCGGGA